>NZ_JBFBHK010000020.1:0-39089 GCF_040685235.1 Curtobacterium sp. NPDC089185 | reverse complement strand
CACCCCCGCCGCCGGGCCCCCCTGGTGGGCGCCCCGGGCGCGGCCCCCGGGGCGGGGGGGGGGGGGGGGGCCCCGCGCCCCCCCCGCCTCCCGTCCGTCACCGCATCAGCAGTCGATGTTGTCCCACGTCTCGGGACCGGCCGACCCCGCCGCGTACTCGTCGAGCGGGGTCTCCCCCGCTCGCCAGGCCTGCAGGAACGGCTCGACGACCTTCCACCCCTGCACCGCGCTGTCGCCGCGGACCGACAGGGTGGCGTCGCCCTCGAGCACCCCCGCGAGGACCTCGCCGTACGCGCTGAGGCGTCCGGGGTTGAACGTCGTCGTCAGCGAGGTGTGGTCGATCGTGTACGGGTCGCCCGGGCCGTTGACGTTGAGCTCGAGCTGCATCTCGTCCGGGGCGATCCAGATGCGGAGCTTGTCCGGCCGCTCGGCGCCGGACAACCCGTTCGGCACGTGCGGCGAGTCCTTGAACGTGATGACGATCTCGCGCCGCTGCTGCTCGAGCGCCTTGCCGGACCGGAGCGTGAACGGCACACCGGCCCAGCGCCAGTTCGCGACCTCGAGGGTGAGCTGGGCGAGCGTCTCGGTGCCGAGCGAGGGGTCGACGCCGTCCTCGTCGACGTACGAGGGCAGCGAGCGCTCGCCGATCGTCCCCGCGGTGTACCGGGCGCGCTTGCCGGCGGCCACGACGTCGCCGCCCCACGGGCGGACGGCGCGGAGCACGAGCTCCTTCTGCGTGCGGAGGTCGTCGGCGTCGATCGAGGCGGGTGCCTCCATCGCGACGACGGCCATCACCTGCAGCAGGTGGCTCTGGATCATGTCGACGAGCGCGCCGGCCTTGTCGTAGTAGCGCGCCCGGCCCTCGAGCCCGAGGGTCTCGTCGTAGACGATGTCGACGCGGGAGACGTGCTGCGACGACAGCAGCGGCTCGATGATGCGGTTCGCGAAGCGCAGGCCGAGCAGGTTCAGCACGGTCGAGCGGCCGAGGAAGTGGTCGACCCGGTGGATGCGCTCCTCGGGGAGGAACGAGTGCAGCACGTCGTTGAGCTGCTCGGCGCTCGCGGCGTCGGTGCCGAACGGCTTCTCGAGCGCCAGGCGCGTGCCCGACGGCAGGTCGAGGTCCTTGAGCACCGCGCAGCTCTTCTCGGTCACGGCCGGCGGCAGTGCGAAGTAGATCGCGGGGTCGTGCTCGCACGCGGCGAGCAGGCTCGTCAGGTCGTCGGCGCTGGTGACGTCGGCCCGGTGGTAGCTCGAGGCCTCGACCACGGCGACGAGGCGTGCGCTGAGCCGCTCGCCGCCGTCGTCGTGCGCACCCTCGTCCTCCTCGTTCTTCGACGCCTGCGCGTTCTCGAACGACGTGCGCACCTGCGCCTTCCAGTCGGCGTCGGAGATGTCCTCGACGCCGGCACCGACGAGCTGGACGTCCCAGTCCTCCTTGACGTCGAGGAGGGTGGCGAGACCCGGCAGCAGCAGCCGCTTGGACAGGTCGCCGCTGGCACCGAGGATGAGCAGGCTGGTCTGGAGGCTCGACATGCCCCAGACGGTACTCATGCCGTCCGGCGCGTGGCCGGGTCGCGTCGCTACGGTGGGTGCAGTCCGGCGCGAAGGAGCACCATGAGCAGTGGGTACGGAGGGCGACGCCTCCGCGTCGCCGTGGTCGGGACGGGCATGATCGCCGGGGTGCACGCCCGGGCCGCCCGGGCGGCCGGGGCCGAGGTGACCGGCGTGCTGGGACGCACCCCCTCCCGTTCCGAGCGGGTCGCCGCACAGCTCGACGTGCCGCGCGGGTACGCCTCGCTCGACGAGGTCCTCGCCGACGCGCCGGACGTCGTGCACGTCTGCACCCCGAACGACCAGCACCACCCCCAGGCCCTCGCCGTGGTCCGGGCGGGCGTCCACGTGGTGTGCGAGAAGCCCCTGGCGATCGACGCCGCGCAGGCGTCCGAGCTGGTCGAGGCCGCGCGTGCGGCCGGTGTCGTCGCGACCGTCCCGTTCGTGTACCGCTACCACCCGGTCGTCCGCGAGATCCGGGCGCGGATCGCCGCCGGGGAGCTCGGGCGTCTGCTCGCCGTCCACGGGCACTACCTGCAGGACTGGATGCTCGACGAGGACGCCTCGTCGTGGCGGGTCGACGCCGGCGCCGGCGGACTGTCGCGCGCCTTCGCCGACATCGGCTCGCACTGGTGCGACCTCGTCGAGTTCGTCACGGGCGAGCCATTCGCCGCGGTCTCCGCCGCGACCGACGTCGTCCACCGGACCCGACCGGCGGCCTCCGGGCCCTCGTTCTCGGGCTCGCCGGACGCGGACCCGCTCGCCGACGCGACCCGGCGCGCGGAGGTGACGACCGAGGACACCGCGGTCGCGACGTTCCGCACCGACGCCGGTCGCATCGGCAACGTCGTGGTCTCGCAGGTGTCCGCGGGGCGGAAGAACCGGCTGTGGTTCGAGGTGGACGGCACCCTCGGGTCCGCGGCGTTCGACCAGGAGCAGCCTGAGTCGGCCTGGTTCGGCACCGAGCGCGGGGCGCAGATCGTCGTCCGCGACCCCTCGCAGGGGTTCCCGGACCAGCGTCGTCTGGCGGTCGTGCCGGCCGGGCACCCGCAGGGCTACCTCGACGCGTTCGCGGCGTTCGTCGCCGACACGTACGCGGCGGTGCGGGGCGAGGCGCCGGAGGGCCTGCCGACCTTCGCCGACGGCGCCCGCGCGGCCCGGGTGATCGACGCCGTGGTGGCCAGCGCGGTCGACGGGACGTGGCGCACCATCGGGTGACGAGCGGCCGGTCGCGGACCTGAACGCGTACAGGATCCGACGAGCACGGTGGTCGCATGAGCACCACCGTGAGCGACTTCGTCATCGACCGCATCAAGGCGTGGGGCGTCTCCCGCGTGTTCGGGTACCCCGGCGACGGCATCGGTGCCTTCGACGGCGCCCTGGGCAAGGCAGACGGCAGCGAGCGCGAGCTCGAGTACGTCCGCCCGACCCACGAGGAGATCGCGGCGCTGATGGCGACCGCCCACGCGAAGTTCACCGGCGAGGTCGGCGTCTGCGTCGCGACGTCGAGCCCCGGGGCCTTCCACCTGCTCAACGGGCTGTACGACGCGCAGATGGACAACCAGCCCGTCGTCGCGATCGTCGGGCAGCAGGGGCTCGCCTCGATCGGCACGTTCACGCAGCAGGAGTCGAACCTCGAGCGCGTGTTCGCCGACGTCGCCTGCTACGTCGAGACGGTCGCGACCCCGGACGCGGTCCAGGTCGTCGTCGACACCGCCTTCCGCACGGCGATGCTCCGCAAGCAGCCGGCCGTCGTCGTGCTCCCCCACGACGTGCAGGCCATGGCGTACGAGGCTCCCGCCGCCGAGCACTGGGTGTCGCGGTCGAGCGACGCCGCCCCGTCCACCCGGATCGTCCCGCCGCAGGACGAGATCGCCCGCTTCGCCGAGATCCTGAACGCCGGCGAACGTGTCTCGCTCATCGTCGGTGCCGGGGCCCGCGGTGCGACGGACCTGGTGCTGGCCGTCGCCGAGAAGACCGGTGCCGGCATCATCACCGCGCTGCGCGGCAAGGACGTCGTGCCCTCCGACGTGCCGTACCACACGCAGCAGGTCGGGCTCCTCGGCTCCCGTCCGAGCCTGACGCAGGTCAAGGAGTGCGACACGATCGTGCTCCTCGGGTCGAACTACCCGTACGGCGAGTACCTGCCGGCGAGCGGCCAGGCCCGCGGCGTGCAGGTGGACATCAAGCCCGAGCAGATGGGGCTGCGGTACCCGACCGAGCTCAACCTGTGGGGCGACGTCGGCGCGACGCTCGAGGCCGTGCTCCCGCTCCTCCGCGACAAGCAGGACACCGCGTGGCAGGACAAGCTCGCCGACCAGATGCGCGAGTGGGAGGCCGAGATGGACCGCCAGGCCGAGGTCGCTTACGACGACGGAGTGAACCCGCGCCGGGTCATCCGCGCCGTCAACCAGCGCCTGCCCGAGGGCGTCACGGTGACGTGCGACGCCGGCACCACGGCCGACTGGTACGGCCACCACATCCGGTTGCGCCGCGGCATGCACGGTGACATGTCCGGACGACTGGCGACGATGCTCGCCGCGATGCCCTACGCCGTCACGGCGAAGTTCGCCTTCCCGGACGCCCCGGCCGTCTGCACCATCGGCGACGGTGCGTTCCAGATGCTCGGCATGAACGAGCTCATCACGGTGAAGAAGTACATGGCCCAGTGGCCGAACCAGCAGCTCGTCATCGTCGTCATGCACAACGACGACCTCGGCCAGGTCTCGTGGGAGATGCGGACCGAGGACGGCAACCCGATGTGGTCCGGCTCGCAGGACGTCCAGACGATGGACTACGCCGGCTACGCGGAGCTGCTCGGGTTCACGGGCATCGCGGTGCACCGCGACGACGAGGTCGAGGCCGCGGTCGAGCGCGCCTTCGCGAACCCCGGGGTGACGCTCATCGACGCGTACGTCAGCCGGAACGTCCCGCCCCTGCCGCCGCACATCACCGCCGAGTACGCGGTCAACACGGCCAAGAGCCTGCTCAAGGGCGACCCGGCGGAGCTCGGCGTGATCAAGGACTCGGCGAAGGCGATGGCCGCCGAGGCCGTCGAGCGGGTGAAGGGCGCCCTCGGCCGCGACTGACCCGACGGTTGTCCCCCGATCGGGAGGATCGTCCCCCGTGGTGTGAACAACACGTGACGTGTCGGGCCGGGGCCTGGCGTGTTGTCTGTGGGATTTCGTAGGTTCATCGCCGATGAACGCTCACTCCTCCCCGCGCCGCCGGCGCCTGGCCGGGGCCTCGGCCCTGGTCGCCGCCGGCGTCCTCACCGCCCTCACCGTCCCCTCCGCGGCACTCGCCGCCGAGGGCGACACCACCATCGACATCCTCGACGTCAACGACTTCCACGGTCGCATCGAGTCCGAGGGCACCGCCGCCGACAAGGCCGCCGGTGCCGCGAAGCTCGCCGCCGTGGTGCAGTCCTACCGCGAGTCCAACCCGAACACCATCTTCGCCAGCGTCGGCGACAACGTCGGCGCCTCGACCTTCACGTCGCTCATCCAGCAGGACGCGCCGACGATCGACGCCCTCAACGCGATGGACCTCGACGTCAGCGCGATCGGCAACCACGAGCTCGACAAGGGCCAGGACGACCTGACCGGACGCATCGAGGACCGCGCGCAGTGGCCCTACGTGTCGTCGAACATCGTCGAGGCGGGCACCACCGACCCGGCCTTCACGCCGTGGTCGATCGTCGAGCGAGGGGGCGTCAAGGTCGGCTTCATCGGCGCCACCACCGAGGACCTCATCCCCGGGCTCGTCAGCCCCGGCGGCGTCCAGGGCCTGGCGATGGCACCGATCGTCGGCCAGGTGAACCGCTACGCCGACGAACTCACCGACGGCAAGGCCGACAACGGCGAGGCCGACGTGCTCGTGCTGCTCGTCCACGAGGGCGCCACCACGGGTGCGCTCGCGGACGCCACCGGCACCGGCGCCTTCGGGAAGATCACCTCGGGCGTCTCGTCGAAGGTGTCGGCGATCGTGTCGGCCCACACGCACGCGACGTACAACCACTCGATCCCGGGTCCGGACGGAACCGTCCGTCCGGTGATCCAGACCGGGTCCTACGGCGTGAACTACGGCCACCTGCAGCTCACCGTCGGTGCCGACAAGGAGCTGAAGTCGATCACGTCCGAGGTGCAGTCGGTGAACGGCTCCACGCGCGTGCCGGCGGACCAGACCTCGGTGCAGGAGGTGAGCGGCATCGTCACCGCGGCGAAGGCGAAGGCGGACGTCGAGGGCGCGAAGAAGCTCGGCGACATCACCGCCGACCTGCGTCGTGCCGTGCAGTCGGACCGGAAGACCGAGAACCGCGGTGGTGAGTCCGTGCTCGGCAACTACATCGCCGAGGTGCAGCGGTCGGCCACGGAGCGCCAGGGCTCGCAGGTCGCCTTCATGAACCCGGGCGGTCTCCGGACCGACATGCTGTTCGCCTCGAGCGGGGCGGGCGACCCCGACGGGCAGGTCACCTACAAGGAGGCCGCGCTCGTCCAGCCGTTCGCGAACACCCTCGTCACCGAGGACATGACCGGGCAGCAGATCAAGGACGCCCTCGAGCAGCAGTGGCAGCCGGACGGCCTCGAGCGTCCGTTCCTCAAGCTCGGCGTCTCGGACGGCTTCGCGTACACGTACGACCCCGACGCCGCCCGTGGCGCGCGCATCACCGGGATGACCCTCGACGGCGCCCCGATCGCGCTCGACGACACCCTCAAGGTGACGGTGAACTCGTTCCTGTCGACCGGTGGCGACAACTTCGCCGCCTTCGCCTCGGGGACGAACAAGGCCGACTCGGGCACCGTCGACCTGCAGGCCCAGGTGGACTACTTCGTCGCGAACCCCGTCGTCACGCCGCCGAGCGACCAGCGTGCCGTGGGCGTCGTGACGACCCCGGTCCCGGCCGCGGGCTTCCAGCCCGGTGACGAGGTCTCGGTCGCCCTGTCGTCCCTCGTCTTCAGCAGCGACGACCCCGCGGCAGCCGGCTCGGTGTCCGTCATCGCGGGCGACGTCCTGCTCGCGGAGTCCCCGATCGACCCCACGATCGTGGACAAGCGCGACGAGCAGGGTCGCGCGACCCTGACCTTCACGGTCCCCGAGGGCACCGTCGCCACGCCCGCTGACGCTCGTGCCTCGGCACTCGCGGTCGCTCCGACCGCGACCGCTCCGACCGTGACCACCGACGAGCCGCTCGTCGTGACCCTGCCGAACGGTCAGACGATCACCCTCGCCGTCACCGTGCCGATCGAGACCGCCGCCGAGCCGACGGACCCGACCGACCCGACGGACCCCACCGACCCGGGCACCCCGGGTGCCGGTGACCCGACCGCCCCGGGTGCGGGCCTGCCGGCCGACGGCACCGGCACCGGCACCGGTACCGGTACCGGCGACGTGGACGGCGACGGCGTCGCCGACGGCGTCCGTCCGGGCACGGCCGGTGGCGACCTCGCCTTCACCGGCGCCGACCTGGTCGCCCCGGGCATCGCCGCCGGTGTCCTGCTGCTCGCCGGCACGCTGGGCCTGGTGCTCGCCCGCCGGAAGCGCGCCGAGCGCGAGGCGACGGTCCTGACGGACTGACACCGCGCCTCCCGGCCGACGACAGGCGACGGGCCGTCCCACCTCGGTGGGGCGGCCCGTCCCGCTGTCCGCTGCCGGAAGACACGGCCAGTTCCACCGGTCCGCGAGGTACGCTCGCCCTGTCGCATCGCGACGCGTCGCGCCGGGTCGCCCCCCAGGGCCGGACGGTGGTTCCGTCCGTCGACTCCGCGACGCGGGTGTCCTCCGTCTCCAGGGAAACGACGGAGGACACCCACCTCAGCTCCGCGGGCCGGTCAGCGGAAGAGCTGCTCCCCGACGTACGACCCCTTCCGCGGCGCCGGCGGGACGGCGAAGACGCCGGACCCGATGTGCGACACGTACTCGTTCAGACGGTCCGACGCCCCGAGCTTCCGCTGCAGCCGCGTGAAGTGCTCCGGGTCGGTCGTGTAGGCCGCGAAGAGCAACCCGGCGTCGAGCTGGCCGTACTGGTTCAGCCCGTCCGTGTAGTTGTAGCCGCGGCGCAGGATCTTCACGCCGCCGTTGTTCTCGTGCGCGGCGAGCGCGACGTGCGACCGCGGGTCGATCGCGGTCCCGCCGTCCGCACCGGCCCCGTGCGCGGCGGCGTGGAAGTCCGGCGTGGTGTGCTCGGTCCCACCGGAGAGCGGGGCGCCCTCCACCTTCGTACGGCCGAAGACCCGCTGCTGGTCGCGCACGACGTCGGCGTCCCACGTCTCCAGGTTCATCCGGATCTTCCGGACCACCTGGTACGTGCCACCGGCCATCCACCCGGCGTCGTCGTCGAGCCAGACGAAGCGGTCGTACTCCTCGTCCGTCGAGACGTTGCGGGTGCCGTCCTTGAAGCCCATCAGGTTCCGCGGCGTCGACTGCGACGGACCGGCGGAGGCCCGGCCGAAGCCGATCACCGTCCACCGCACGGTCGCGGTCCCCCGGGCCATCCGCGCCAGGTCGCGCACGGCGTGGTACGCCACCTGCGGGTCGTCGGCGCAGGCCTGCAGCGACAGGTCGCCACCGGTCAGGCCGTCCTCGAGCGCGTCGCTCGGCAGGGTCGGGATCGCCGCGAGGTGCGCCGGGCGCTTCGCCGCCAGCCCGAAGCGCTCGTCGAACACCCCGGGGCCGAGGCCGACGGTGACCGTGAGGGACGCGGGACCGAGGTCGAGCGCTTCCCCCGTGTCCGCGCCGACGCCCTCGCCGTGCGCGGGCTCGACGCTGCCGATCGTCCGCCCGGCCTGCAGCTGCGCGATCGCCGCCGACCACCGGGCGAGCAGCACCTGCAGCTCGGTGGCGGTGGAGGCGGTCAGGTCGAACACCATGAACACGCAGTGCCGCTGCGGGGTCGTCCGGATCCCGCCCTGCGGCTGCCGTGCCGCCGACGCGTAGAACGGCACCTGCTGGGAGAGGTCGATGGACTCGTCGGCGTTGCCGGCAGCGGCGAACGGGTCGACCCCGGTCGCCACCGTGGCCCCGGCGACACCTGCGACCGCGCCGACGCCGGCACCGGCCGCGGCGAGCCCGGCGCCGAGCAGACCACGGCGCGAGAACCGTGACGCGGTCACGCCGTCGCGACCTTCTCGGCCAGGCGGGACAGCGGGTCCTGCAGCGCCTGGACCTGCTGCGAGATGCGGTTGGCGTCCTCCGCCTTCGCGGCGGCGTCCCACGTGCTGAAGCCGCCGAGGGCGTTCGCGTCGCGGAACCCGTCCATCATCGTGTTCGTCGCGTCGAACTGCGCGGCGATCTGCTTCGTGAGGGCCGGGTCGACCTTCGTCAGGCCGGGCTTGAGGTACGCGAAGGCCTGCCTGGCGCCCTCGACGTTCGCGGCCAGGTCGACCAGGTCGATGTGGCTGTACGCCTCCTCCTCCCCGGTGATCTTGTTCGACTGGACCTCCTCGAGCAGCCCGGCGGCGCCGTTCGCCAGGTCCTCCGGCTTGTAGTGCAGCGTCGGCACGAGCTTCGCGAGGAGCTGCACGTTCGCGGTCAGGTCGGCGGCGGTCCGCTTCGTCGATGCCGTGATCGCGCCGGCCTGGAACAGGTCCTTCTCGACGGCGTGGAACCCGCTCCAGCCCACGGCGGCGTCGAGGTTCGACTGCCGCATGTCGACGAGGTAGTCGAGGTTGCCCGCGTTGTCGGTGGCGCTGTGGCCCTGCTTCACGAAGCCGTCGACGTCGCTCTCGACGTGCTCGTAGAACGGCCGGGCGGCCGCGTAGTCGCGCTTCGCCGCGTCGAGGTCCCCGGCGTCGACGTCGGTCTGCAGCTGCCGGACGGCGGTCACCATGTCGGTCACCTGGCCGTCGACGTAGGTCGCGTAGCCCGTCGCACCGTCGGCGAGCAGGGTCGCGGCGCTGCTGTTCGCGGTCGACGCCGCCTTCCCGGTGACGGTGAAGTCGGTCAGCTCCTCGGCCGCGCCGGGGCAGTACACCTGGTACTCGCCGCCGGTCAGGGTCGCGGTGAAGCGGACGGGGTCGAGGCCCGGGGCGAGGTTCTCCTTCTCGCCGAGGATGCGCTGGTCCTGCAGGAGCTCCACCTCGGTGATGGCGGTGGACGACTCGTTGTGCACGGTGAACGTGACGGGGCCCGCGGGGACCTTCGTGGTCGACACGGCGCAGGCGTCGGAGCCGTCGTTCGTCAGCGTGATGGTGACGCGGGACACCTGGCCGGTGCCGCCGGACGCGTCGTCGGCCGGTGTGCTGCCGGCCGAGCACCCGGTCAGGGTCAGGGCAGCGGCGACACCCAGGGCGCCGAGGGCGAGCAGGGGTCGGGCGGTCGTCGTGGCGGTCGGGGTCGTGGGGGTCCTACCGAACGGCATGGTCGAGGCTCCTCGCTGGGACGTCGGCGGGCGGGCCGCGCGACGGGTCGGTTCCGGGGATGGTGGTCGTGGGGGTCCGGACGCGGCGCCTGTCGCGGGCCGCGAGCGCGGCCTGGGCAGCCGCCGCGACGAGCAGCGCGAGCGGTAACCAGGCGTTCCAGAGGCGCAGCTCGGCCGCACGCGTCTGTGCGGCGGCGAGGTCCGTCGCCGCACGGTCCGCGTCGGCGGGCGGGACGGTCCAGACGTCGCGGTCCAGCGTGGTCGTCCGGGCGGCCGGGAGGCCCCCACCGCGCAGCGTGAGGACGTCGCGTTCCGAGCGGGTCGCCTCCAGGACGCCGCCCCGCACGGTCGTGAGGGTCACGGTGTCGCGGACGGTCCAGTCGGCGGCGAACGGGCCGGGGTTCGTCGACGGGGAGACGCCGACCGGGACCCGGCCGAACAGCCCGACGAGCTGGTCGAGCGTCAGCGAGGTCGGTCGGTCGGTGGCCGGGACGTCCTCGGTGACCTGCCACTGGTCGGCACCGGTGCCCGCGCGGGCGACGCGACGGTGGACCGACGCGGGCAGGGTCGTCCGGTCCTCCCGGCCGCGGCCCGCCACCCGGAGGACCGCCGCGTCTCCGTCGACCGACGCCGTCACGGAGCGCGCGTCGCCGGTGACGGCGACCGTGCGGGGCAGGTCCGCGCCGCCGCCGGAGGGCCCGGCGACCGCGAGCACGACGGCCGTCGCGGCGAGGGCGGCGGCGAGGACGGCGCGCACCCGCGGGACGCGCTGCGGCGACGGACGCCAGGCGCGCGGCCAGAGCGCGACGGCGAGGACCGGGACGACGTAGAGGACCCAGCCGAGCACCTCGACGACGCGCGGGTCGGCGGGGATGCCCAGCACCCCGGTGACGAGCGCGCCGCGGACCGAGCCGTTCGGGGCGAGCCAGCCGAGGTCGACCGTGCGCTGCTGGCCGATGACGAGCCACCCGGCCTCGTGCGCGTGGCGGAGCGCGGTGAGGACGAGGCCGCCCGCGACGAACACGAGGAAGACGCCCGTGACGGTGAATAACCGGCCGAGGTCGAGCCGCACGCCACCGGTGTAGATGCCGTACCCGATGAGCACCGCCACGGCGATGCCGATCACGGCGCCGAGGGCCGCGGTCCCGGTGTCCGTCGACGCCTGGAAGGTCGCGAGCAGGAACACCGCGGTCTCGAAGCCCTCCTTGAGGACCGCGAGGAACGCCATGCCGGCGAGGGCCCAGGCGGTGCCGCGGCCGAGGGCTGCGGACGCGCTCGCCTGCAGGTCCCGCGAGAGGGTCCGCGCGTGGGTCCGCATCCAGACCACCATCCCGGTCACGAAGACGACCGCGACGGCGCCGATGACGGTCTCCATGCCCTCCTGCTCGGCCTGCGGCAGGGCCTGCTCGACGAGCTGCAGGCCGAAGCCGACGGCGATGCTCAGGGCGACCGCGACGCCGACGCCGGTCCACATCGGGGTCAGCGGAGCGCGGTTGCGACGGAGGAACGCGGCGATGATGCCGACGATGAGCGTCGCTTCGAGGCCTTCGCGGAGGCCGATGACGAGGGTGGCGATCATGGCGAAGGTGAGGCTAACCTAACCATCCGCCGCACCGCCACCTCCGTGACGTGGGGTTTGATTGTTCTCATGAACCTGCTGACCCCCGAGGGCCTGGCGTCGGTCACGAACGTGCTCGACCTCGCCGGCGTCTTCGCCTCGGCCCTGCTCGGCGGTTCGCTCGCCCGCACCATGGAGTTCGACCTGTTCGGGTTCCTCGTCGTCGGGTTCGTCTCCGGGCTCGGCGGCGGCATCCTCCGCGACACCCTGCTGCAGAACGGCCCACCCGTCGCGCTCGTCGACCCGCTCTACCTGCCCGTCGCGATCGCCGGGTCGCTCGTCGCCTTCTTCGTGTCGTTCTCCGAGGTGACGTGGGACCGCCTGTTCACCGTGCTCGACGCGGCGGTCATCGGCTTCTGGTCGGTGGTCGGCGTGCAGCGGACCTTCGACGCGGGCCTCGAGTGGCCGGCAGCGATCATCATGGGCACGGTCACCGCGGTCGGCGGCGGGGCCATGCGCGACCTGCTGCTGCGGCGCGTCCCCGCGGTGTTCGGCGGGAACGCGCTCTACGCCACGGTCGCGGTCGCCGCGTCGGCCGTGATGGTCGTCGCCTCGCACCTCGGCTCCCCCACCATCGGCATCGTCGCCGCCATCGTGCTCTCGCTCGGGCTGCGGTACGGCGCCGTCAAGCGGGGCTGGGGCCTGCCGAACGGTCGCGAGTGGCAGCCGAAGTCGACCCTCGGGTCCCTGCTGCAGCGCGGGCGACGTCTCCGGCCGGACGCGATCCGGCTGCTCCGTCGACCCGGCAGGCGCACCGGGCGGGGCAGCGTGCGGAGCGACCGCGAGCCGTCCGACGACGCCTGAGCCTGCCCCGGGGACTGTGCTCCGGAGGTCCCACGCGCTACCATCGCTACCGCCGGGTATCCACCCGGTGACCACGTCGACGACCACACCGACACGACCCGAACGTGCCGGTCGGGCCACCGACGTGGCCGGGGGCTTCGCTGGTGCCGCGCGTGTGCGCAGCGCGCGGCGCGGCAGGTCCCCGACGGTCGCCCCGCAGCCCGGAGCGCCCACACCCCGCACGGTCACCCACGTGCGGAGATCGACTGCACGGCACACCACCGCGACGATCACGGATCAGGACCACATGGACGACGACGCCACCTCCCCCACCGCCAGGACCCCGCGCGCCGAGGTCCGGGAGCGCCTGCTCGCCGCCGGCGCCGACGTGTTCGCCGAGTCCGGCGTGCACGGCGCCCGGCTCGACGACGTCGCCGCCCGCGCCGGGTTCAGCAAGGGCGCCGTCTACTCGAACTTCTCGTCGAAGCAGGACCTCGTCGCCCAGGTCATGCAGCGCTCGACGAACATGGTGCTCGCGTCGCTGCAGGAGGTGGTGCGCGTCGACATCGCGGCCACCGACATCGCCGACGTCGTCCGTGCGGCGTTCGGCGGGCACGACCAGGCCCGGCAGTTCGCGCTGCTCTGCGAGTTCCGCGCCTACGCGACCCGCACGCCGGAGGCGATGCCGGAGTTCGTCCGGCAGCGCCGCGAGCTGCAGGACGGCGTGCTCGACCTGGTGCGGCTCTGGTTCGGGGCGCACCCGGAGGTCGCACCCGCGATGCCCCTGGAGGACTTCGCGATCCTGCTCGTCGGCGCGAACGTCGGCATCGTGTTCGACGCCCCCGCGCTGCCCGGCGTCCACCCGGGCGACGTCATCGCCGGCATCGTCGACGCGGTGGTGCGCCCGCGGCGCTGACGCGCGCGGGAGCGGGGCGCGGAACGCGCCCCGGCTCGGCCCGGCCGCACAACCGGAGGCACGTCGCGCCACGGAATCCCGTGGCGCGAGCCGCCCCACGTTGTGCGTGGGCACCATGCGCCGCCAGCCGCGGCCAGCGCCCGCGGGCGCGCCCGCGCGCCGCGCGCGGCTACGCCGCGCGCCGCCGCCGGCCCTCGTGCGACCACGCGGACGAGGGCAGCAGGCTCGGCGGGAACAGCCGCGACCGCACCACGCGCGCCCGCGGGACGGACGCGTCGAGGGCGACCCGCGCCTCCAGGACGGCTCGTCGGAGCGCAGTCCCGTCCACCGCTGCCGCGCCGTCCGGTGCGAACCGTTCGACGTCGACGGCGTCGACCACCGCACGGAGGTGCGGCAGCACCGCCGGCGGCAGCGTGCCCGACAGCCGGCCGAGCACCGCGCGGGCCGTCCTGGCCGCGGCGGCCGGGTCGTCCGGCGGCGCGACGCCCGGGGCGTAGCCGTGGTCGGCGACGTCGTCGAGGACCTCCCGCCAGGCCTGCACGGCCGGCGACCGGCCCGCCCGGATCGCCGCCAGCCGCTGCCGACGACGCAGGGCGCGGACCAGCCCCGGAGCGACGAGCACCGCGAGCAGGAGCACGAGCCCGACGAGGACGCCCGCGGGCCCGGAGCCCGGACGGTCGGACGCGGCCGCGGCACCGGGGGCGGCGGACGCCGAGGGCGTCGGGGTGGCCGTCGCCTGGTCGGTCTCGGTCTCGCCGGGATCGGGGAGCGGGGTCTCCGAGGGCGCGGGTGCCGGGGTCGCCGAGGACTCGGTACCGGCCTGCGCGGCTGCGTCGGAGTCCGGCGTCGGCTCGAAGGACACCCACCCCGCGCCGCGGATGTACAGCTCCGGCCACGAGTGCAGCTGCCGGTTCGACACCGTGTACTCGCCGTCCTCGGTCTGCTCGCTGCTCGCCCGGTAGCCGACGGCGATGCGCGAGGGGATGCCGAGCGAGCGCGCCATGACCGCCATCGAGGAGGCGAAGTGCACGCAGTAGCCCTCGCGGACGCGCAGGAACGTGTCGATGACGTCCATGCTGTCGCCGTCGTAGCCCTGCTCCACCGGGGCGGTCTCCGAGTAGGTGAAGAGGTCGCTGCGGAACCACTGCTCGAGCGCCCGTGCCTTGCCGTAGTCGCCCTGCGCACTGCCCGCCACCCGCTCGGCGGTCGTCCTGATGTCCCGCGGCAGGTCCTGCGGCAGGGACAGGTCGGTCCGGAGCTGCGCCGCACTCGGCTGCGTGAACCCGCGGTTGCCCGCGCGTCCGAGGATGCCGGACGCGGCGATCGCGTCGAGGTACTCACCGGAGGAGGTCGACGCCCCGAACACCTGGTAGGTCGACCCCCGCTGGGTCGTGGGGCCGGTCGACCGGATCGTGTTCGAGTCCCCCATCCACCGCCACCGGGTCAGGTCCAGGTTCGTGGACTGCGACTCGACGGACACGGCACCCGCGGGCACCGGCAGGTAGTTGCTCGACAGGCCGGTGACCCGGACGGTCAGGTCGCCCCGGCTCGCGAGGCGCGGGTTCACCCCGACGGCCCACTGCTGCTGGTCGGCGGTGTCCGACGTGCTCGCGTCCGTCACGGTCGGGACCCAGTCGCCGGTGCCGAACTCGTCGAGGTCGGCGAGCTTGAGGTACTCCGGCTGCCCGTCGGCCGTGCGGTACCGCAGCACCTCGAGCTCGTTCGGCTGCCGCAGGTCCCGCCCCAGCTCGAGCAGGGTGCCGGGACGGCCGGGCTGGATCGGTGACTGCAGGGATCCGGTGACGCCCGACAGCCAGCTCGCGTTGAGCGGCACGAGGGCGGGCAGCCCGACGGCGACGACGAGCCCGACCGCGCCGACCACCGTCGCGGGGAACGCCCGTTGGACCGGTCGCACCGACAGCCAGAGGAGTCCGAGGAACGCGGCTCCGACCAGGACCACGAGGACTACCGGGGCCGGCTGACCGGTGACGACACCGGGCACGATGAGCACCACCAGGGCGGGCACCGCGGCCAGTGCCACGGTCGGCGCCACGGCGGCGAGGAAGAGCGACACCCCGGCCACCCAGCCGATCGCGACGGTGACGACGAGTCGGACGGCGTCGGTCTGGAGCAGCGGTGCCGGGTTGAGCCGGATCGCCGCGAGTGCCTCGCCGAGCGCGCCCCCGCGGTCGAGCCAGCCGAGCGGGTGCACGTCGTTGACGACCGCCGCGACGCAGGACCCGAGCACGAGGGTCGTGACGAGGGCGATGAAGCGGACGCCGGGCGCCCGCCGGCGGACGGCGAGCACGACCCCGACGAGCACGGCGGTGAAGACCACGCCGGAGACCCACCAGAGGGTGCCCTGCACGAGCGGCCGCATGGACAGGGCGGCGATGAGCACGGGCAGCGGCGCGAGGGCCACGACCCACGGGCTCGGGACGTCCGACCGCTCGGTGGGGCGGTCGTCCGCCGGCGGCCGGGAGCCGGCACGGACCCGCTCGGTCGTCGAGGCGCTCACCGCGTGCTCCCCGGGTTCTGCGCCCCGGCGACCGGCACGACGAGCGTGCGCCATCCGGCCCGGTCGAGGATGCCGCGCACCACCGGGTCCGGCGGCACGATGGTCGCGAGGATGCCGCGGCTCGACCCGCTCGTCGCGGTGACGAGCTCGGCGGCCTGCTCGGCGGTGCAGCGGCCCGTGACGACGGCGGTCATGCCGTGCACGTCGCGTCCCCGCACCTCGGGCAGGACCTCGGTCACGGGTCGGGCGTCGGAGCGCACGCGGACGTCGGCGAGTCCGACGAGCACGTCGGTCAGGCTGCCGGCGTCACCGGTGTGCCGGGAGGCACCCGTCGCGTCGGCGCTGACGAGCACCACGCGCGAGGTCCGCGCGCTCAGCGCCCGTGCCACGCTCGCCGCCACGACGACGGCGTGCTCGAACGCGGCGTCGCCGCCGAGGTCGGACAGCTCGGCGAGGTCGTCGCGCCCGAGCGCCTGGTACGACTCCCGCCGGACGTCGATCGCGATGACGGCCTCCGGGGGTTGTGCCTGCGTGGTCTGCCGGACGTGGAGTTCGCCGCGTCGGGCGCTCTGGGCCCAGTGCACGCGACGGATCGGGTCGCCCTGCCGGTAGGGACGGAGCTCGCTGTCGTCGGCGGAGCCGCCCTGCCCGACGCGGCCCTCGTCCGCGGACACGGCGCCGGCGAGCGCCCCCGTGTCGATGGCGGTGAGGGTCGTGGACGCCGGCACGACGACGACCTCCTCCGCGGGGACGACGGGACGGTCGATGCGCAGCAGGCCGAAGGGGTCCTCGACGCGGATCGTCACCGGGCCGACGAGGGTCCGGCCGCGGTGCATCGCGAGCGCCTCGACGTCGAGGACCGCCGGGGGCTCGTGGGGCCCGACGAGCGCGTACGTCTCGGCGTCGGACACGCTCGCGAAGGCGTCCTCGAGCTGTTCGCGGACGAGCAGCGTCGTCCGCGGGCCGATCGGCAACGAGGTGCCGCGCAGCGTGATCCGCTCGCGGTACACCTCGCCGACCTGCACGACGGCGCGCGCGGTGGCTCGGGTGGCGCGGAGCGGGGCGGCCACCACGAGCGCCATGACGACGCCGAGCAGCAGGAGGACGAGCAGGAGCAGCCCGGCGGAGACGGCGATGCTGGTCGTGGCGACGAGCCCGCCGCCGACCAGCGCGATCCCCGAGCCGAGCACGGTCCAGCCGCGGGCGGTCGGTCGCGGGAAGGGAGTCCGCCGCAGCAGCCCGGCGGCGCGTCGGCCGTACCGGACCGCCCACGACCGCACCGCGCCGGTCCGCAGCGCGAGCGTCGAGGGCCCTCCGCCGTCGGACATCAGGACCGGACGGCAGCCGCGGCGAACGGCACGGCGGTGTCGGAGACGATCCGGACCACCACGTCGCGCGCGGTGTCCTCCGTCCCGCCGCCGAGGCCGCGGGCGACCGGGACGAGGCGGTGGGCGAGGATCACCGGTGCGAGGCGGGCGACGTCGTCGGGGGTGACGAACGGGCGGCCGAGCAGTGCGGCGTGCGCGCGGGCGGCCTGCGCGAGGTGCAGCGTCGCACGCGGGCTCGCGCCGAGCGTGAGGTCGGGGTGGGAGCGGGTGGCGCGGACGATCGCGACGATGTACGCCTCGACGTCGGGTGCGACGTGGACGCCCCGGACGGTCTGCACGATCGCGCGCAGGGTCTGCACGTCGACGATCGGCCGCAGCGCCGACAGCGGGTCGCGGACACCGCGGTCGGCGAGCATCTGGCGCTCGGCGTCGGCGCTCGGGTAGCCCATGGTGATGCGCGCCATGAAGCGGTCGCGCTGTGCCTCGGGCAGCGGGTAGGTGCCCTCCATGTCGATCGGGTTCTGCGTCGCCACGATCATGAACGGCGCCTCGAGCGGCCGGGTCACGCCGTCGACGGTGACCTGCGACTCGGCCATCGCCTCGAGCAGCGCCGACTGGGTCTTCGGGCTGGTGCGGTTGATCTCGTCGCCGATGACGACGTTGGCGAACACCGGTCCGGGCGAGAACCGGAAGGTCCCGGAGGACTGGTCGTAGATGTTCACGCCGGTCACGTCGGACGGCAGCATGTCGGACGTGAACTGGATGCGGTTGACCGAGCCGCCGACCGAGGCGCCGAGCGCCTTCGCGAGCACGGTCTTGCCGACGCCGGGCACGTCCTCGACGAGCAGGTGGCCCTCGGCGAGCATGACCGTGAAGGCGGTGCGGATCGCGTCGACCTTGCCGTCCACCACGGTGGACACGGCCGCCACGACGTCGTCGCCGACCGCTCGGACGCGCTCGATCGGGAAGGACTGGTCGGTGGGGTCCTGCACGCAGGCCTCCTCGTCTCGGGACAGGTGTCGTGCATGCTACAACGGCGCGGTGACAGGGACCGGGGGATGCGTCACCTGTCATCCGGAAGGCACACTGCGGGCCTCGCCACGCGCCCGGATCGCGCCCCGACGACGGACGGGAGGCGCGGTGCGGGCCCGCACCGCGCCTCCCGTCCGGGGACCGTCACGTCAGGACGCGGGGTCGCCGACCGGGGTCGCACCGTCCGCCGCGACGCGCGCCGCCTCGGCGGCGAGCAGCACCGCCGCGGCGACCGCGACGCCCTCCTCGCGCCCGAGCTCGGTGTCCTCGTGCTCGATGTTGACGAGCATCTCCGGGTCGACCTCGTGGAGTGCCTGCAGGAACGCCGTCCAGTACTCGGTCGGGTGCCCCTTGCCGAGCGCGACGAAGTCCCACGACGACGGTGACGGCCACGCGTTCGCCCACTCGTCGCCGCCGAGGTTCGTGCGCGGCTCGTCCGGCGAGAGCCGGCGGAAGGAGTTGTCGAGCACGCCGTTGAGCGCCACCGACGGGTTCACCCGCACGTCCTTCGCCGCGGCGTGGACGACCAGCGGCCCGAGCTCTCGGACCACCGCGACCGGGTCCATCTGCTGCCAGAAGAGGTGCGACGCGTCGAGTTCCACGCCGATGTTGGTCAGCCCACCGCGGTCGACGAGCTCGCGGATCGTCGCGACGTTGAACACGAGGTTCTGCGGGTGCAGCTCGAGCGCGACCCGCACCCCGTGCTCCCGGGCGAGCGCGTCGATCTCCTGCCAGAACGGCACGGCCACGTCCCACTGGTGCTCGAGGACGTCGAGGGCCGCGGAGTTCCACGCGTTCACGATCCAGTTCGGCCGCGTGCCGCCCGGCTCACCGGCGGGCAGGCCCGACATGGTGACGACGCGGGTCTGGCCCAGGCGGGCGGCGAGACGGATGCTGCGCCGGACGTCCTCGGCGTGCGCCGGCCCGATCGCGGGGTCCGGGTGCAGCGGGTTGCCGTTGCAGTTGAGCCCGGCGATCGAGACGCCGGTGCCCGTGAACTGCGCGAGGAACGCGTCGCGGGCCTCGTCGTCCTCGAGGATCGCGTCGACGTCGGGCACGTGCACGGGCGGCAGGAACCCGCCGGTGTTCAGCTCGATGCCGGTGAGGCCGTTCGCCGCGACCACGGCGAGGGCGTCCGCGAGCGGTCGGTCGTGGAGGACCGCGTCGTACAGTCCGAGCTTCATGCGTCCTGCTCCTGGGTGCTCGTGGGGACGGTGCTGGTGGGGACGGTGACGGCCGTGCCTCCGGCGGCGGCGGAGCGTGCCACCGCGTCGAGGACCTCCATGTTGTGGACGCCGTCGTCGAAGGTCGCGTTGCGGGGCAGCGGGTCCGCGACACCGGCGACCTCGTCGAGGAACGCGCGCGCCTGGTACTCGAACATCTGGTTCTGGCCCCAGCCGACGCCCGGGGCGTCCATCGCCATGCCACCGGCGACGTAGGGATGGTCCGGGCCGAGCACGACCTGGCGGTACCCGCCCGTCCGCGATCCGTCGGCCTGCAGCGCGAGGCCGATCTCCGACGGGCGCTCCTGGTCCCAGCGCGCGGCGCCGTGCTCGCAGGACACCTCGACCACGAGACCGTTCGGGTGGCTGGTCGCGACCCGCGAGACCTCGAGCGACCCGACGACGGAACCGTCACCGAAGCGCGCCGAGAACGTGGCGTAGTCGTCGTTCTCCACCGCGACCCGTTCGCCGGTCAGCGGGACGTCCTGCCCGCGCAGGGCGAACCCCGCGGCGACCGGCCGCTCGGTGACGGCGGTGGTGAAGGTCCCGCCGCTCACGCTGACCACCGGACCGGCGAGGAACTCCGCGACGTACGTCAGGTGCGAGCCGACGTCCGCGAGCGCGCCCGTCCCGGGGGCACCGGTGAAGCGCCAGGAGGTCGGGACGTCCGGTGAGGCGCCGTAGTCGGTCCAGTACCGGCCGGAGACGTGCAGGACCCGGCCGAGGGTGCCGTCACCGACGAGCTCGGCGATCGCGGCGAGCCCCGGTGCACGGCGGTAGGTGAACCCGGTGCGGGCGACGAGCCCGCGACCGGCGGCACGTCGGGCGGCCTCGGCCATCGCGCGGGCGTCCTCGAGCGAGTCGGACAGGGGCTTCTCGCACAGCACGTGCTTGCCCGCGTCGAGCAGCCCCTCGACGACCTCGCGGTGCAGGTGGTTGGCGACGACGACACTGACGACGTCGACGTCGTCCGCAGCGGCGACCGCCCGCCAGTCGGTGTCGTGCCGCTCGTAGCCGAAGCGTCGCGCGGACTCCTCGGCGACGGGCTCGTACGCGTCGCACACCGACACGAGCCGCACGGGCGGCAGGGTGGGTGCGAAGAGGGACGGTGCGTTGCGCCACGCTGCCGCGTGCGCCTTCCCCGCCATGCCGGCGCCGATGACGGCGACGCCGATGCTGTCGACCATGCGTGCTCTCCTTCGAGACGTGAGGTGCCGTTCTGGAACGTTCCAGAACGCAGTAGACTGTACCTGTCTCCCGCCATGTCCTGTCAAGCACCTGGCTCCCGACGTCCGATCGGAGTCGCCCGTGTCCCACCGCCCGCCGACGATCATCGACGTCGCCGCCCGCGCCGGGGTCTCGAAGTCGCTCGTGTCGATGGTGCTGCGCGACGACCCCGGTGTCTCCGCCGCACGCCGCACCGCCGTGCTCGCCGCCGTCGAGGAGCTCGGCTACCGGCCGAACCGCGCCGCCGCGATCCTGGCGGGCACGCGGACCCGCACGATCGGCGTCGTGGTCGACGACTTCCGGAACCCGTGGTTCGTCCCGATGCTCGACGGCGTCCGGACCGCACTCGCCCCGCACGGGCTCCGGCTCACCGTGGCGGACACGCAGGCGAACGCGCACCTCGGCACCTCGCCGCTCGACGACCTGCTCGCACTCCGCGTCGACGGTGTCGTCCTGGCCGCCGAGGGATCCGCCGACACCGTCGTCCCGCCGGACACCCCGGTGGTCGTCGCGGGCGAGCGGGCGACGGTGCCGCCGGGTCTCGACGTGGTCGCCTCCGACGAGGCCGCCGGCGGCCGACTGGCGACCGAGCACCTGCTGTCGCTCGGGCACCGGCGCATCGTCCACGTCACCGGGTCGGGAGGCCCGGCTGCCGCCCGGCGCGCGGCCGCCGTCGAGCGGATGGTCGCTGCGGGGGCCGTCCCGCTCGTGGTCGGCGACGGTCCGACCGCCGAGTCCACCGGGTACGAGGGGACGCGGCGCGCGCTCGCGGAGCACCCGGGGACGACCGCGGTCTTCGCCGCGAACGACGTCATGGCGATGGGCGCGATCGCCGCGGTGCGGGACGCCGGCCTCCGGGTCCCCGAGGACGTGTCGGTCATCGGGAACGACGCGACCCCCCTGGCGTCGTCACCCCTGGTCCGGCTCACGACCGTCGACCCGCACAACGACGAGGTCGGGCGGCTCGCGGTCGAGCGACTGGTGTCGCTGATCGGCGGTCCGACGGCCGGGCCCGCACCGACGCGGACCCTCGTGCAGCCGTCGCTCGTGGTGCGCTCGACGACGGCGCCGCCGCGGGCCTGAGTCGACCCGGCACCGTGCTGCCGTCAGGCGGGCAGCGCCTGCGTGCCGAGGGACCAGTACGCGACCCCGTGCAGCCCGAGGTCCCGCGCCAGCGCCACCCGCGCCCGGTACGACCGGGCGTCCGACCAGTGCAGCTCGCGGCCGTCGGCGAGCGTCGCGGACCACTCCCCCGTCCGGTCCGACCACCGCGCAGCGTCGCCGGCGAGGTCACGTGCTCGCGCGGGCGACACCTGGCCCGCGTCGTCGGAGCCCTCGTCGGTGCCCCACACGTACCCGTAGCCGGCGATCCCCAGGTCGATGCGGTCGGCCGGGAGTCCCTCGTGCTCGGCTGCACGGACGACCCGCTCGGCCCAGGGCAACGCGCCGACCGTGCCCGGCTCGCTCCACGGCCCGTGCTCGTCGTACGTCATGAGGACGAACCGGTCGACGTGCTCCGCGAGGGCGCGGAGGTCGTAGCCGGTGTCCCGGAAGCCGGACGCCGACGTGGAGGCCATCACGGCCATCGAGACGTCGGCGTCGTCCCCGAGCCCGTCGTGCACGGCTGCCTCGAGTACTGCGGCGAAGGCGACGAGTCCGGCGCGGTCCCGCGCGCGCAGGGACTCGAGGTCGATCTGCACGCCGTCGAGGTGGTGCGCCGCGGCGACGGCGGCGAGCTCGTGGGCGACGTGCTCGCGGGCGTCCGGATCGCCGAGCAGCGCCGTCCCGGTCTCCGGGGAGAAGTCACCGAGCGACTCGGAGTAGTTGCTGACGAGCAGTTCGGTGCCGGCACCGCCAGCGGCCGCGGCACGGGTCAGCTCGTCGGTGCCCTCGGGCAGCGGGTGCAGTGCGGCACCGTCGTCCGTCAGGGTGACACCGTCGATGCCGATCGTCACGGCGTGCTCGGTCGCGGCGGTCACCCGCGCGGCGAGTCCGTCCCCGGGCTCGGCGTACGCCTCGACCACGGGGCGGGACGACCCGGTCGCTCCGGCACACCCGGTGAGCGACACACTCGCCAGCACGACGACGGCGGCGGTGAGGACGGATCGGCGGAGCACCCGGCAACGGTAGCCGACGACGAACTCGGGCGACGGGCCGGGGATCACGAGCCCGGCACAACGACGAGACCCCCGCACCGGGCGGGGGTCTCGTTCAGTGCGGAGACGGAGGGATTTGAACCCTCGCGGCCTTCATTCCTAGCGATGAAGATCGCCCGGATTTGGCATCGTCGTGAGGATCCTGCCGCCTGCGATCGTCCTCCAGTTGAGAGCCGTTCCACCAAGTTGTGGGCGATTCGTGGGGCCCGACAACGGGCTGCGTACGCTTCCCTCCATGGACGTAGAGCAGAGGGAAGTCGAGTGGAAGCTCACGTACTCGATCCCCAACTTCGCGAAGGTTGTCGACCTGTCCGTCACGACCGTCCGTGAGGCCATCACCCGTGGTGACCTCGTGCCTTCGTACCCGGCGAAGATGAAGCCGATCGTTACCCGAGAGGAGGGGATCAGGTGGCTGCGGAGCCTTCCGCACGAGCCGCGGCGCTAGTGACGAAACGACGACGCGACCACGTGGCGGCATGCGGTCCGTCGTGCGTACACGCCTCAAGCGAACACACCCGGACGGGGGTGGCCATCTCCCCCGGGAGGGTGACAAGATGGAGGTACGCCGTGACTGCGTCGATAACAGCAGGTTTGGGCTCACCCCCGACACGGCGTCCTTTTTCGTTCAGCGCCTCTTCGGCACACGTACGATGCCGTATCCCTCAACACTGCCGTTCGAAGATCGGCGGAAGGCTGAAGCGAGATGCTGAGCAAAGCGGCGATCACCACGAGCTTCGTTGCGGAACACCGCGCCGGCGACCAGGTCGGCGAATTGAGTTCCGACGCTGTGGTGAGATGCTGCGATGAAGAGTCCTTCGATGAAGTTCTTGTAGCTCGACATGTAGGTGCCGCCCTGCAGTAGCGATTGGTGGAACTCCTTCAGCCGGTCGTCCTGATCGCTGTTGCGATTGTCGCAAACGATGAGGCCGCTTACCCGAACGCCGGCCTCACGCTCCACGTCCTGCAAGAAGTACTGGAACCGCTCACTAAGCACCTTGTATGCCTCGTGATAGAGGTCGTCCGCCGTGTTGATGCGCGAAGTTTCGTACGCAGCCACGGTATCCACGACGGCCGCGATGATGCGGACAGACTTGTGCTGAACGATCGCGTCGAGGAGATCATTACGCAGCGAATCCTTCTGCTCCGCCGTGAGGTGGCTCATCGAGTTCGGCTTGGCCTTGGGGTGCGTTTTGGTGAAGTAGCGCCACTTGATCTCACCTACGACCCCGTAGCGCCGCTTGGCCTGCTGCAGGCTGTCACGAAGCGAGGGCCACACCTTCTCGGGTATGACGACACCGCCGAGCACGAAGACCGGCACTTTGTCCGCCTTGGAAGGAGGTGGAGCGTGGCCGCTTTCATCGACGAAGAGGATGTGCACCACGACATCATCGCGCAGAGTAGCCACACGCGTGCAAGACCCCCTCGAGCTCCGAGGGAATCCGAGGGGGTCTCTTGCTGCGTCGTTGGTCGAAGGGATGCGTAGTGCGCAGTGAGCGTCAGCGCAGCACGTCCATGCGATGCTTCGCTTCCATGTAGTCGTGGACAGTGAAGTCGCGCTTGCCCTCGTTGTGGATGTGAATTTCGTCCCCGCCTCGCGAGTCGGCTCCCGCCACAACTTCCTGCAGGGTCTTCATCGGCAGTGCGATCTCCGGGTCGCGGAGGTTGTTCTGCACCAACGACAGACCGCGGGGAAGCACGCCGCCCTTGTCGTACAAGGTCGACTGCAGGCCGCCGACGATACCGCCGGCGGCGTAACCCTTTGCCTTCGCGCCCTTGTACTCGAAGTGCCACGGCTCACGCTGGCTGAACGACAGACCCGTCGGGTGCCACCCGAACCGTGCCCCGTTCGCCCTCGCCCACGCCTGTCCTGCACCGATATCCGCTGCGAGACCGTAGCCGTGGATCGACGTGCCAGGTGCTGCAGCGAGGTTCCCGCGGCCCGCCTTGTACCGCGCCCACCGGTACTGCTGCGAAGCGAGGTCACGGTACCCCTCGGTGAGGGTCAGCATGTTGCCTGACGCTGCGACCATCGCGTTCCACGCAGCAGCAGCAGGCGCCCGAAGGTACCCACCCATCGGACCGACGCCACCACCAGGACGGTAGTTCGCGGCCTTCCCGAGCTCACCGCCCGGGATGGAACCGTTTGCACCCGTCCCGCCGGCAGGGAGGAACGAACCGACGAGGTTCTGCAGCGACTGCATCGCCCCGTCGAGGACCTTCCGACCGAACCCGCCAGCGAGGTCGACCACTGCACCAGCGCCGGGGATTTTGCCGATGAGGCTCTTCACGGCCTTGCCGATCGTGCCCGCCAGATCCGTCACCAGGTCCGACGCGAGCGACGCGACGTTCCGGGTGGTGTCGATGACGCCGGAGAGGATGTCCTTCCCAGCGCCGACGATCCCACCAGAAGCGTAACCGGCGGCTTTCCGCACGCGCGGCGCGACGACCGTGCTGCGGGCGTACGGGGTGTTGGCCGGGATCCTTGACGTCGCGGTGAAGGACCGCCGGGTCAGCGTGAATCACGCTCGAGGGGTGAACCTCCCGCGGAAAGTATCGAAGCCGCACGTGTACCTGTCGCAGCAGCAGCTGGCGGCGCTGGTGCGCGCATCCGGCGAGCGCGGCGTCCTCGTCGCCGTCCTCGGCTACACGGGGCTGCGCTGGGGCGAGGCGATCGGCTTGCGGGTGCGCGACCTGGACATGCTGCGTCGGCGGCTGTCGGTCGTCGAGAACGCGGTCGAGGTCAACGGGACGATGGAGGTCGGCACCCCGAAGACGCACAAGCGTCGGACGCTGGTGTTCCCGAAGCTGCTCGTGCCCGCGCTCGCTCGAGCGTGTGAGGGGAAAGCGCGCGAGGATCTCGTGTTCCCGGGAGCGGACGGCTCGTACATGCGCCGCACGCGCGCGTCGAAGGGCAGCAAGTCCTGGTTCGTGACGGCGCTCGCGGAGTGCGGGCTGGACCCGATGAGGCCGCACGATCTCCGGCATACGGTCGCTGGCGATCAGCTCGGGAGCGAACGTGAAGGCGGTGCAGCGGATGCTCGGCCACGCTTCGGTGGCGATGACGCTCGATGTGTACGCGGCCCTGTTCGACGCCGACCTGACGGCACTGGCGGACGGCCTCGACGATGCGGCTCGTGCAGCGGAAGTGTTCGATTTGTGGGGCTCTGCCGCTTCGTGAGATGGCAGAAGCCCCTCCGTTCCGCGTATGTCTGCGGATCGAAGGGGCTTCTCGTGTGCGGAGACGGAGGGATTTGAACCCTCGGTCCCCTCAAAGGGGACTCCACCTTAGCAGGGTGGTGCACTCGGCCGAACTATGCGACGTCTCCATGCGCTCTCGCGAACGCAGGTCCCACCATACAGGAGGACCGGCCTCCGCTCGACCTCAGCCCGACGCCGAGTTACGACTCAAGCCCCCTCGCGCAGCTCGGTCCCCTGAAGTGGGGACACCCGGGGGTTGTCGAGCCGTACCCCGACGCCTAGCATCGACGGGACGCGGCGATCACATTCCGGGGGTCCTCCCCCCGCAGTCGCGACACAGCACCAGACGTCGTCCCCCTCCTGCCGAGCCCGGCGCGCCCGATCGCGATGCGCTCGTGCGGGGACGACCAGGGGGCGCGGACCCGGTCCGCGCCCCCGCTCTGGGTCTTCAGTGCTCTCAGCCCTCAGGCAGCCGAACGGAACCGGTCGGGCAGCGCGATGAGGTCGTCGGCGAGCCCCACGAGTTCCGCGGCGCACGAGTCGAGCTGCCCGAGCTCGGCAGCGGCCGCGGCACGCTCGACCTGCTGCACCCGCGCCCGGCGCCCCACGACCGCATCGATGCCGTTGGCCACCGCGACGTCGTCCGTGAAGAACGCGTCGAGCACCGGACGCTGCGCGACGAGCCAGTCCGAACTCACCACCGCCCCTCGGCGCCGCAGGTACCAGGCACCGAGCTCGACGAGTGCGCCGGCCTCGGTCAGGCACGACCGCAGCCGCTGTGCGTCGAAGGGCTCCTCGACACCCGGCCCACCGACGGCGGGGTCCGCGATCATGGCCCGCGCCACCCGCAGCCGTTCCACCATCTGCCCGACCGACCACGGCGCCACCACGACACCGACGTACCGCTGCACGCTCACGAGCCGGAGGGCCTCGAGCGGCACGAGCGCTTCGCGCACCGGCGTCCGCGACACCTGCATGTCCTCGGCGATGTCGTCGAGGCGCAGCCGCTGCCCCCGGCGGTAGACACCGCGCAGGACGTTCTCGAGCAGCTTGAGGAAGACGGCATCGCGCAGCAGGCTGCGGCGGATGCCCTGCGGGTCGGGGACCCGGCCCGTGACCGGGGACGATGCGCGATCCATCCAGCCAGGCTCACGCATCGGTGCCACCGAGCGGTCCGTGGACGGGCGACCGGTGGACCGCTCCGGTCGGTGTCGGAGTGTGGAGGAGTGCCATGCCGACACCCTCCCAAGCGGAGGGTGTCGGCCCAGAACATTTCGTGTACGAAGTGTTACTTCTTACTGGCCTCGGTGAGCACGGACAGCGGTTGCGTGATGTCCTCGAGCCCCTTGCGCGCCGCGTCCACGCCGAAGATCAGCGCGATGACGCCGCCGACGATCATCACCCCGGATCCGAGCAGGTACCCCCAGAACAGCGGCTCCCGCGACGAACCGTCCCCGATGAACGCGCCGTAGATGGTCGGGGCGACGGCACCGAAGATCTGCGCGAGCGCGAAGAAGTACGAGATGGCCTGCGACCGGAGCTCGAGCGGGAAGATCTCGCTGACGGTGAGGTAGGCACTCGACGCCCCCGCTGAGGCGAAGAAGAACGAGACGCACCAGAACACGACCTGGACGGTGGCGCTGATCGCGTCGGCCCGGAACAGGAACGCCGACGTCGCCAGCACCAGCCCCGACACGAGGTAGGTCAGGAAGATCATCTGCCGGCGACCCCACGTGTCGAAGAACCGCCCGAGGATGATCGGCCCGAGCAGGTTGCCGATCGCGAAGGGGAAGAAGTAGATCGACGTCTCCGAGGTCTTCAACCCGAAGAAGTTGGTGAGGACGAGCGCGTACGTGAAGAAGATCGCGTTGTAGAGGAACGCCTGCGTGATCATCATCGTGGCGCCGACCAGCGTCCGGGTCGGGTACTGCTTGAGCAGCACGCGCGCGATGGTCAGGAAGCCGACCTTGTCGAGCGGCGTGACGGTCATGGCCTTCGAGTCGTCGACGTCGGGCAGCCGGTGCCCGGTGGACTTCTCGACCGACTCCTCGATCTGGGAGACGGTCCGCTCGGCCTCGTCCTCGCGGCCGTGCGTCATGAGCCACCGGGGACTCTCCGGGATGTGGCGTCGGAGGAAGATGATCGCGATGCCGAGCACCGGGCCGAGGAAGAACCCGATCCGCCACCCGATGTTCTCCGCGAAGATCGAGGTGTCGAGCAGGTAGATGTTCGCGAAGGCGCCGAGCGCGGCACCGCCCCAATAGGTGCCGTTGATGGCGATGTCGACGTGACCGCGGTACTTCGAGGGGATCAGCTCGTCGATCGCGGAGTTGATCGCCGCGTACTCACCGCCGATGCCGAGCCCGGCGACGAAGCGGAAGGCCGCCAGGAACCAGAAGTCCTGCGCGAAGCCGGCGATGCCCGAGCCGATCAGGTAGATCGCGAGCGTGAGGATGAACAGCTTGCGTCGACCGAGGCGGTCGGACAGCCGCCCGAACACGAGCGCCCCGATGACCTGACCGAACAGGTAGATCGTGCCGAGGTACGTCACCTGCTGGGTCGAGAGCCCGAGGTCCGCCTGGAAGCCGGCGTTCGAGACGATCTGGATCTCGAGGCCGTCGAGGATCCAGGACACCCCCAACCCCACGACCACGCTCCAGTGGAACCTCGTCCACGGCATCCGGTCCATCCTGGCGGGCACCAGGCTCTTGATCGCCCCGTTCGTCGTGCTGCTCACGAGAGCGGACCGTACTCCGGGGATTCCAGGCAGGTTCCCAGTGGCGGCGCAGCTTTACGGTCTCACAGGTTCAGGAACCTGCTGTAACGGCGGACGCGAGACGTCACGACTGCGCGACCACGCGCCTCCCGTCGGTACCGTGGCGGGGTGCCGCTCCAGAACTCGACCGACCGCATCCTGACCACCCACACCGGGTCGCTCCCCCGGACGCCCGAGCTCACCGCGCTCCTGGTCGCCCGCGACCAGGGGAAGCCGTACGACGCCGATGCACTCCGCGAGGAGACCGCCGCCGTGCTCGCCCGGACCGTCGATGCACAGCTCGACGCCGGCATCGACGTGGTGAACGACGGCGAGGTGCCCCGCGTCGGCTTCTCGACCTACATCCGTGAGCGCCTGTCCGGCTTCGGCGGGACGGGCCACCGGAAGCCGACGCTCGACTCCGTGAAGTTCCCCGAGTACGCCGCGTTCCAGGCGCGTCAGATCGACGAGGGCGCCGAGTTCGCACGCGTCTGGGACACCCCGGTCGCGCAGGGACTGCTCGAGTACGACCAGGAGCGCGCCGGCATCCGCGAGGACCTCGACGGCTTCGAGCGCGAGCTCGCCCGGAACGCCGCCGCGGGCCGGACCCCGGCGGGCACCTTCCTCTCCGCCGCGACCCCGGGCATCGTCGCGACGACCCTGCTGCTCGACGAGCAGAACCCGCACTACCGCGACCACCGCGAGTACGTCTTCGCGCTCGCCGAGCAGCTCCGCGTCGAGTACGAGGAGATCGTCGCCCGCGGCCACGTCCTGCAGCTCGACGCCCCCGACCTCGCGATGGAGCGCGTGATCCACTTCGGCGACGCACCCCTCGACGAGTTCCTGGCCGCCGTGGACCTGCACGTCGACGCGCTCAACCACGCGTTGCGGAACATCCCGAAGGAACGGACGCGCCTGCACGTCTGCTACGGCAACTGGCAGGGCCCGCACCAGGACGACGTGCCGGTCGACGTGCTGCTGCCGCACCTGTACCGCGCGGAGGTCGGGTCCTTCAGCATCCCGTTCGGCAACCCGCGGCACGCGCACGAGTTCCCCGCCTTCCGCGACCTGCCGCTCCCCGAGGACGCCGTGCTCGTGCCCGGGGTGATCGACGTGACGACGAACTACCTCGAGCACCCGCAGCTCGTCGCGAACCGCATCGTCGAGGCCGCCGAGGCCGTGGGCGACCCGACCCGCATCGTCGCCGGTACCGACTGCGGCCTGGCGACCTTCGCGAGCTACGAGTTCGTGGCGTCGGACGTCGCGTGGGCGAAGCTGCGCGCGCTCACCGAGGGTGCCGCGATCGCGAGCCGTCGCCTGTTCGGCTGACCCAGGTCGCGGCGGACGGGAGGCGCGTGGCGGGGCCTGCCCCGCCCCTCCCGTCCGTCTGTCGGTGCGCGGGCGTAGCCTGCACCGCGTGACCCGACCAACCATCAGAACGGTCGGCGAGCTCCGCGCTGCTGGGTACGTCCAGAAGTCGGTCCGCGCCGAGATCCGCGACAACCTCCTCCAGGCCCTCCGCGAGGGCCGCGACCCCTGGCCCGGCCTGCACGGCTTCGAGACCACCGTCATCCCGCAGCTCGAACGTGCCCTCATCGCCGGGCACGACGTCGTGCTGCTCGGTGAACGCGGACAGGGCAAGACGCGCCTGCTCCGCACCCTGCAGGGCCTGCTCGACGAGTGGACCCCGGTCATCGCCGGCTCCGAGCTCGGCGAGCACCCGCTCGAGCCGATCACCACCGCGAGCATCCGCCGTGCCGAGGAGCTCGGCGACGCGCTGCCGGTCGAGTGGCGGCACCGCGACGAGCGGTACGTCGAGAAGCTCGCGACGCCCGACACGAGCGTCGCCGACCTGATCGGCGACGTCGACCCCATGAAGGTGGCCGAGGGGCGCAGCCTCGGCGACCCGGAGACCATCCACTTCGGACTCATCCCGCGCGGCCACCGCGGGATCGTCGCGATCAACGAGCTCCCGGACCTCGCCGAGCGCATCCAGGTCGCGATGCTCAACGTGATGGAGGAACGCGACGTGCAGATCCGCGGCTACGTGCTGCGCCTGCCGCTCGACGTGCTCGTGGTCGCGAGCGCGAACCCGGAGGACTACACGAACCGCGGGCGGATCATCACGCCGCTCAAGGACCGCTTCGGCGCCGAGATCCGCACCCACTACCCGATCGAGCTCGCCGACGAGATCGCCGTCATCCGGCAGGAGGCGCACCTCACCGCCGACGTCCCCGACGCCCTGGTCGAGATCCTCGCCCGCTTCACCCGTGCGCTCCGGCAGTCCAGCGCCGTCGACCAGCGCAGTGGCGTCAGCGCACGCTTCGCCATCGCGGGGGCCGAGACCATCTCGGCCGCCGCCGTCCACCGCGCGGCGCGACAGGGCGAGGAGCACGCGGTCGCACGGCCGATCGACCTCGAGACCGCGGTCGACGTGCTCGGCGGCAAGATCGAGTTCGAGAACGGTGAAGAGGACCGTGCCGACGAGGTCCTCGAACACCTGCTCCGCACCGCCACCGCCGAGACCGTCCGCTCGCGGTTCCGCGGCATCGACTTCGGCGTCCTCGTCGAGGCGCTCGACGGCGGCACGATGGTGACCACCGGCGAGCAGGTCAGCGCGCGGGCCTTCCTCGAGGGCCTGCCGTCGATCGGCGAGTCCGACGTCTACGACCAGGTGTGCGAGCGCCTCGGCGCGGACGACGACGGCGAACGGGCCGGCGCGATCGAGCTCGCGCTCGAGGGACTCTTCCTGGCCCGCCGGATCAGCAAGGAGTCGGGGGGCGGCGAGGCCGTCTATGGCTAGTCGGCAGAACCGCCGCCTGAGCCGCGACGCCCGCTACGGCAGGTACGAGGGCGGGCCGGACCCGCTCGCTCCCCCGGTCGACCTGTCCGAGGCGCTCGACGCCATCGGCGAGGACGTCATGGGCGGGACCTCGCCCGAGCGAGCCCTCCGCGAGTTCCTGCGCCGTGGCGGGGAGACGCAGCGGGGCCTCGACGACCTGATGCGCCGTGTGGCCGAACGCCGACGCGAACTCACGAGCCGGAACAACCTCGACGGCACCCTGCAGCAGGTGCAGCAGCTGCTCGACGAGGCCCTGCGCGCCGAGCGCGGGGAACTCGCCCGGAACGTCGACATGGACGACGGTGACCGCGCGCTGGCCCAGTTGCAGCTCGACAGCCTGCCGCCGTCGCCCGCGGGCGCCGTGCAGGAACTGGGCGGCTACGACTGGACGAGTCCGACCGCCCGACAGAAGTACGAGGAGATCAAGGACCTGCTCGGCCGCGAGGTCCTCGACCAGCGCTTCGCCGGCATGAAGCAGGCGCTCGAGAACGCCACGGACGACGACCGCGCCGCCGTCGCGGACATGATGCGGGACCTCAACCAGCTGCTCGAGGACCACCGCCGCGGCACGGACACGCAGGAGCAGTTCGACGCGTTCATGGCGCAGCACGGGCAGCACTTCCCGTCCGACCCGCAGAACGTCGAGGAACTGCTCGACGACCTCGCCGCTCGGGCGGCCGCCGCGCAGCGGATGCGGAACTCGATGTCGCAGGAGCAGCGGGACGAGCTCGACGCCCTCGCGCAGCAGGCCTTCGGCTCCCCGGACCTGATGGGGCAGCTCGGCCAGCTCGACGACAACCTCCGTGCCCTCCGGCCCGGCGAGGACTGGGGCGGCTCGGAGCGGATGGACGGCGAGCAGGGCCTCGGGCTCGGCGACGGCACCGGTGTGTTCCAGGACATCGCCGACCTCGACGCCCTCGCCGAGCAGCTCGCGCAGTCCGGACCCGGGTCCGACCTGGCCGACCTCGACCTCGACGCCCTGCAGCGCCAGCTCGGGGACGAGGCAACCGTCGACGCCCGGACCCTGCAGCGCCTCGAGCAGGCCCTGCGGAACTCGGGCGCGGTCAAGCGCGGCGCCGACGGGCAGCTGCGGCTCACGCCGAAGGCCATGCGGCAGCTCGGGAAGAGCCTGCTCAAGGACGTCGCCGAGCGGATGTCCGGTCGACAGGGTGCCCGTGACCTCCGCCGCGCCGGAGCGTCGGGCGAGCCGTCCGGCGCGACCCGTCCGTGGGCGTTCGGCGACACCGAGCCCTGGGACCTCCCCCGTTCGATCACGAACGCCCTCGTGCGCACCGCCGCCGACGGCCGGACCGGGCCCGGCGTCCGACTGACGATCGACGACGTCGAGGTGCAGGAGACCGAGGCGCGGACGCAGGCGTGCGTGGCGCTCCTCGTCGACACCTCGTTCTCGATGGCGATGGAGGACCGCTGGGTCCCGATGAAGCGCACCGCCCTCGCGCTGCACACCCTCGTCAGCACGCGGTTCCGCGGCGACGACCTGCAGCTCATCTCGTTCGGTCGCGAGGCCGAGGTGATGGACGTTGAACGACTCGTCGGACTCGATGCGATGTGGGACAAGGGCACGAACCTCCACCACGCCCTGCTCCTGGCGAACCGGCACTTCCGGAAGCACCCGACAGCGCAGCCCGTGCTGCTCATCGTCACCGACGGCGAGCCGACGTCGCACCTCGAGCCGAACGGCCAGGTGTGGTTCGGCTACCCGCCCGACCCGGTGACGATCGCGGTGACGGTGCGCGAGCTCGAGAACGCCGGTCGCCTCGGTGCCCAGACGACGTTCTTCCGGCTCGGGGACGACCCGGGGCTGGCGCGGTTCATCGACGCGATGGCCCGACGGGTCGACGGCTCGGTGGTCGCGCCCGAGAACGACGACCTCGGGGTCGCCGTCGTCGGTTCGTACCTCGGTGCGCGGCGTGGCGGTGCGTCACTGTTCGGTGACGACTGGGCGGGCTGAGCGCGACCCACTAGACGGACGGGAGGCTCCCCACCGGGCACGGCCCGGCAGCCGCTGGCGCGTCTGCCGGGAACCGGCCGGCGTGGGCCCAGGTGCCAGCTGGCACCGCGCCTCCCGTCTGCGGTCAGAAGAGCGGCCAGGGGACGGCCGGGCCGTTGGCGGGTGGCGGCGGGAACATCCCAACCGCCCGCAGGGCCGCGCAGCGCGCCCGCGTGTTGTCGATCTCCGCCGGGGTGAGGTGCTCTGCGAGCGCGTCGCCGAGGTCCCCGCGGAGCGCCTCGGCGACGCGGTCGAGCCCCTCGAGCTCGTCCGGGTCGAGCGGTTCGCCGATCCACCCCCAGAGCACCGTGCGGAGCTTGTGCTCGACGTGGAAGGTCAGCCCGTGGTCGACGCCGTACCGGTGACCGTCCGGCATCGCGAGCACGTGCCCGCCCTTGCGGTCCGCGTTGTTCACCACGACGTCGAACACCGCCATGCGCCGGAGCGCCGTCGTGTCCTCGTGCACGAGCGTGACCGGGCGGTCGTGCTCGTCGATCGCCTCGAGCACGGGGAGCCAGGGCGTGCCCTCGGCGTCCGCGTCGTCCGTCGGCACGAGGTCGACGGCGTCCTGGTCGGGGTCGACGTCCTGCCAGCGCTGGACCATGCCCGGACCGAACGGCCCGTCGCCCATCCACGTCGGCGGGACCACGCCCCACCCGAACGCCTCGGAGACCAGGTGCGCCGCGACCTCACGACCGGCGAGCGTGCCGTCCGGGAAGTCCCACAGCGGCCGCTCGCCCTCGACCGGCTTGTAGACGACGGACTCGCCGTCGAGGTCCGCCAGGAAGGTGGCGTTCGAGGCCTCGCGGATCCGCGCCCGGATCGTCAGCGAGCCGTCGCTCATGCGTCGTCGGGGCGACGACCGGCGGCGACGACCTCACGCGTGCGCTCGACGAAGGCCCGCGCGCTGCCGACGGGGATCTTGACCTGGAACACCTCGGCCGGCTCGGGGATCTCGACGACGGACTCGACCTCGTCGCCGTCCTCGTCGGTCTCGGTGACGATCTCGAGTTCCTCCTCGATGGGGTAGGCCTCGATGACCACCTGCGCGGTGGCCGGGTCGAACCCGAGGCTCAGGGCACCGGCGCGGAACTCCGGTTCCACCGGCTGGTCGAGGGGCAGGGCGTCGCGGAGCTCGGTGGGCGCCGAGGTGGGGACGCTGAAGCGGTTGTCGTCGACCGTCGCGACCTCGTCGAGGAGCTCGGCGACCTTGTCCGCGAGCACCGCGGACTGCTCCTTCTCGAGGGCGACGCTGGTGACGCGGCGGCCGTCACGTGCCTGCAGGTAGAAGGCGCGCTCGCCCGGGCGGCCGACCGTCCCGACGACGAGACGTTCCGGCCAGTCGAAGCCGTGCACGATGGTGGGCATGACCCGATTGTAGGAGGGGCCGCCGACGCCCGTTCAGGGTCGGGCGGTCCCCGGCTCGTCGTGCCCCGCTCCCCCGCCGACGGCGGCGTCGCCGGACGGCGCCGGAGCCGCAGCGAGCCAGGACAGGTCGCCGGAGTCGGTGTTCGTCGCGACCACCTCGGGCCGGTGCTCGCCGTAGCGCACGACGGACACCGACGCCGGGCCGACGGCGATGCGCTGGAAGAGGTCGAGGTGCATGCCGAGTGCGTCGGCGAGGACGGACTTCACGATGTCGCCGTGGCTCACCGCCACCCAGACCGCCGACGGTCCGTGGGCTGCCTCGACCTCCGCGTCGATGCGGCGGATCGCCGCGACCGCGCGGGACTGCATGGTCCGCATGGACTCGCCGCCGGGGAAGACGACGGCGCTCGGGTTGGCCTGCACGGTCCGCCAGAGCGGCTCCTTGGCCAGGTCGGCGAGCTTGCGGCCCTGCCACTGCCCGTAGTCCGCCTCGGTGATGGCGCGCTCGACGCGCACCTCGGGGTCGCCCTGCTGTCGGGCGAGCACGGCGCGGGCGGTCTGCCGGCACCGCTCGAGGGGGCTCGTGACGAGCGCGGCGAGCGGGATCGGCGCGATGCGGTCGGCGGCACGGTCGGCCTGGTCGCGGCCGACGCTGTCGAGGGCGACCCCGGCGGTCCGGCCGGCGAGCACACCGGTCGCGTTCGCCGTGGTGCGCCCGTGCCGGAGGAGGAGGACGGTCGCCATGTGGACGATCCTACGGGCGTCGGGGCCGGCGCGCGGAGAGCGCAGATCGGACAGTGGTCGGGGTCCACCGACCGATGCACCAGGATGGTCCGGTGCTCGTCTCCATCGTCTACATGAGCCGATCCGTCGTCCCCTTCGACGACGCCGCGCTCGCCGAGCTGCTCCGCGAGTCACGCCTGCGCAACGAGGCACTCGGCGTCTCCGGACTGCTCGTGGCGAAGGGCGGGCGGTTCATGCAGCTCCTCGAGGGCCCGGCCTGGAGCGTCGACGACCGGTTCGCCGCCATCGCGCGGGACGACCGGCACAACGAGGTCAAGTCCCTGATCCGCGAGGACATCGAGCGTCGCCGGTTCGACGGCTGGTCGATGGCCTACCGCTCGCTCGACGACACCGACGTGGCGACCGAGGAGGGCTTCAGCCCGTTCCTGTCCGGCACGATGGACTTCGCACCGGAGTTCGACGGCACGAGCGCCGCGTGGCTGCTCAAGTGGTTCCGCGACCGGGAGCTCCTCGACCGCTGACCCCGGCGCGCCGTCTGCGCCGCGCCGCGCTGCGCTGCGCTGCGGCCCAGTGTGCTGCGCCTCAGTGTGCCGTGCCGAAGGTCTCGGCCACCACCCGCAGCAGCCGCTCCCGGTGCGCGGGCGCCGCGGTCGCGTGCACGACGACGCGCCACATGACGGCGACCGCGGGGTCGAGGTCGACGCGGCTGCTCCGGACCTCGGCGACGAGCTGCACGCCCGTGAAGTACGGCACGACCGATCCGCCGAGCTCCTCCGCGGTGAGGTCGGTGCGGAGCTCCCCCGACCCGAGGGCGAGCCGGAACACGTCGACGATCCCGCCGATCCACTGCTCGTAGAACGACGACGTGGCGCCGGCGAACTCGCCGCGCTCCAGGGAGAGCCGGATGCCCGCGCGCACGATCGGATCGGTGCGCAGCAGGTCCGCGATGCCCTTCGACGCACCGATGAGGGCGGCCAGCGGCGAGGCGTCGGTGTGGCTCACGACGGCGAACGTGCGGGCGTTCTGCTCGTCGATCACGCCGAGCGCGAGGGCGAGCTTGGTCGGGAAGTGGAAGTGCAGGCTTCCCGAGGCCACGCCGGCACGGCGGGCCACGGCGGCGACCGCCGTGGCCGCGTAGCCGACCCGGTCGAACTCCTCGGCCGCGGCCACCAGGATCTGCTCACGTCGTTCCACGGGACCAGTGTGGCGGACAGAAGGGTCGGTACCCGACGGCACCGACCCTCCCGACCGAACGTGTCGGCGTCTACGCGGCGTGCCGCGCCAGGCTCATCTGCTCCTCCGGCACGTCCTGCAGGTCACGCCCGCGGAACCAGCGGAGCAGCCAGTCAGCGGGCGACCCGGCGAGCTCGGCCGGCAGCCCGGAGCGCTCGGAGAGGAACGTGTTGAAGCCGGGCTCGTCGCGGACGTCGGCGTCGGAGGGGTTGCCGAACGCCATCGACCAGCCGTCGAAGCGTCGGGCGTCGATCGTCTCGCGGGACAGCGACTTCACGTCGCGGTGCCGCGGGTCGCGCTCGATGGCGGCGTAGCGGTCCTCGACGCTCCAGGCCGGGCCCTCGAGCACCTGCATGAAGCGGCCGCCCTTGGCGAGGAGGAGCCCGGAGACCCCGAGCGCGTCGTTGCGCAGGCGGGCTTCGCGGAGCATGGCGACCAGCTGGTCGTCGGTCAGGTCGTCGACGGCGACGGACATGTACACGAGTGAGGTGAGGTTGGTCATCGGCGCCAGTCTGTGTCCTGCTCCCCGACAGGGTCAAAGGCGTCGTCCGCACACCGCACCGGGATGCGGGTAGTGGACGGACGCGCCGCTCAGGGACGAGTACCGATGCCCTCTACGTCTTGTAGAGTGGTCGACCGTGCGGCACGGTGTCGCGCTCGACCCCGACAGGACCCGCGCCCCGATGCCCAGCACCGCTCCGCCGTCACGGGGCTGGTTCGCCCAGCTCCTCCTCCGCCTGCACTTCCTCGCCGGGGTGTTCGTCGGGCCCTTCGTCCTGGTCGCTGCGCTGTCCGGCGCCGTGTACGCCGTGGCACCGTCGATCGAGCGGGTCGCGTACCAGCACGAGCTCACGGCACCGTCCACGGCGGCAGCACGCCCGCTGGCCGACCAGGTCGAGGCGGCGCAGCGCTGGGTGGACGACCGGCACCCGGGTGACGCCGTCGTCGAGGTCCGTCCCGCTCCCGAGCCGGGTGCGACCACCCGCGTCATGTTCCACGAGGACGGGCTGCTCGAGTCGCAGACCCGTGCGGTGTTCGTCGACCCGGGCGACGCCGCGGTCCGCGGCGACCTGCCGGTGTACGGCACCTCGGGGTCGCTGCCGTTCCGGACCTGGATCAGCACCCTCCACCGGAGCCTGTTCCTCGGGGACGTCGGTCGGCTCTACAGCGAGACGGCTGCGTCGTGGCTCGGCATCGTCTCGCTCGCGGGCATCGCGCTCTGGGCGTCCCGCTTCCGTCGTGCTCGGCGGAAGCGGAACCTCGTCCTGCCGGACAACCGGGCGACCGGGTACCGGAGGACCTTCTCGTGGCACGCGGCCACCGGTGCGTGGGTGCTCCTCGGCGCGGTGTTCCTGTCGGCGACGGGCATCACCTGGTCGCACTTCGCGGGCGACACCGTGACCGCGCTCCGCTCGTCGCTCGGCTGGCAGGCGCCCACCGTCGACACCGCGCTGGACGGCTCGTCGTCGACCTCGGGTGGCGAACACGCGGGGCACCACGGCGGCGGCTCGATGGCGATGGGTGCACCGACGACGACCCCCGAGCAGTTCGACGAGGTGCTCGCGGTCGCGCGCGACTCCGGTGTGCACGCAGCGGAGGTCCGCATCCGCCCGCCGGCGACGGCCGACACGGCGTGGACCATCGAGGAGATCAAGCTGAGCTGGCCCGTCGCGATGGACGCCGTCGCCGTCGACCCGGGCACGATGACCGTGGTGTCGCAGGTCACGTGGGCCGACTACCCGCTCATGGCCAAGGCCGCCAAGCTCGGCATCAACACGCACATGGGGGCCTTGTTCGGCCTGGCGAACCAGGTCGTGCTGCTGCTCGCCGCGCTGGGGATCGCGGCGATGGTCGTCTTCGGCTACGCGATGTGGTGGCAGCGTCGATCCCCGGGGGCGCGCGTGGGTCGCGCTCCCACGTCGGGTGCGCTGGCGCGCGCGCCGTGGTGGGGCACCACCGCCGTGATCGTCGTCGCCGTCGGGATCGCGATGCTGCTGCCCGCCGTGGGCGTGACGCTGCTCGGGTTCCTGCTGGTCGACGCGGTGGTCACCACGTCCGGCCGCCGCACCCGGTGACCACGTGACGGACGGGAGGCGGGGGGGGCGCGGGGGCCCCCCCCCCCCCCCGGGGGGGGGGGGGGGGGCGGGGGGGGGGGGGCGGGGGGGGGCGGCCAGGGCGCCGGCGAGGGGGGCCGGGCGCGCGCCGCGGACGCCGGGGGGGGCAAAAG
>NZ_JBFBHK010000019.1:0-39833 GCF_040685235.1 Curtobacterium sp. NPDC089185 | reverse complement strand
CAAGACCGACGCCGTCAAGGGTGGCCTGCTCGTCGGTACCGCCACCATCACCGCCCAGATCAAGTAACACCCAGCACCACCAGCGGGACACCACCACAGCACCACGACGCGAAGGCGCCGCCCCCCGACCAGGGGACGGCGCCTTCCGCCGTACCCCGACCCCGCCTCCCAGCGCCTCGACGACAGGATGGAGTGGTGACCGCACCCCAGGACGTGACCCCGAGGGTCAATACACTCGCCGTCGTCGCCTTCGTCCTCGTCTTCTTCGTCGCCTTCGTCGGGTCGATCGTCGGGTTCCTGGCCCTGCGCGACATCGACAGGACGGGGGAGGGCGGTCGTGCACTCGCTCTGTGGGCGATCGTCCTCGGCTTCGTCTTCACCGCGTTCAACATCGTCGTCGGGGCCCTCGTCCTCGTCTCGATCCTCCGCCAGGGCTGAGGGGTCCGGCCGCGATGATGGTGCCGTGAACGCCGCCGAACTCGTCCGCGACGCCGTCCTCACCGAGGTCGAGCGCACCGGCTTCCGGGCGCACGGCCTGCACGTCCTCGTGGGCGACCACACCGCCGAGCACCGCTGGAGCGCCGACGTCCGCCGCGACGTCCACTCGGTGGCGAAGGGCGTGGCCGTCCTGGCCGTCGGGATCGCCGTCGGCGACGGCGTCGTCGCGCTCGACGAACCCGTCGGCGCACTGCTGCCCGACGTGGGACTCGGTCCGGGCGTGCAGGACGTGACCCTCCGGCACCTCCTCGCCATGACGAGCGGCATCGACATGCCGTGGTCACCGACGCAGGCGACGGACTGGCCCGACCTGGCGCGGGAGTTCCTCGGACGGCCCACCCCGGGTCGCCGGTTCCAGTACGCGAACGCCAGCACGTACACCGCCGTCCGAGCACTCGCCGAGCGGGTCGGGGACGTCGGCGCCTTCGTGCAGGACCGCCTGTTCACCCCGCTCGGCATCGCCGACGTCGTGTGGGACCGCGTTCCGCTCGGTCACGTCGTCGCCGGTGGGGGGTTGTGGCTCCGGACCGCCGAGGTCGCGCGCATCGGTCGACTCCTCCGCGACCGGGGGACCCTCGACGGGCGACCGCTCGTGCCCGCGGCGATCGTGGACGCGATGCACGGCGACTGGGTGACAGCCGGGTCCTCGCCCGCCTACGACCGCTACGCCCTCGCCGGGTGGGGCGGGCCCGGACGGCTCTGGCGGCTGCACGGCGCGTACGGACAGCTCGTGCTCCTCGACCCCCTGGCCGACGCGGTGGTGACGCTCACCGCCGACGACCACGAGCGGGCGGACGCCGTCGCCGCGGCGGTGGCGCGGGTGCTCGCCGACGTCGCGTCCTCGCCCTCCGGACGGTGACGGGCTGGACTGCCGGGTCCCGGTCAGTCCTCTGGGTCCGCTGGGCCGAGCGCGTCGAGGAGGCGGTGGGAGACGGACCGCAGCGTGTCCGCGTCGGTCCCCACGGGCCTCCAGAACAGCTGCTCGAGCGCCGCGGTGTGCGCGCGGATGCCGGCCAGCACCGCACGGCGGCCCTCGGTCGTCATCGTGACCCAGCTGCCCCGACCGTCGGTCGGGCAGTCGGCCCGCTCGACGAGGCCGCGACCGACCATCCGGGTGACCTGGTGGCTGACCCGCGACTTCTCCCAGCCGATGCCGGCGGCGACGTCACGTACCCGGAGTCGGCGGTCCGGAGCGCGCTGGAGACCGATGAGGATCTCGAACTCGGGGATCGAGATGCCGGCTCCCTCCTGCACCGCGTGGTCGAGCGCGCGGTCGAGCCGCCGCCAGACGTCGTGGAACGCGTCCCACGTCGCCCAGTCGTGCCCTGCGCCACCGTCGTCCGCCATGACCGCCAGCGTAGCCAGCAGCGGACGTCCCGAGCACACGCTCGATCCGTCCGGCTCGCTCCGAGTCGGCACCCGGCGTACTCAGAGGTCACGTCGGGGGGCCGGAATACGATCGCTCCATGCCCTCCCCGCACCTCCGTGACTGCACCGACGACGTGGTGGCACGGGCTCAGGGGTGGATCGACGCCGGCCGCGGTGTCCGGACGGACCCCGCGGCTGCCCGCCTGGCCGAGCTGCTCGCCGACCCGCGCGGGCGCGACTTCGCGCGGGAGTTCGTCGACGTCGTCGTCCGGCCGGAGGACCCGCGGGTCGTCGCGCGGAACCTCGAACGGGCGAGCCGCTCGGTGCCGGAGGACCTCGCGTGGTGGCTCCGTGGGGCGGTGACCGTCGGCGGCGGCTTCGCGACGATGGCGCCGTGGGCCGTCGTGCCCTCGGCGCGCCGCGTCCTCCGTCGACTCGCCGGACACCTCGTCGTCGACGCGACCGTCGCCAGGACCCCGGCGGCCCTGGCGCGGGTGGGCGGACCCGACACCCGGGTCGACGTCGACCTGCTCGGCCCGGCCGTCCTCGGATCCGCCGGGCGCGACCGGCGGCTCGCGGCGATCACCGAACTCGTGCAGCAGGACGTCGGCGCCGTCTCGGTCGACCTCGACGCGGTGCTGCCGTCGACCTCGCCGTGGGACCTCGACGCGGCCGTCGCCGACGCCGTCGAGCACCTCGCACCGCTCGTGCGCACCGCCGCGGGTCGTCCGACCCCGCCGGTGGTCACGCTGCAGAGCGGACGGGCGGACGACCTCGAGCGGACCGTCGGGGTGCTCTGCGCCCTGCTCCGGCTCGACGGCACCGCCGGGGTGACCCTCGGCGTGACCCTGCCGGCCGAGCTGCCCGAGTCGCTCGACGCGCTCGACGAGGTGACGGCCCGGGCGCAGGACCGCCGTGCCGCCGGGGGAGCGCCCGTCCGGGTCCGCCTCGGCACGGGCACGCTCCTCGCGACCGAACGGGTGGACGCCGTCCTGCAGAGCCGCCCGCTCGCGGTCACCGCCGACCGCCTGGCGACGGACACCGCGTTCCTGCGACTGCTCGACCGGGCGATCGACCCCGAGCGCACCGACGCCGTGCACGTCGGGGTCGCCACCTCCGACCCGTTCGCGCTGGCGGCCGCGTCCGTCCTCGCCGAACGCCGCGGTGTGCTCGACGCGGTGGAGCCCGAGGTCCTCCTCGGCACGACCCGCCTCGCGGACGCCCTCCGCGGTTCCTTCGGCCGGGTCGTCGTCCGCGTCCCGCTCGTCCGCCCCGACGAGTACGACGCTGCCGTGCCGTTCCTCGCCCGGCGCCTGCGCGAGGTCGCGGACGGCGTCGCCAGCACGTCCGACGGTGACGACGCAGCCGCTGACGACCGCGGGCTGGCCGCGCACGTCGATGCCGTCGCCGCACTCGTCCGTCCGGCACCGACCTCCCGTCGCATCCAGGACCGTCGCCGGCCTCCCGGCGACCCGGTGCTGCTCGACCGGTCCGGCAGCACGCCCGACACCGATCCTTCGGTCCCGGGGAACCGCGAGTGGGCAGCCGAGGTCCTCGCCCGCGTGCCGGGGTCCCAGCGCGGTGCCGCCACCATCCGCGCCGCGCGCACCACAGACCGCGGGCGGCTCGAGCGGATGATCGCCCGCACGGCCTCGGCCGGGGCGAACTGGGGCCGGCAGGAACCGGAGGACCGGGCGGAGCTCTTCGACCTGATCGCCCACGCCGTCGAACGCCACCGTGCCGACCTGGTCGAAGTGGTCGTCTCCGAGCTCGGGTTCACGCTGGCCGAGGCCGACGGCGAGGTCAGCCGCGCTGTCGACGCAGCCGTGCACGCCGCCGACCGCACCCGGCACCTGGTCGACGTCACGGGAGCGCAGCCGGCACCACCGCGGCTCACCGTGGTCGTGCCGTCGTGGAGCGCCCCGCTCGTCGACGCCGCCGACGGCGTCCTGACGGCACTCGCCGCCGGGAGCGGTGTGGTGCTGCAGCCCGCGACCGCCGCGCGCCGGGCCGGTGCCGTGTTCGCCGAGGTGCTCTGGGACGCCGGGGTGCCCCACTCCCTGCTCCAGCTCGTCGACCTCGACGGCAGCGACCTCGCACGGGACCTCGTCGCCCACCCCGCCGTCGACCGGGTCGTGCTCACCGGGGCACCGGAGACGGCGCGGTCCTACCGGTGGTGGCGGGCCGACCTGCCCCTCGTCGCCGAGCTGACCGGGGTCGTGACGGCGGTGGTGACCCCGTCGGCCGACCTCGACCAGGCGGCGCGCGACGTCGTGGCGTCGGCGTTCGACCGTGCCGGGCAGTCGGCGGCCGCCGTGTCGTTGCTCGTGCTCGTCGGGTCCGTCGGCGAGAGCGACCACTTCCGCGACCAGCTCGCCGACGCGGTCCGTGGGTTGCGCACGGCGTGGCCGACCGACCCGTCCGCGCAGGTCGGGCCGCTCGTCGCCGAGCCGTCCGGTCCGGTCCGCACGGCCTTGACCGAGCTGCGGCCGGGGGAGTCGTGGCTCGTCGAACCCGCCGCCCTCGACGACTCCGGGCGACTGTGGTCCCCGGGCGTCCGGGAGGGCGTGCGCCCCACTGCCGACCACTCCCGGTCCGCTGTCCCCGCTCCCGTGCTGGACGTCGTCCGCGTCGACACGCTCGAGGACGCGCTCGCCCTGCAGGAGGCCGTCGACGGCGGCTCCGTCGCGGCCCTGCACACGCTCGACCCGGACGAGGTCGCCACCTGGTCGGACCGCACTCGGGCCGGCCTGCTCGTCGTCGACCGCCCGACCACCGGCGCCCGACCAGGGCGACAGCCGGTCGGCGGATGGCGGCGGACCGCGGTCGGACCCACCGTGCACCGCGGGGGCCCGCTCGCCGTGCTCGGTGCGGACCGCTGGCGGCCGACGGCGCGCACCGCCCAGCGCAGCATCCAGCTGCAGGGACTCGGGAACCGCGTGACGGCGGTCATCGAAGCCGCGCGCGGCGGGCTGTCGTTCGAGGAGTTCGACCGGGTCCGTGCGGGTGCCGAGAGCGACGCGGCAGCGCGTGCGGCCCTCTACGGTCGCTCACGGGACACGGCCGACCTCGTCGTCGAGCGGAACGTCATCCGGTTCCGACCGCAGTCCGTGGTCGTCCGTCAGTCGACGGGCGTCGGTGCCGGTGACCTCGTCCGCGTGCTCGTCGCGGCGACCGCGGCACGAGCGCACGTGCTCCTGAGCACCGCCCGACCGCTGCCGGCCGAGCTGCTGCCGCTGTTCTCCGCCGCGCGGTCCCCGCTCCACGTCGTCGACCAGCTGGTCGAGGACGACGCAGCGTTCCTGGCCCGTGCCGCGTCCGGCGCCCTGCTGCAGGACGACTGGTCGGACGGAGCGGAGCAGGACGTGGACCCGCTCGACCTCGTCCTCGCCCAGGGTGTCGAGCGGCGACGCCACACGGCGTTCGGTGGCCCCGGCTCCCGTGTGCGGCTGCTCGGCGGCGACCCGCGTGCGCTCGAGGCGGCGCTCGGAGCCGGGACGGACACGACGATCCACGACGACCCGGTGGTCGAGTCCGGCCTGGTCGAGATGCTGCACTTCCTGCGGGAGCAGACCGTGTCCGTCGCGGCGCACCGGCACGGCGACGTCTCGACGGCGTTCAGCCGGCTGCGGCTCTGAGCGGTCGCCGCGGTGAGCGGCGTACCGTCCGGGGCATGAACGCACGAGCGAACGACGACGAGGTCCAGACCGCCCCCGTGATGGACGGTGCCACCGAGGCCACCAACGAGGAGAAGCTCTCCGGCCTGGTGGAACAGGTCGAGCACGACCACGGCGACGAGGGGGCCGGGGCCATGGCCGACCACCTGCGGGACCGCATGGACGAGACCGGTGTCGAGGACGAGGGACCGGTCACCGAGGTCGAGTAGCGGTCGGGCCGCGGCCGGCTGTCCGCCAGCCGCGGCGACCGAGGGTCACCGTCGGCCGGGGCGACGCCGTCCCGTGCCGACGAGCCCGACCTCGAGCGCCGTCAGGACGATCGCGACCACGAGCTGCCGGACGGCGAACCCGCGGGTCTGCCGGTCGAGCGCGATGAGCGGCACCATCGAGACGCCGTGCGTGGCGTCGACGGCAGCGCCGAGCACGTGCGCCTCGGGGGAGCCCGCGCGGACGAGCAGTGCCGCCTGGGCGAGCTGCCGCACGCCGAGGACCCGACCGAAGACGGCGACCCGCCCCGTCGAACCGCGCGACGCGATCAGGTGAGCGATCCCGATGCCCGCGCGGAGTCCCTCGACCCAGCGCGCACGCTCGGTGCTTGCCCGGCGGCTGCGGCGGCTCATCGGCGCTTCCCCGCGGCGATCGCGAGCGCTCCGGCGGCACCGAGTGCAGCGCCGATGATGCCGTTGCCGAGTCGGCGGTGCTCCACCCACCAGGTCTGCGGTGACCACGCGTGCGCCGAGTCGTCGAAGACACCGTGCGCGCCGTGATCGCCCGCCACCGGCTCGTAGAGGTTGGTCGGCAGGGACTCGCCGTCCTTCTGCTCGGCCTGCTGCCCGCTGACCAGGGTCTTCGCGGCGTACCAGTCGGCGAAGCGACCGCTGATCCGGTTGCCGAGGATCGTGTAGACGGTCGACTCGCCGACCCAGGTGCGGCGACGGGGCCGCTCGGCGGTGGTGGCGATCGCGCGTGCGCCGACCTCGGGCTGGTAGATCGGGGCGACCGGCTGCGGGTGGTGCGGCAGCAGCGACTTCACCCAGTTGAACTGGACCGTGTTGAGTGCGGGCATGTCCACCCGGCTCACGGCGACCTTGCTGCCCTGCGCGGAGAGCTCCGACACGACCGACTCGGTGAAGCCCACGATGGCGTGCTTCGAGCTGCAGTAGGCGGACTGCAGCGGGATGCCGCGGAAGCCCAGCGCCGACCCGACCTGGATGACGTGACCGCGGTCGCGGGGGACCATGCGCGACAGTGCCGCGCGGGTGCCGTGCACGAAGCCGAGGAAGTTCACGTCGAGGGCCCGCTCGAAGTCGTCGGCCTCGGTGTCGAGGAACCGTCCGAAGACCCCGACCATCACGCAGTTGACCCACAGGTCGATCGGGCCGAGTTCCTGCTCGGCGCGGTCGGCAGCGGCCTCGACCGCCTGACGGTCGGCGACGTCGGCGACCAGCGCGAGCCCACGACGTCCGGCGGCCTCGACCTCCGCGACGGCGGCCGCGACCCCGTCCTCCCCGCGGGCGAGGACGGCCACGTCCCACCCCCGCGCGGCGAGCTCGCGGACGGTCGACCGCCCCAGTCCAGCCGAACCACCGGTCACCACTGCCACGCGCGTCATGCTGTCCGTTGTACGCGGAGCACGGTCACCGCCGACTCAGCGGGCGTCCCCCGGCACGGCACCACGGGGAGCATGATGGCGCGGTGGAGACGCGCGACGAGGACCCGGTCGAGGAGGCACCGCCCGGCTGGGTGCTGCGCACGCCCACGCGGTGGCGAGAGGTCTGGGTCCTGCCACTGCTGGCACTCGGCGTCGCCGCGCTGATGATCGTCGCCGGGTCCGCCTCCGCGGACGTGCTCGCGCGGGTGCCCTGGGTGACGGCCGCGGTCGTGATGTCGGCCGGCGCGGTCGCGCTGGCGGTCGCGGGCTGGCGAGCGTACCGGGACCAGACCCGCGGCGCCTCGTGGGACCTGCACCGGACGGCGGTCCTGGCAGGTGTCGCGAGCGGCGCCGTGGTGATGGTCGCGAGCCTGGTCGCCGGTGGCGCGATCGGTGTCGCGATGGGCGCCCTCGGTGGGCTGCCGACCATCATGTGGTCCGCGCGTTCGATCACCCGCTTCGATCGTACGGCGGTGTCGGTGGCGTGCACCGTCGTCGCGGTGGTGTCCCTGGTCCTGGTCGTCGTCGGGCTGACGGTCGACGTCGTCCCGCACGGGCGCGCGACGGTCTGGGCCGGGGTCGCGCCGCTCGTCGCCGTCATCACGGCGGTGTTCGCGTTCGTGCAGTTCCGCGCCCTCGCCCGCACGCCGTCGGATTGAGCGCGGGAGGACGACCGTCAGTCGCCCGCCGCCCGCCTCGCCGTCGCCAGGTGCGACCGCACGTGCAGCAGCACCGGCTCCTCGTCCGGTGCCTGCGGCAGCGCTCCGAGCGAGAACGACTCCACGACGTCCGGCCCGAACAGCACGCACACCGAGGACCCGCCGAACTGGAAGTACCCCAGCTCGTCGCCCTTGCCGACCCGGGCGCCCGGCTCGATGCCGTCGCCGATCACGCAGGACGACACGTCCGACATCCCGATGAACACGACCGCGACGGTGCCGATGGTCGGGTCGTCGGCGTCGACGAGCACGATCGCCCGTGTCGCGACGTGCGCCAGGTACCCCTGGGACAGCTGGGGTTCGGCGGCCTCGGCTCCCTGCGACGACGCCTCGGAGTAGTAGGTGCCCGGCTCGACCCAGGCGCGGAGGACCGTCCCGCCCACCGGGCTGTGCCAGCGGTGGTACTCGAGCGCGCTCAGGAACGCCTGCCACACCGTCCCGTCCACGAACAGGTCGGTGGCCTCGTCGCCGGCGAGCAGCTCCTCGACCGAGTACGGCTCGGCCTTCGCCCAGAACGCGTCGCGCCGGTGCACGCGGCTCGCGATCCGGTACGGCGTGGCCTCGCAGGGACTGACCACCACGGCGTCGTCGTCCGGAGCGGCCACGGGCCGCTCGCCGTCCTGCAGGCGACGGGTGAAGAAGTCGTTCCAGGAGCCGAAGCCCCCGTGCTCGTCGTCCGGGTCGTACACGAACTGGTCCAGGCCGACCGCACGACGAGCTGCGTCGCTCAGCCATCCCGACGGCGCGTCCACGAGCACCCCGAGCGACTTGTCGCTCGACAGGAAGTCGCACCACCCCTGCAGGATCGCCCGGAGCGCGTCGTTCACCCGGGGGTCCCGGTAGAACGCGAAGCCGGCCGGGGTGGCCTTCGTCCAGTCGAGCACACCGTCGAGCGGGGTCATCACCATCTGCTCGTCGCTGTACTCCGGCGCGGTCGTGATCACCTCGTCGACGAGTTCGAGCAGCTCGTCGAACGACTCGAGGTGCCGGTCCTGGTACTCGCGACCGGTGGGGACCTGCTCGATCATCTGGTGCGCGTGCATCCGCAGCACCGGGTCGCCCTCGACGAGGTCCCGGAGGGCGGACACCGCGGGGTGCAGCGCGCGGTCAGGATCGCGGTGCTGGTGGCGGTCCCGGCGACCGCGGAGCCACGCCTCGAGTCCTGACTGGTCCTGCGGGAGCCATCCGGCTCGTCGCCGGACGTCCTGCTGGTGCGATGCTCCGGTCACCTCACGCACGTTACTCACGCGCGGGGGAGGCCGTCCCAGCGCCGCGACGACGGGACCCCGCCGATCGCAGCGATCGGCGGGGTCCGCGTGGAGGTGGTCAGGTCACCCTTCGACGGTGACCTCCGTGGTCGTGACCCGGTTCCACAGACTGCCGTGTGGCTTTTCCTTGGCGAGGAACGTGAGCTTGTACTTGCCGGGCGTCTGGTAGATCTTCGCGGCGAAGTGCCCGTCCTTGACGGCGAACTCGCCGGCGCGCTTCCCGTTCTCGAGGACCAGCACGGACTCGCCGGGTGCCGTGCCCGTGTACGTGACGAAACCGTCCCGGTCGAGCTGCACCGAGCCGGACTGGTCGACAGAGAGCTCGGTGGCCGGCGTCTCGTTGCCGTCGCCGGGCTGCTGGCTGTCGTCGCGGACGACGTACCGGAGCGTGGTCCGGGCGACGGGTGCGCCGTGTTCGGTGCCGGAGAGGGCGATGGACGCGATCCGCCCGCCGGGCTTGGTGGCGGGGACGTCGACCGACCAGTGGCCGTCTCGGACCTCGGTGGTGGTCTGGGAGCCGTTGTCGAGGTCGCGGACGGTGATCCACCCGCCGGAGGCGCGGCCGGAGAGGGTGACCTTGCCGTCCTTCGGGGTGAGTTCGGCGCCCTGCTGCTGGTCGAGGCGCAGCGACGCGGGGTCGACCTGCCCGCCGTTGCCGTCGCCGGGCTGCTGGCTGTCGTCGCGGACGATGTACCGGAACGTGGCCTGGGTGACGGGGGCAGCCTGTTCGGTGCTGGAGAGGGCGATGGACGTGATCTGCCAGCCGGGGGTGGTGGCGGTGACGTCGACGGACCAGTGGCCGTCGTGGACCTCGGTGGTACCGAGGGTCTTCCGGTCGGCGTCGCGGACGGTGATCCACCCGCCGGAGGCGCGGCCGGAGAGGGTGACCTTGCCGTCCTTCGGGGTGAGCTCGGCGCCCTGCTGCTGGTCGAGGCGCAGCGACGCGGGGTCGACCTGCTCGCCGCTGCCGGAGCCGCCACCAGAGCCGCCGTCGGAGCCACCGCCCGTACCCCCGTCCGAGCCACCGAACGTGTAGTGGTCGTCGGACTCGAGCGATCGCTTCTCCCCGAGCACCTGCGAGGCCCGCACCTGGTTCTCACCCCCGCGGAACTCGACGGACACCGTGGCGACCCCGTCGTCCGATGCCAGCGCGGCCGTCGAGTGCCCGTTCGCGACGACGGTCACCTCGGCACCCGGCACTGCTTCGTACCGCATCTCGTGGGTCAGTTGACCGTGCTGCACCGCACGGGAGATCTCGGTCAGGCGCCCCTCCGAGCTGAGGTCGAGCGGCGCGGACAGGGGGAGGCCGCTGAAGTCCACGTCGACGGCGCGTTCCGTCGAGGACTGCCCGGTGTCCACCGCGTAGTGCGCCGAGTCCTGACCGTTCGGCTTCACCTGGAAGATGATCGGCTTCCGCGAGTCACCGCTCTTGGCATCGACGATCTCGCCCGACGGATCGATGAGCCGCACCACCGTGGGTGCGTCGACCGTGACGCGCACGTCGACCCACTGCAGGTCACCGACCCGCATCGGGGCCTGCTGGACGTCGGTGATGCCGGCGCGGGCGGTCGACGCGGACGACGCGGCGGCACGCGCGGGCTGCCCGGGGGCCGCGAACGCGCTCGCGCTCGTGGCGCCGACGGCGAGGCAGCTCGCGAGGACCACGGCGGATCCGACGGCGAGGGGACGGAGGTTCATGCTGTTCCTTTCACGAGGACGGAAGTCCCCGAAAGGCTACGTATCTGAAATACCGCTGCTTGTGATCATCCCGAGCGCGATGGTCACCGCCCGATCCCGAACCGCGTCGTCACCCCCGGCGAGTACAGCACCGAGTCCGGCTCGAGCCCCGACAGCCCGAACGGCAGCCCGGCGGCACCGAGCAGGTCGTCCTGCAGCCGTCGGACGGTGGCCCGGTGCAGCGGCCACGGTTCGTGCTCGTTCGGCCAGAAGCGCGTCGCGCCGAGCCGTCGCACGTGCATGCCCCACCGTGCCGTGAGGAAGGTCTCGAGCGGGGTCGGCGCCGTGACCTCGTCGCCGATCGCGACCTCGATGCGCGACCGCAGGCGGGTGCCGTGCCGCCGCATCGCGTAGGCGATGCGCCCGGCTCCGCGACGCCGCTGCGCGACCGCCCACCAGTAGGGCAGCCCGGTCGCGACGCGCGCCCCGACCGTCGGCGCGAGCTTCCCCGCGTCGAGCGACAGGAACACGACCCCGTGCCGTCCACGGTCGTCGACCGTGTAGACACGCACGTTGATCTCGACGAAGTCGCCGACCCGGCCGACGGACACGGGCGGGAACCGGGTGTCCTCGAACGAGAACGCGATGAGGCCCACCCACGTGGTCACCCCGTCGTCGACGCCGTCGGCCCCGAGCGTGTCCGGCCGCACGCCCTTCGGCAGCAGCGGCGCGACGGCGGATGCGTCGACCCGCCAGTGCACGAAGACGACGTCACGCCAGGCCTGCTCGATCCAGGGGCGGCCCGGCAGGCCGGGGGCGACGGACGGGAGGCCGGGCGCACCTCCGGCGGGCTGGCTCACGGTCACGGGGCACTCCTCTCCGCGGGCTCGCCCGCCTCCGACACGTCGTCCCACCCGGTCTGCGGGGTCGCGCAGGTCCCGCGGAACACGTACTGCGACGGGCGCTTCCGTTCGTTCGACACCCAGTCGATGGCGGGTCGTCGGCGCTCCGGCGGCACGTACCCGATCCGGTACACGGCCATGAGCTCGAGCTCCGGCGGGACGGCCAGCAGGTCCTCGACCTCGGCCCACGCCTCCTCGATCTCCATCGGGAACGACACGAACTGGATCCCGAGGCCGAGCTCGGTCGTCGCGAGCCAGACGTTCTCCATCGCCGCGCCCATGCTGAAGACGGAGTAGAAGGCGTTGCGCGCCTCCTTCTGGTACTCGTCGCGGTCGAGCATCACGCCGAGCAGGAGCGGCGAGCCGGCGACGAGCTTCCGGTTCTCCTCGCCGAGGGTCTGCGGGACGCGCAGCGTGTTCATGAGCAGCTGGCCGCGACGGGTGAAGACCTGCTTCGTGAAGGGCCTGAGCGGTCCGGGGAGCTTGTCGAACAGCATGCCGTCGCGCCGCTCGTCCATCTCGGCCTGCGAGAACCGGAAGTACGGCCGGTAGCGGCTGAAGAACGACCCCTCGGCCATGGTCCGGGTCATCGATCGTCCGCTGATGTCCGCGATCCGGTCGATCGTGTCGCGCTCCTCGACGATGACGAACCGCCACGGCTGGCTGTTGAGCTGCGACGGTGCCCGCCCGGCGAGCTCCACGAGGAGCCGCTGGTGCTCCTCGGACACCGGGTCGGGCAGGAACGCCCCGTTGGTCGTGCGTCGTCGTCGGATCGCCTCGAACAGCTCCACGGATCACCCTCCTCGCCGGCCGCGGGCGAGCAGCGCCCCCAGGTAGGACGGTGCCGCGGCGACCGCGACCTTCCAGTGTGCTCCGGCACGGGGGTCGGTGCGTGGAGCGACCGCGAGGGGGACGAGCGCGGGCAGCAGGAACAGGGCGGTCCGGTCGCGCGTCCAGAGCGGGGTCGTCGCGGCGGCACCCGTCAGGGCGGCGGTGACGACGAACAGGCCGTGGTGCACGACACGGAGCTTCCTCGTCCGGATCACTCGGACCGCGACCGCGGTGCCCCACAGGCAGTTCGCCAGGTAGGCGACGGCCGCCGCGGTGACCAGACGTCGGGCCGCCGGCGGACGCGTGGGAGCCGTGCCGTGCCTCCCGGCCGTCCTCCTGCGTCCCACGACCGCGACCCTACGCGCGCTGCGTCAGGCGGACTCGCGGCTCACGAGCTTCGACAGGACGATCGCGCTGCGCGTGTGGTCCACCTGCGGTGCGAGGCGCACCCTGTCGAGCGCGAGCTCCAGTGCCGACAGGTCCCGCGACCGCATGTGCACGACGGCGTCGGCGCTGCCCGTGACCGTGCCGGCGTCGACGACCTCGGGCACGGTGTCGAGCAGCGTGCGGAGCTCGTCGGGGGAGACGGTGCCGCGGCAGTACAGCTCGACCCAGGCCTCGGTGCCGCGGTCCTCGACGGCGGGGTCGACCTTGATCGTGAAGCCCTGGATGACGCCGTCGGCGACGAGCCGGTCGACGCGGCGCTTGACGGCGGAGGCCGAGAGTCCGACCACCGACCCGATGTCGCCGTACCCGGCGCGGGCGTTCTCCCGGAGCTGGTCCAGGATGCGGTGGTCGAGGGTGTCCATCGCCGAACATCGTACGCGGGCTTCTTGCGAGGCAGCCGGGTCCGACGCATGAATCGTGCGTCACCCGAACGGGTGCCAGCCGAGATCCAGTCGTGACCCGACGCGGGCGCCCATCCGTGCGAGGATCGCAACGGCGTCGACCTGGTCCGCTGCGGTGAGTGAGCCTGCATCTCGCCGGAGCTCTTCACGAGTGGTGGTTCCTGGCAGGCTCGGGCCCCGGTCCCTTCCAGGAGGAACTGATGTCGAACACCGCAACCGAACCGCAGGCAGCACCGGCCCGTGTCGCCACGAAGCGCACGATCCTGATGTGCAAGCCGACGCACTACACGGTGAGCTACCGGATCAACCCGTGGATGCACCCCGAGGAGCCGACCGACACGTCGAAGGCCGTCGAGCAGTGGCAGTCGCTCGTCGACGTCTACGAGCAGCTCGGCTTCGACATCTCGTACATCGAGCCGATCGAGGGTCTGCCGGACATGGTCTACGCGGCCAACGGCGGCTTCGTGCTCGACGGCGTCGCGTACGGCGCGAAGTTCCAGTACCCCGAGCGCCAGCCCGAGGGTCCGGCGTACATGGACTGGTTCCGCAGCGCCGGCCTCGCCGTCGCCGAGCCCGAGGAGACCAACGAGGGCGAGGGCGACTTCCTGCTCATCGGCGACACGATCTTCGCCGGCACCGGGTTCCGCTCCGACAGCACCTCGCACGAGGAGCTCGCCCGCATCTACGGCCGCGAGGTCGTCACCCTCAAGCTGATCAACCCAAGCTTCTACCACCTCGACACCGCCATCGCCGTGCTCGACCCCGAGCCCGACGTGTCCGGCCGTTCGAACATCGCCTACCTGGAGAGCGCGTTCGACGAGCCCTCGCTGGCGATCCTGCGCGAGCGCTTCCCGGACGCGATCATCGCGACCGAGGAGGACGCCGCGATCCTCGGCCTCAACTCGTACTCCGACGGGTACAACGTCGTGATCGCGTCGCGCGCGACGACCTTCGCCGAGCAGCTGCGCGAGAAGGGCTACAACCCGATCGGCGTCGACCTGTCCGAGCTCCTGCTCGGCGGCGGCGGCGTGAAGTGCTGCACGCTCGACCTGCACCCCGTCGGCACCGGCACCTCGGTCGCGCGGTAGCCATGGGCACCACGACCGGAGCCGGCACCTACCAGGGTGCCGGCGCGTTCGGCGACGCCAGCGCACTCGGTGACGCCAGCTCGCTCGGTGGCGCCACCGCAGCCGCCCTCGCCGTCGAGGACCGCTCCCTCGCCCACAACTACAGCCCGCTGCCGGTCGTCATCGCGTCCGGCGAGGGTGCATGGGTGACGGACGTCGACGGCAGGCGCTACCTGGACGGACTCGCCGCCTACTCTGCGGTGAACTTCGGCCACGGCAACCCCCGACTGCTCGACGCCGCCCGTGCCCAGCTCGACCGGGTCACCCTGACGAGCCGCGCGTTCGTGAACGACCGGCTCGGCCCGTTCGCCTCGGCGCTCGCCGCCCTGACCGGCACCGACCTCGTCCTGCCGATGAACACCGGTGCCGAGGCCGTCGAGTCCGCGATCAAGGTCTCGCGTGCATGGGGCTACCGCGTCAAGGGCGTCCCGGCGGGACAGGCCACCATCGTGGTTGCGTCCGGGAACTTCCACGGGCGCACCACGACGATCGTGTCGTTCTCGGACGACCCCTCGGCCCGCGAGGACTTCGGCCCGTACACGCCGGGCTTCCGCACGGTGCCGTACGGCGACGCCGAGGCCCTCCGGGCGGCGATGGACGAGACCGTCGTCGCCGTGCTGCTCGAGCCGATCCAGGGCGAGGGCGGGGTCGTCATCCCGCCCGCCGACTACCTGCCGGCCGTCCGCGAGGTCTGCGACGAGTTCGGCGCGCTGTTCGTCGCCGACGAGATCCAGTCCGGGCTCGGCCGCACCGGGCACACCCTCGCGGTCGAACGCGTCGGCGTCCGGCCGGACCTCATCACGCTCGGCAAGGCCCTCGGCGGTGGCATCGTCCCGGTGTCCGCGGTCGTCGGCTCCCGCGAGGTGCTCGGCGTCCTCCGTCCGGGCGAGCACGGCTCGACCTTCGGCGGCAACCCGCTCGCCGCCGCCGTCGGCGCCGAGGTCGTCGCGATGCTCGACGAGGGCACGTTCCAGCAGCGCGCGCTCGAGGGCGAACCGCTCCTGCGCGGGCTGCTCGACGAGCTCGTCGGCAAGGGCGTCGTGGCGCACCGGGTCGCCGGGCTGTGGGCGGGGATCGACATCGACCCCGCGCTCGGCACCGGCAAGGAGATCGCGCACGACCTGGCCGACCGCGGCGTGCTCGTCAAGGACACGCACGGCTCGACGATCCGCTTCGCGCCGCCGCTCGTCGTCACCGACGACGAGGTCCGTCTCGCGATCGGGACCCTCGGCGAGGTGCTGGCCGCGCGCTAGGCGCGGCCACAGGACGGACGGGAGGCGCGGTGCCAGCCGGCACCGCGCCTCCCGTCCGTCGCGCTCCCCGTCAGCGCACCTGCCACCGCTCCACGAGCTGGTCCATCAGCCCGTCGAGGTGCTCGTCCGTCACCTGGCGGGACGGATCCGCGTCGAACCACGCCACGATCTCCCGCGCACCCTGCCGGATCGACGTCGACTGCGCGAACTCCGGCACGAGCGTCTGCACCTTCGTGTTGTCGAACACCGAGGTGTTCGCCTTGTCCCCGAGCAGGCTCGCACCCCACTCGGCGTCGAGGGCGTCGATCGCGTCGGCGGGGACGTGCACGAGCTGCAGGTCCTCCACGCCGGCGGCGGCCGCGAGCTCGTGGGCGATCTGGTTCCAGGTCGGCGCCTCGTCACCCGTGATGTGGAACGCCTCGCCGATCGCCTCGGCACGGTCGAGCAGCCCGACGAACCCGACCGCGAAGTCCCGCGCGTGCGTGATCGTCCACAGCGAGCTCCCGTCGCCGGTCACCACGACCGGCTTCCCCGCGCGCATGCGACCGAGCACCGTCCACCCGCCGGAGAACGGCACGAGGGTCTCGTCGTAGGTGTGGGACGGACGGATGATCGTCATCGGGAAGTCGTCCTCCCGGTAGGCCTTCGTGAGCAGGTCCTCGCACGCGATCTTGTCGCGGGAGTACTGCCAGAACGGGTTCTTCAGCGGCGTCGACTCGGTGATCGGCAGGTGCGTCGCGGGCGTCTGGTACGCCGAGGCCGACGAGATGAAGACGTACTGGTTCGTCCGCCCCGTGAACACCTCGACGTCCCGCTGCACCTGGTCGGGCGTGAACGCCACGAAGTCGATGACGACGTCCCAGCGCTGGTCGCCGATCGCCGCCTCGAGCGCGGCGCGGTCCGACACGTCGGCCTGGAGGCGCGTGACGCTCTCCGGGATCGGCCGCTTGTCGGTCGTGCCCCGGTTGAGCACGGTGACGTCGAACCCCTGCTCGACGGCTTCGCGGACGCACGCGGCGCTGATGATGCCGCTGCCGCCGATGAACAGCACGCTCGGTCCCGACATGGATGCTCCCTTGCTCCCGGCGGTGCCGCTGTGCACCGCGCCCCTGCGATCCTGCCCCTCAGTCGCTGGGTCGGGCGTCGAGGACGGCGCGGAGCGACGTCGTGTCGGCCGCCCACTCCGCAGCGACGGGGTGGATCCAGCCGAGCAGCTCCAGCGCGGCGTCGAGGTCGCGGCGGAGGTCGCGCTGGTGGATCGGTTCGTGGTGGGCGGCGCGGTTCCTGACGAAGTGCAGCTGCTGCATCCGAGCACGGACCTCCCGCTTGACGCGACCATGGATCTCGGGCCGTCGTCCGTTCCGGCTCGCGCGTGCTCGGGCCTTGTCCAGGTCGAGACGTCCCTGCTGGTCGAGATGCACGGCATCGAACCAGGTCGGTGCACCGCGTCGAGCCGCCCAGACGCCGAGCTCCCGGTCCAAGGAGTTGCGCGCGACGACCTCGACGATGCCGGTCAGTCCCAGGACGGCTGCCGCGGCGCGCATGTTCCACTCGTACAGGCGGATCGCGGACGTCAGATCCGGGCACCGCGCCGTGTAGGACCGCAGGCGCTCCGGCGTCAGGAGCGCCGGGAGATCTTGGTGAAGCATCGGTTCCCTTGTACGATGGGTGACGAAGACCCCGGAACGATCACTGGCCTCGGCCACATCGCCGGGGTTTCGTCTTGCCCCGGACCACTGATACTTCACCGTACCTGCCGCACGGCGAACGGTGGAAGCGGTTCGGACTTCGCGGACTACCGTCACGGGTCGGGGCGCACCGACGCGCTCCACGACAGGAGTGACACGCACATGGAGTACCGCTACCTCGGCAACTCGGGCCTCAAGGTGTCCGAGATCACCTACGGCAACTGGCTCACCCACGCCTCACAGGTCGAGAACGACGCGGCGATCGCCTGCGTCCGTGCCGCGCTCGACGTCGGCATCTCGACGTTCGACACCGCCGACGTCTACGCGAACACCGGCGCCGAGACCGTCCTCGGCGAGGCCCTCAAGGGGGAGCGGCGTCAGTCGCTGGAGATCGCGACGAAGGTCTTCGGTCCGACCGGTCCGAAGGGCCACAACGACACCGGGCTGAGCCGGAAGCACATCCTCGAGTCGATCGACGGGTCGCTCGAGCGCCTGCAGACCGACTACGTCGACCTCTACCAGGCGCACCGCTTCGACCACGAGACCCCGCTCGAGGAGACGATGCAGGCGTTCGCCGACGTCGTGCGACAGGGCAAGGTGCTCTACGTCGGCGTCTCGGAGTGGACCGCCGAACAGCTCCGCGCGGGTGCGGCCCTGGCGAAGGAGTTGGGCTTCCAGCTCATCTCGAACCAGCCGCAGTACTCGGCGCTCTGGCGGGTCATCGAGGGCGAGGTCGTCCCGACCTCGGAGGAGCTCGGCATCTCGCAGATCGTCTGGTCCCCGATCGCCCAGGGCGTCCTGACCGGCAAGTACCAGCCCGGTCAGCCGCTGCCCGAGGGTTCACGTGCCACGGACGACAAGGGCGGCGCGAAGATGATCGAGCGCTTCATGAACGACGAGGTGCTCACCGCCGTGCAGGAACTCGGGCCCGTCGCCGACGAGCTCAGCCTGTCGATGGCGCAGCTCGCGGTCGCGTGGGTGCTGCAGAACCAGAACGTGGCGTCGGCGATCATCGGTGCCTCGCGTCCGGAGCAGGTGCACGACAACGCCGGCGCTGCCGGGGTGCAGATCCCCGCGGAGCTGATGTCCCGCATCGACGACGCCCTCGGGTCGGTCGTCGAGCGTGACCCGGCGAAGACGAACGACAGCAGCCCGAAGACCCGCGAGGCCTAGGCCCGGTTGCGTCCCCGGGGACCGCCCGGGAAGGCAAAAGAGCCCCTCACTCTCGTGAGGGGCTCTTCACCGTGGCTGGACACGGCATCGATCCGTGGACCTTTCGATTTTCAGTCGAACGCTCTACCAACTGAGCTATCCAGCCGTGGCGACCCTGACGGGACTTGAACCCGCGACCTCCGCCGTGACAGGGCGGCACGCTAACCAACTGCGCTACAGGGCCATGTTGTGTTGTGATTACTGCTTCGGTGTTGCTCGGTTGCTTGCTCACTCACGTGGAGTGACCCCAACGGGATTCGAACCCGTGCTGCCGCCGTGAAAGGGCGGTGTCCTAGGCCACTAAACGATAGGGCCGCAAGCTGCGCCGTGCGCTACCGATGGACAAGCATACGGATGCCCTGCGAGGTGTGCAAATCGAACGCCTCCGAGCGTGCATCTCCGGCGTGTCGCGCCGTCCCGTCCCGGACCGGCACGTCCCCGGTGCCACCATCGGGGCGTCCTGGCACCCTCGCTCGGGGGTGTCCGCCGTGTGACTGCTGTTGTTACTGTTGCGTCTGTTGACAGCGTCACGTGCGCGAGCCCCGCCGTGCCGTTACGAAAACGAGACAGATGTCGAAATCCCTCACCTCCCTCCGCCCCCGCCGCCGCGTGATCGCCGCCGCGGTCGCCGTCGTGCTCACCGCCGGGGCCCTCGCGGCCGTCGGTCCGGTGACCGCCGCCTCGGCCGCCGGGTACCCGAGCTGGTCCGACGTCGAGCAGGCCAAGGCGTCGAAGGACGCGCAGCAGGCGAAGGTGACGGAGATCAAGGCGCTCCTCGACGACCTCACGTCGAAGGCGTCCGCCGCCCAGGCCTCGGCCGCAGCGGCGGGCAAGGCGTACCAGGACGCACAGACGAAGTACGACGCCGCGACCCTCGAGCAGCAGACGCTGCAGGATCAGGCGGACGAGGCCGAGCGCACCGCGACGCAGTCGGAGGCGCAGGCGGGTCAGCTTGCCGCACAGCTCGGTCGCGCGAGCGCGAACGACGTGACGACCGACATCCTCACGCACCCTTCGGCGTCCGGCGACCTGCTCTACGAGCTCGGCGCGATGTCGAAGCTGTCGGAGCAGGCGGACGGCATCTACTCCCAGGCCTCGCAGGACCGCGGGGTCGCCCAGGGTCTCGCCGACCGTGCCGAACAGGCGAAGGAGGCCCTCGGGGTCCTCGCCGAGGCCGCCCAGACGAAGATGCAGGCCGCGCAGGCCGCCGCCGACCGCGCCCAGACCGCGGTCGACGCCGAGGCCGACAACAAGGCCCGCCTCGAAGCGCAGCTCACCCTGCTCACGACGAACGCGAAGAACGTCGAGGCGGCGTACGACAAGGGCGTCGCCGCCGAGAAGGCACGGCGGGCAGCAGCCGAGGCCGCGGCGGCCCGGCAGGCGGCAGCGGCGGCGAAGGCAGCGGCCACGAGCCAGGGCGGCTCCGGCGGTGGCACGCCGAACTCCTCCGGGTGGGTCCGTCCCGCCGGCGGCTACCAGACGAGCCCCTACGGCTACCGCGTCGACCCGTACACGCACTACCGCGCCCTGCACGCCGGGGTCGACCTCGCGCCGGCCTGCTACGCCCCGATCTACGCGGCACACTCCGGCACCGTGACCTTCGCGGCGAACGGCGGCGGCTACGGCAACGAGGTCGTGCTCGACAACGGCGGCGGCATCTCCACCGCCTACGGGCACATCGTCGATGGCGGCATCCTCGTGTCCGTCGGGCAGCACGTCGAGGCCGGGCAGCAGATCGCGAAGATCGGCTCCACCGGTTGGTCGACGGGGTGCCACCTCCACTTCGAGACCCGGGTGAACGGCTCCGCCGTCGACCCGGTCCCCTTCATGGCAGCGCGGGGGATCTCGGTATGAGCAACAGCGCCGTCGAGAGGCCCTGAGCACGACATGAAGCCCTCCCCCCGCCACCGCACCGCGTGCACCGCGGTCGTCGCCGTCCTCGGCATCGGTCTGTCGGTCGTGCTGGCCGGTCCCGCCCAGGCCGCGCCGTCGGCCCCGAGCTGGGACGACGTGCGCGAGGCCAAGGCGGACACCGCCCAGGCCCAGCAGACGGCGGACGAGCTGAGCGCCCGACTGCAGACCCTGCAGGACGCCGCGGACTCGGCGCAGGTGGCGGAGCTCCAGGCGGGCCAGGACTACGCGATGGCGGCGTCCGAGCAGCAGGACGCGAAGGACACCCTCGACGACCTGACCGCGCAGGCGAAGCGCGCCGGTGCACGAGCGGACGAGTCGGCGGCGCAGGTCGCGGGGCTCGTCGTCGAGCTCTCGCGCACGGGTGGCGGGGACCTCTCGACCTCGATGCTCGTCGACGCGTCGGACGCGAAGGACCTGCTCTACCGCGTCGGCACGGTCTCGCACCTGTCCGAGCGCTCGGCCCGGGTCCTCGCCCAGGCGCAGGCCGACCAGAACACGGTCGAGTCGATCGCCGCGCAGCAGCAGGCCGCGACCACCGCCCTGGCCGAGGCGACGCGGAAGTCGGAACGCGCGCTGGACGAGGCGAACGCCCTGGCGGCTGCGGCGAGCGGCCGGGTCGAGCAGCAGCAGGCCAAGCAGTCCGAGGTGCTGGAGCAGCTCGCGTTCCTCAAGGGCACGAGCGTCGCCACCGAGACGGCGTACTGGGACGCGCAGCAGGCCGCCCGCGCCGAGCAGCAGCTCGCTGCCCGGGCCGGCGGGGGCAGCACGAGCAACGGCAACGGCAACGCGGACGGTGGCGGCGCCACGACGACCGCGCCGAGCGCCGGCGGGCAGCCGAGTGGTGGCGGCACGAGCACCGGGACCGACCCGTCGTCGCCGAGCGTCCCGTCGCGACCGGCCACGAGCACGCCGACCACGAGCACACCCAGCACGCCGACCTCGAAGCCGTCGAGCCCGAGCGCCCCGGCGCCCGCGCCCGCCCCTGCTCCGGCCCCCGCGCCCGCTCCGAAGCCCGCCCCCGCTCCGAAGCCGGCACCCGCTCCCGCCCCGGCACCCGCTCCCGCACCGAGTGCGAGCAAGGCCGCCGGCGCCATCGCCTACGCCCGCGCGCAGATCGGCGACGCCTACGTCTTCGGCGGTGCCGGCCCGAACCAGTGGGACTGCTCGGGCCTGGTGATGATGGCCTACAACTCCCAGGGCATCGCCACGGGCGGCCACAACGTCGTCTGGCAGTACAACCACTTCGCGTCGATCGGCCGCCTGGTCCCGCTGTCGCAGCGGCAGGCCGGCGACATCCTGTTCTACTCGTCCAACGGCTCGGTCAGCGGGGCGTACCACGACTCGATCTACACCGGTGGCGGGATGATGGTCGAGGCCGCCAACCCCACCCGCGGTGTGCTCGAGCGGGCGATCTGGACCCCGAGCCAGCTCCTGCCCTACGTGGCCCGTCCGAGCGGCTCGATGTAGCCGGGCCGCGGACACCGAGACCGACACGAAGAACGGCGCCCGCCCTCCGACCGGAGAGCGGGCGCCGTTCGCGTGCGCGGTGGGTCAGTGACCGGTGGGCACGTACGCGGCCTGGCCGGCCTGCACGATCGCCTCGGCCTCGGCGGCGTCGCCCCAGCCCTCGGCCTTGACCCACTTGTTCGGCTCGAGGTCCTTGTAGCGCTCGAAGAAGTGCGCGATCTCGGCCTTCGTCTGGTCGTCGACGTCCGAGATGTCCTGGACGTGCTGCCAGCGCGGGTCCTTCGCGGGGACCACGAGGACCTTCGCGTCGTTGCCGGCCTCGTCGCTCATCTTGAAGACACCGACCGGACGGACCTTGACGCCCACACCCGGGAAGGTCGGGTACTCGAGCAGCAGCAGCGCGTCCACGGGGTCGCCGTCGTCGGCCAGGGTCTTCTCGAAGAACCCGTAGTCGGTCGGGTAGACGAACGAGGTGAACAGCACGCGGTCGAGGTACACGCGACCGGTCTCGTGGTCGACCTCGTACTTGTTGCGGCTGCCCTTGGGGATCTCGACGACGACGTCGTACGCGGTCATGGTGCGCTCCTGGTCTCATGTACGGGAAGAAAGCGCGGCTAACGTTACCGGGTGATCTCTCCGCGTCCCCGGTTGGACCCCGCCGTCGCAGCGACCCGCCTCGCGGTGCGGACGCTGCTCGCGCAGGCACTGGCCGACGGGGTCGTCCGGTCGGGCGACCTCGTGACGGTCGCGCTGAGCGGCGGACCGGACTCGCTCGCGCTCGCCGCGGCCACCGCGTTCGAGGCGCCGAAGCAGGACCTGCGTGCCGGCGCGGTCGTGGTCGACCACGCGCTCCAGGCGGGCAGCGAGGCGGTGGCGACCCGCGCCTCCCGGCAGGCCGCGGCACTGGGACTCGACCCGGTGACCGTCCGGCGGGTGGCGGTCGGTCCGGACGGCGGTCCGGAGGGCGCCGCACGGGAGGCACGGCACGCCGCCGTCACGGACGTCGCGTCCGCCACCGGGTCACCGCTCGTGCTCTTCGGGCACACCCTCGACGACCAGGCCGAGACGGTGCTGCTGGGCCTGCTGCGCGGCAGCGGGCCGGACGCACTGTCCGGCATGCCGCCGCTCGCGCGGCGGACCGCGGGGCCGGCCTACGGCCGCCCGCTGCTCGGGCTCCGGCGGCACGTGAGCCGTCAGGCGTGCGCCGCCGCGGGGCTCGTGCCGTGGGACGACCCGCAGAACGACGACCCCGCGTACGCCCGGGTGCGGGTCCGGAGCAGCCTGCTGCCGACCCTCGAGCGCGAACTCGGCCCCGGCGTGCCCGAGGCCCTCGCCCGCACGGCCGAGCAGCTCCGCGAGGACGCCGCCGCCCTCGACCACTTCGCCGAGGAGATGGCCGAGGACCTCGCCGAGCACTCCGAGGCCGGCATCTCGCTGTCCGTGCCCGAGCTGCTCGCGAACCCGCCGGCCCTGCGGCAACGGCTCGTCCGGCTCGCGGTCGAGAGCGAGTTCGGCGTGACGCTCTCCCGGGTGCAGACGCTCGAGGTGTGCCGCCTCGTGACCGACTGGAGCGGGCAGGGACCGATCGACCTGCCGGGCGTCCGGGCGGCGCGGGAGGGCGAGCGGGTGGCCTTCACCGCCGCGTCCTGACCGTTACCCTGGACCGGTGGAACTCTCCGACGTCCAGGCAGACCTGTCCGAAGTGCTCTTCACCCCCGAGCAGATCGACGCGAAGCTCGCCGAGCTCGCCGCGGTGGTCGACCGCGACTACGCGGGCAAGGACCCGCTGCTCGTCGGTGTGCTGAAGGGCGCCGTCATGGTGATGGCGGACTTCTCGCGGCACCTCAAGATGCAGGCCCGGATGGACTGGATGGCGGTGTCGTCGTACGGCTCCGGCACGAAGTCGTCGGGCGTCGTGCGGATCCTCAAGGACCTCGACACCGACCTGCACGGCCGCGACGTCATCATCGTCGAGGACATCATCGACTCCGGCCTGACCCTGTCGTGGCTCAAGCAGAACCTGGCGTCCCGCGGTGCCGCGAGCGTCGAGATCGTCGCGCTGCTCCGCAAGCCCGAGGCCGCGAAGGTCGAGGTCGACGTGAAGTACGCCGGCTTCGAGATCCCGGACGCGTTCGTGGTCGGCTACGGCCTCGACTACGACGAGCGCTACCGGAACCTGCGCGGCATCGGCGTCCTCGCACCGCACGTGTACTCCTGACGGGGGGCGGGCGTGCAGTTCGCCCGCAGAGGACACCCATTCTCGCCACAGAGTGACGGCCGTATGCTGACCACCACGCAACTCCGGCAGAGAAAGGTGTCGGGCCATCGCGCCCGGATCACATGAACTTCAAGCGCATCTTCCGCGGCCCGTACCTCTACGTGCTCATCGCGCTGGTCGGCATCTTCATCGGCTGGAGCGTCATCGCGCAGTCCGGCACGCAGCAGATCGACACCCAGAAGGGTCTCGAGCAGCTCGCCGACGGCAAGGTCTCGTCCGTGGTCGTGAACTCGACCGAGCAGCGCGTCGACCTCACCCTCAAGGACGGCAACGCGAAGGAGCAGTTCTACTACTCCACGCCGCGTGGCGAAGAGGTCATCAGCGCGGTCAACGACGCGAACCTCCCCGACGGCTACAACGACACCGTGCAGCAGGGCAACTGGTTCCTGTCCCTGCTCGGCATCATCCTGCCGTTCCTCATCATCGGTGCCCTGTTCTGGTTCCTCCTGTCGAGCGCCCAGGGCGGCGGCTCGAAGGTGATGCAGTTCGGCAAGTCGCGCGCGAAGATGAACAACAAGGAGAACCCGCAGGTCACCTTCGCCGACGTCGCCGGTTCCGACGAGGCCATCGAGGAGCTCCACGAGATCAAGGAGTTCCTGCAGGAGCCGGCCAAGTTCCAGGCCGTCGGCGCGAAGATCCCGAAGGGCGTGCTGCTGTACGGCCCTCCCGGCACCGGCAAGACCCTGCTCGCCCGCGCCGTCGCGGGTGAGGCGGGCGTGCCGTTCTACTCGATCTCCGGTTCGGACTTCGTCGAGATGTTCGTCGGTGTCGGTGCGAGCCGCGTCCGCGACCTGTTCGACCAGGCCAAGCAGAACGCCCCCGCCATCGTCTTCATCGACGAGATCGACGCCGTCGGTCGTCACCGTGGCGCCGGCATCGGCGGCGGCAACGACGAGCGCGAGCAGACGCTCAACCAGCTGCTCGTCGAGATGGACGGCTTCGACGGCAAGACGAACGTCATCCTGATCGCCGCGACGAACCGTCCCGACGTGCTCGACCCCGCGCTCCTCCGCCCGGGCCGCTTCGACCGCCAGATCGGCGTGGACGCGCCGAGCCTGCAGGGCCGCAAGCAGATCCTCGAGGTGCACGCGAAGGGCAAGCCGCTCGCAGCGAGCGTCGACCTCGAGCTCCTCGCCCGCAAGACGCCGGGCTTCACCGGCGCCGACCTGGCGAACGTCCTCAACGAGGCCGCCTTGCTGACCGCGCGCTCGAACGCGCAGCTCATCGACAACCGTGCCCTCGACGAGGCGGTCGACCGCGTGATGGCCGGCCCGCAGCGGCGCACCCGGATCATGTCCGACCAGGAGAAGCTCATCACCGCGTACCACGAGGGCGGCCACGCCCTGGCGGCAGCGGCGATGCGGCACACCGACCCGGTCACGAAGATCACGATCCTGCCGCGCGGCCGTGCCCTCGGCTACACGATGGTGCTCCCGCTCGAGGACAAGTACTCGGTGACCCGCAACGAGCTGCTCGACCAGCTGACCTACGCCATGGGCGGTCGCGTGGCCGAGGAGATCGTCTTCCACGACCCGACCACGGGTGCGTCGAACGACATCGAGAAGGCCACGTCGACCGCGCGCAAGATGGTCACCGAGTACGGCATGAGCCGTGCCGTCGGTTCCGTCAAGCTCGGGTCCGGTTCGAGCGAGCCGTTCGTCGGTCGCGACATGAGCGGTGGCAGCGGCCGCGACTACTCGGAGAACATCGCCGAGACCGTCGACGCCGAGACCCGCGCCCTGCTCGAGGCCGCGCACGACGAGGCCTACGAGGTGCTCAACGCGAACCGCGACATCCTCGACCGCCTGGCCGGGGAGCTCCTCGACAAGGAGACGCTGGACGCGCCGGAGCTCGTCGAGATCTTCAAGGACGTCCGCAAGCTGCCCGAGCGCCCGCAGTGGCTCTCGAGCGACAAGCGGCCGGTCTCGAACCTGCCGGCGATCGAGTTCCCGGGCAAGGCCGCCTCGACCGCGGCGGAGCAGGGCGACCCCGAGTCGTCGTCGAAGCCCCGTCGTCGTCCGTTCGGCAACCCGGGTATCGCCCCCGCCTAGCCCGGCATGACCGACCTGCCGACGAGGCGCGCGCGCCGGCTCGCCGAGGTGCGCCGCGCCGCCCACCCCGCACAGGCGGGCACGCGTGTCATGGGCATCCTCAACGTCACGCCCGACTCGTTCAGCGACGGCGGCCTCCACCTCGCGGTGGACGCCGCCGTCGCCCACGCCCGTGACCTCGTGGCGAACGGCGCCGACCTGGTCGACGTCGGCGGTGAGTCCACCCGGCCCGGCGCCGAACGGGTCCCGCCGACGGTGGAGCAGGAGCGCGTGCTGCCCGTCGTCCGGCAGCTCGTCTCCGAGGGCATCGCGGTGAGCGTCGACACGATGAACGCCTCCACGGCGGAGCTGTCCGTGGCGGCCGGTGCGGTCGTGGTGAACGACGTCTCCGGCGGTCTGGCCGACCCCGACATGGTGCGCGTCGTCCGCGACACGGGCACGGGCTTCGTCGTCATGCACTGGCGCGGGCACAGCGACCGCATGTACCGGAACGCCGAGTACACGCACGCGGTCGAGGAGGTCCGGCGCGAGGTGGAGTTCCGGGTCGCGGAGCTCATCGTCCTCGGGGTGCGCGAGGAGCAGGTCGTCATCGACCCGGGCCTCGGCTTCGCCAAGCGGGGTGCGCAGAACTGGGAGATCCTGGCCGGCTACGAGCGGTTCGCGTCGATCGGGCTGCCGGTCCTCGTCGCGGCGTCGCGCAAGCGCTTCCTCGACGGCGTCGGCAGCCCCGCGGGAGCCCCGCCCGCCGACCGGGACCTCGCCACCGCCGCGATCAGCCTGCTCGCCGCAGAGCGCGGCGCGTGGGGGGTCCGCGTGCACGACCCGGCACCGACCCGTGCCGTGCTCGACGTCTGGGATGCCTGGAGGGCAGCACGAACATGAGGGACACCATCCGACTCACCGGGGTCCGCGCACGCGGACACCACGGCGTCTTCGACCACGAGCGGCAGGACGGCCAGGACTTCGTCGTCGACGTCGCAGTCGAGGTCGACGCCCGCACGGCCTCGGGCAGCGACGACCTCGACGACACGGTGCACTACGGGGTGCTCGCCGAGCAGGTCGTCGCCGAGATCGAGCGCGACCCGGTCGACCTCATCGAGACCGTCGCCGAGCGCATCGCCGCCGCGGTCCTGACGCACCGCGCGGCACTGGCGACCGAGGTCACCGTGCACAAGCCGCAGGCGCCGATCACCGTGCCGTTCACGGACGTGTCGATCACGATCCAGCGCAGCCGCGGCGGCGCCTCGGTGTCCGAGGAGGAAGAGTGACCCGCGCCGTCATCGCCCTCGGCGCCAACCTCGGCGACCGGGGCAGCACCCTGCGGGCGGCCGCGCAGGCGATCGCCGCGGTGCCGGGCGTCCGACCGGTGGCCTCGAGCCGCGAGGTCGAGTCCGTCGCCCTGACGCTCGACGGGCTCGACACGACGAAGCCGCGGTACCGGAACGCCGTCGTCGTGGTCGACACCGACCTGACGCCCGACGCGTTGCTCGACGCGCTGCACGGCATCGAGGACGACCACGGGCGCACCCGCGAGGTCCGGTGGGGCGACCGCACGCTCGACCTCGACGTCGTGGCCATCGACGACCTCCGGATCGACACAGCGACCCTGACCGTGCCGCACCCGCGTGCGGGGGAGCGGGCGTTCGTGCTCGCCCCGTGGCTCGACGCCGACCCGGACGCCGAGCTGCCCGGTGCCGGGCCCGTCGCCGACCTGCTCGCCGCACTCGGCGACGACACGGAGCGCATCGACGAGCCGCGCCTGTTCGACGGGCCGCGTCTCTTCGACGGGCAGGCGAGCGGGCAGGGGACCGAGCAGGGGCCGGAGCACACGCGGTGAAGCCGACCCGCGCATCCACCCTCGTCAGCGTCGCCGTCGTGGCCGCCGTCGCCGGGTTCGCCCTCGACGCCGTGCTCGCGTCGCGCCAGTCTCCGACGCTCCTGCTCTCGACGCCGCTCGGCGTGACGCTCGCCCTGATCGGTGTCGCCGTCGTCGCGATGGCCCGGCCCGTCCGCCGGCACGCCCGTGACGGTGCGACCCGCCAGCACGCCGTCGACCCGCTGTACGCCACCCGCGTGGTCGTGCTCGCGAAGGCCTCGAGCATCGCGGGCGCGCTCTTCGGTGCCTTCGCCGCCGGACTGCTCGTGTACCTCCTGACCCGCTCGGCCCTGCCGCCGCTAGGCTCGGTCCTGCCGAACGCCGTCGCGGTCGGGGGCGGTCTCGTGCTCGTGGTGTGCGCGCTCGTCGCCGAGCGCATGTGCATGGCGCCGCCACCGGGCGACGACGATGACGACCTGCCGAGGGGCGGGACGGCGGCGAACTGACCGACGACCGCAGGAGGCCGCGATGCCGCTCGAACGACTCGACGAGGCGGGGCTCGGCCTGACCGGTACCGAGTGGACGCGTGTCTCGACGAAGCTCGTCTGGACCGAACTCGTCAGCACCGTGGTGGTCGGGGTCGTCGTCACCGCCGGCTGCGTGCTCTTCGCGGTGCTGTTCGGCGGCTTCGGCGGGCCGGCGGGCACGGTCTGGACCCTGGTCGCGATCGCGGTGGCCCTCGTCGCCCTGGTCACCGCCGTCCTCACGCCCCGCCGCGTCCGTGCGATCGGGTACGCCCTGCGCGACGACGACCTCGTGCTCCGCCGCGGCCTGATGTGGCAGCGCTTCACCGCCGTGCCGTACGGGCGCATGCAGCTCGTCGACGTGAACCGCGGGCCGCTCGACCGGATCCTCGGGCTCAGCGAGCTGAAGTTCGTGACCGCCGCCGCGTCGACCAACGTCCGCATCCCGGGCATCCCCGCCGCGGACGCCGACGAGCTGCGCGACCGACTCGTCGAGCTCGCCGAGTCCCGCCGCGCCGGGCTCTAGGGGACGACGATGACCTTCCGACCCGGACCGCCCCCACCCGCGCCACCACGACGGGGCAACGCGGCCGCGGCAGCACCCCTGACCGACGGCGAGTGGCACCGTCTGCACCCCCTGACGCCCCTGCTGAAGGGCGGCATCTTCCTGATCGTCGTCCTCGGGTACGTCCTGAACAACCTCCGCGACCAGGTGCTGGAGTTCTTCGTGCCGGGCGAGGGGCCGCAGGACGACGGCGACCCCGTCCGCTACGTGTGGGAGCACGGGGCCGTCGGCTGGGTGGCGCTCGCGATCGTGGTGCTGCTCGTCGTGCTGATCGGGCTCTTCTACGTGTCCTGGCGGATGCACGAGTTCCGCGTGACCGGCGACGTCGTCGAGGTCCGGTCCGGCGTGCTGTTCCGGAACCACCGGAAGGCGCGGCTCGACCGGATCCAGGGCATCAACATCTCGCGACCCGTCGTCCCGCGGATCTTCGGCACCGCGAAGCTCGAGATCGCGCAGGCCGGCAACGACGCGAACGTGCAGCTCGCCTACCTCGGCGCACGCGCGGCGGACGACCTGCGGTCGCGCATCCTCGTCCTGGCCTCGGGCGCGCAGGACGACGAGCAGACCGCGGTGCGGGGCTCGAACGGCGTGCTGCAGGACCGCGTCGACGAGCTCTTCTCGCCGGAGCTCGACCCCGCCGCCGTCCGGGCCACCCGGGTCGTGAAGGTCCACCCGGGCCGGCTCATCGCCTCGATGCTGCTCTCGTTCACGACCGTGTTCTTCGTCGTGGTCGTCGCGGCGATCGTCGTCAGCATCGCGGTCACCGGTGAGTACGGCATCCTGTTCGCCCTGTTCCCCGTGGTCATCGGCGCCGGTGGCTACACCGTCCGCAAGTTCTCGCGCTCGCTGCAGTACACGATCGCCGAGACCCGCGACGGCATCCGCATCGGCTTCGGCCTCGTGTCGACCTCGAACGAGACACTGCCGCCCGGTCGCATCCACGCCGTGAGCGTCGCGCAGCCGCTGCTGTGGCGGCCGTTCGGGTGGTGGGACGTCCGCATCAACCGCGCGACGAACGCCGGCAACGGGGCATCGACGAACCAGCAGGCGTCGTCGATCGTGCTGCCCGTCGGGCGGGCCGAGGACGTCCGGCAGGTCCTCGACATCATCCTCCCCGGACTGGTCGGTGCCGCGGTCGTCGGCCCCACCGCCTCCCGCGAGGCACTCCGCGAGGGATCGTCCGAGGCGGTCGGTGTGGTCGACGACAGCCTCACCACGACCGGGGACCGCGGCGGCTTCGTGCACTCGCCCCGCCGCGGTGCCTGGCTCCGGCCGTTCTCCTCCCGCCGCAACGGGTACCGGTTCGTCCAGGGCGCGGTCCTCCTGCGCCTCGGCGCCGTGTGGCGGTCGCTCGTGATCGTCCCGCTGCCGCGCGTGCAGAGCGTGAAGGTCGAGCAGGGGCCGCTCGAGCGCGTCCTCCGGCTCGCCTCGGCGCACGTCCACACGGTCGCCGGACCGGTGTCACCCCGCATCGGGGCGCTCGACGCGGGCGACGCGCAGCGCCTCTGGTCCGAGACGGCGCACCGCGCCGTCGAGGCCGCCGCCGCCGACACCTCCCACCGGTGGCGCGAACGGGAGGCCCGGCCCACCCCCGCCACGCGCGCTCCGCACCCGCAGTGGGCGGCGACCACGGCCCCCGACGCCCCCACGGGTACGTCGCGCGCCGACGACGGGACGCGCTCCGCGCCTCCCGTCCGGTGGACCGACGTGCCGCCACCCGGAGCCGCGCGGTGAGGGCCGGACGACTCGGCGTCGGCATCGTCGGCGCCGGACGGGTCGGACCGGTCCTGGGTGCGGCACTGGCGAACGCGGAGCACGCCGTCGTCGGGGTGACCGCCGTTTCCGACGCGGGACGCGACCGCGCCGAGGCCATGCTGCCCGGCGCGCCGGTCCTCGCGACACCGGAACTGGTGGAGCGCAGCGAGCTCGTGCTGCTCGCGGTGCCGGACGACCAGCTCGCCTCGCTCGTGCAGGGCCTGGCGGACGCGGGCATCTGGCAGCCGGGACAGCTCGTCGTGCACACGAGCCCCGACCACGGCGTCGAGGTCCTGCGCCCGGCGATGTCCGCCGGCGCCATCCCGCTCGCGATCCACCCCGCGATGGCCTTCACCGGCACGAGCGTCGACCTCGTCCGACTCCGTGACGCGTACTGCGCCGTGACCGCTCCCGCGCCCGTGCTCCCGATCGCCCAGGCGCTCGTCGTCGAGATGGGCGCGGAGCCGTTCGTCGTCGCCGAGCAGGACCGCCCCGCGTACGCCGACGCCGTGCGCGCCGCGGTGTCGTTCTCGACCGCGATCGTCGACCAGTCCGCGGGCACGCTCTCCGGGATCGGCGTCGAGCACCCCGGCCGGGTCCTCGGCACCCTCGTCCGCTCGGCGGTCGACAACGCCCTCGCCGCGGCCGACGGCCAGGCGACGCTGTAGCGCACCCGGGCCTGCACGGTCCGTCGGTGGCCCTGCCCCACGGGCGCTCCGATCGTATGACCATTGGAGCGTCCGCGGGCTCGTCCCTCCGACCGGACCGTCTGCGTGGTCCGGCCCGATCCGGTCGCGTGCTGCCGGTCGACCGGACCGTGTCCGACCGGCCGGTACCATCGGTGCATCCCCACGACCCATCGGAGCCGCACCAGCATGACCGACGAGACCGCACCCGCCACCGAGCCCTCGGGCGACGGCCCCTCCGCCGAGGAGCTCGCCGCCGCCGAGACCAGCGAGCAGCGACAGGTGCGGCTCGACAAGCGGGCGAAGCTGCTCGACGCGGGCATCGAGGCGTACCCGGCCGAACTGCCGATCACCACGACGATCCCGGCGGTCCGCGAGCAGTACGCGCACCTCGAGACCGGCGAGGAGACCCAGGACGTCGTCGGTGTCGCCGGCCGCATCGTGTTCTCCCGCAACACCGGCAAGCTCTGCTTCGCGTCGCTGCAGTCCGGTGACGGCTCCCGCATCCAGGCGATGGTCTCCCTGGCGGAGGTGGGCGAGGAGTCGCTCGCCCGGTGGAAGGAGTACGTCGACCTGGGCGACCACGTGTTCGTGCACGGTCGCGTCATCTCCTCGCGTCGCGGCGAGCTGAGCATCATGGTCGACGAGTGGCAGATCGCGGCGAAGGCGATCCTGCCGCTGCCGAACCTGCACAACGAGCTGAACGAGGAGACCCGGGTCCGCCAGCGGTACCTCGACCTCATCGTCCGCGACCAGGCACGCGAGACCGTCCGCGCCCGCGCTGCCGTCATGGCGTCGCTCCGGCAGACGTTCACCGGGCACGAGTACCTCGAGGTCGAGACCCCGATGCTGCAGACGCAGCACGGTGGCGCCTCGGCGCGTCCGTTCGTGACGCACTCGAACGCCTTCGACACCGAGCTGTACCTGCGCATCGCGCCGGAGCTGTTCCTCAAGCGGGCGGTCGTCGGCGGCATCGACCGCGTGTTCGAGATCAACCGCAACTTCCGCAACGAGGGTGCCGACTCGTCGCACTCGCCCGAGTTCGCGATGGTCGAGGCGTACCAGGCGTACGGCAACTACGAGCAGATGGCGGACCTCACGCAGGAGCTCGTTCAGAACGCCACGAAGGCGGTGACCGGCGGTTCGCTCGTCGTCACGCTGCCGGACGGCACCGAGTACGACCTCGGTGGCGACTGGGCCCGCATGGACATGTACGAGTCCCTGTCCGAGGCGTCCGGACACGAGGTCACCCCGGAGACCCCGCTGTCCGAACTGGTGGCGCTCGCCGAGGCCGAGGGCGTCGAGGTCGCGCACGCCACGCACGGCAAGTACGTCGAGGAGCTCTGGGAGCACTTCAACTCGGACAAGCTGCACGCCCCGACGTTCGTGATGAACTTCCCGGTCGACACCTCGCCACTCACCCGGCAGCACCGCACCCGCCCGGGTGTCGTCGAGAAGTGGGACCTGTACGTGCGTGGCTTCGAGCTCGCGACCGCGTACTCCGAACTCGTCGACCCCGTCGTGCAGCGCGAGCGCTTCGTCGAGCAGGCGAAGCTCGCCGCAGGCGGTGACCCCGAGGCGATGCGTGTCGACGAGGAGTTCCTGCGGGCCCTCGAGCACGCGATGCCGCCTTCGGGTGGCATGGGCATGGGCGTCGACCGCCTGCTCATGGCGATCACCGGCCTCGGGATCCGCGAGACGATCCTGTTCCCGCTGGTCAAGTAGCGCCGTCGTCCGGCACAGCGGAGCGAGGTACGATGCTCCGGTGCCAGATGGAGTCGTGACCGGGATCATCTTCGCCGTGACGCCGACCGTCGTCGTCGGCCTGATCTTCTGGTTCGTCATGCGCGCGATCATGCGAGCGGACCGCACCGAGCGGTCCGCCTACGCCAAGGTCGAGGCCGAGGAGCGCGCACGCTTCGAGCGTGAGCACGGTCGCCCGGCCCCCGCACCGACCTCCGCGGAGTAGCGCCGCACCTCCCGGGGTGCCGGTCGCGTCACCCGCCGTTCACCGGCGGGTGGTCGACTCGTCCGTGTGGACGCAGCACGGACGGACGCACAGCCGACCGAACCGGCGGACCTCGACCCCGAGGACGCCTTCGGTCACTCCGTGCTGCCCGATCCCGCGAGCGACGCCGTCTGGTCGGACGGCGACGACGACGACATCGACGTCTGAGCGACCGCGACCGGTCACCGGCCGTTCACCGCGTCGTCGCCCTCCGGGGTGAGCATCGTCCGCATGTCCAGCACGCACGCCTTCACCGGCCGCAGCCTCGTCGGCGACTTCGAGAGCGAGTACGACGAGTTCGACCGCGACGCCGACCTCCAGACCGCCGAGCGACGGGACGGGTGGCTCGAACCCTCCTGGTGACGCCGACCGCCGCTCGGTCTTCGGGGTACGGAGTCCGGATCGCAACGATCCGGAACGCCGTACCCCGTTTTCGTGTCCGCTCCGCGCAGCGGGTCGGGGTACACCCTCTGCGGGACCGATGAAACACCGCTGTAACACCGGAGATCCGGCCCGATCGCCTTGTGCACGGGCCTGCAGCGGGGGCATGCTGTCGTTGGGCCTGTACCCCGCGGGGGACAGTTCGGGAGGTGAAGCACGGCGTTCCCTGGGAATCGATCCGATCGGTTTGTGGGGTACACCTTGCGACCGCTTTACTCATGACCACCCCCCACCGAGGCCATCACCGTCGAACCGCAGGGAGAGTCACCATGACGACCGCGACCGCAGCACCGAAGACGACGACCACCGCCACCACCGCGCGCCGCAGCAAGAAGGCAGCAGCCGCGAAGACCGCCGTCGCCGCGGTGGAGACCACCACGCTCGAGGCCGTCGAGGTCGAGGCCGACGAGCAGCTCGCGGGTGTCCGCGGCGCGTCGGTCGACCAGGTCGGCGACTACCTCCGCCACATCGGCCGCCTCTCGCTCCTCACCGCCGAGGAAGAGGCCGACATCGCCCGCCGCATCGAGGTCGGGCTGTTCGCCGAGGAGAAGCTCAACACCGAGGCCGGCATCGACAAGAAGCTGCAGCGCGAGCTGCGCTGGCTCGTCCGCGACGGTGAGCGCGCCAAGGAGCGCATGATCACCTCGAACCTCCGCCTCGTCGTCAGCATCGCGAAGCGCTACTCGCAGCGCGGCCTCCCCTTCATGGACGTCATCCAGGAGGGCAACCTCGGTCTCGTCCGCGCCGTCGAGAAGTTCGACTTCACGCAGGGCTACAAGTTCTCGACCTACGCCACCTGGTGGATCCGCCAGGCGATCTCGCGTGGTCTGGCCGACAAGGCGCGCACCATCCGCATCCCGGTCCACACCGTGGAGCTCATCAACAAGATCTCGCGCACCGAGCGCGACCTGACCGTGGACCTCGGCCGCGCGCCGATGCCCGACGAGGTCGCCGCCGAGCTCAGCATGAGCACCGAGGAACTCCTGGACCTCAAGGGCCGCTCGCACGAGCCGGTGTCGATCCACACCGTGGTCGGCGACTCGGACGACAGCGAGCTCGGTGACTTCATCGAGGACGAGGACGCCGCGAGCCCGAACGAGCTCACCGAGACGACGCTCCTGCACCGCGACATCCGCTCCATCGTCGCCGAGCTGCCGAGCGACGAGGCCAACGTCATCCGCATGCGCTACGGCCTGGACGACGACAAGCCGATGACGCTCGACGAGATCTCGAAGATCGTCCACACGACCCGTCAGGCGGTCAGCCGTGTCGAGTCGCGTGCGAAGCTGCGCCTGTTCGCGAAGGCCGTGAGCCAGGACATGCAGCTGTACCTGACCGACTGAGGTCAGCAGGCTTCGGCCGACGCGAGCGCGTCGGCTGGGGGAACCGGGTCGTCCTGTGGGAAGGCTGCCCGGTGGGGTGATGGGACGGCCCGTCCAGGCACTGCCTGGACGGGCCACTCGTCTGTCCGTGGCCGAGCTGCCCGGAGGCTGCCCGGTGGGCCCCGCTAGTCCTCGAGCTCGCGGCCGAGCTTCTGGCGCAGGTCGTGCGGGATGAGCTCGATGAGCTGGTCCGGCCGCACCGGCAGGTCGAGCAGGCTGAGCTTCACCCGGCCGGTGCGTCCGTGCCGCTCGGCGTCGAGCCGCACCACGCTCCCGGCGTCCTTCCGCAGTCGGACGTCGATCTGCGCACCGGTCGCCACCTCGCCCACGACGAGCCCGTCGACCTCGAGCGCGGCGCTCCGTGTGCCCTCGGCGATGTCGAACCGGTAGCGCTCGCGGGCGGCGAGGACCACGGACCGGTCGATGCCCGCCATCGGTGCGACCGGCGTGACGACGGAGCCGGACAGCGCGGGGGAGAGCACCGGTCCGCCCGCGGCGTAGTTGTACGCGGTGGAGCCGGCGGGCGTCGCGGCGACGATGGCGTCCGCACGGTAGTAGCCGTAGCCGAGCCCGCCGACGCTGAGGTCGGCGGACACCTGCCCGGCACCGGGTCGTCGCACCACGGTCAGGTCGTTGAAGGCCAGGTAGTCGGTGCGGGCGCCGCTCCAGGACAGGCGGGCCTCGAGCGCGTGGTGCGGTTCGAGTTGGTAGTCGCCGGCGGACAGCCGGTCGAGCGCGTGCTCGAGCTCGGGCGGCTCGATCTCGACGAGGAAGCCGACGTTGCCGTAGTTCACGCCGAGCACCGGGACCGGACGCTTGGCGACGAGCCGCATGGCGCCGAGCATCGTGCCGTCCCCGCCGAGCGCGACGACCAGGTCGACCTGGTCGGTGAAGTCGTCGTCGCCGATGACGTCGACGCCCCCGCCGATGCGCTGCGCGTCGGCCCGACGGGCGACGAGCTGGCCGCGTCCGGAGGCGTTCCACCGCTGCAGGGTCGCGATCGACTCCTGCACGTTCTTGGTGGGGTGGACGACGAGGCCGACGACGGGCTGCTCCATGGCCGCAGCGTACCCGCCCACTCCACCGACTCCCTCGGTCCGACTGGTGTTTCCCTCCTCGTCGCGGCCGTCACACTGTGCACCGGCTTGCCGCGTCTCCGAGTCGTCCTGGACGCGCACGGCGTGACGGTCGCGGCGGTCCGGCACGAGATCGCTCCGTGCGGCGGGGTCGGCGCCACGGTGCCCCACGAGGACGACCGCATCGCGTGCACCCCAGCGGTGGTCCGCGTCCTGGCCCGGGCAGCGCAACTCGCCGGCCCGCTCGAGCGGGTACGCCCGCACCACGTGCTGCTCGCGCTCTGCGAAGGTGTCGACGATCCGTCCTGGGGAGCAGCGCACGACGTGCTGGAGCGCATCGGGGTCGAACCGCGCCGCTTCCGACGGGCCCTCAGGCGCGCAGCTCGGCGTCCGTGACCGGCCGCTGCCCGCCCGGCGAAGAGAGGTCACGCCCACGGCGAACAGGGGCAGCCCTGCGGGGGTCCGCTGGTTAGTCTCGATGTACGTCACCGAGCTCCCACGAGCCCGGCAAGGGAGAGCACATGTTCGAGAGATTCACCGACCGAGCCCGTCGTGTTGTCGTCCTCGCTCAAGAAGAAGCGAAGATGCTCAACCACAACTACATCGGCACCGAGCACATCCTCCTCGGCCTCATCCACGAGGGCGAGGGCGTCGCCGCCAAGGCACTGGAGTCGCTCGGCATCTCGCTCGATGCCGTCCGCGAGCAGGTCCAGGACATCATCGGGCAGGGCCAGCAGCAGCCGACCGGGCACATCCCGTTCACACCGCGCGCCAAGAAGGTGCTCGAGCTGTCCCTGCGCGAGGCGCTGCAGCTCGGTCACAACTACATCGGGACCGAGCACATCCTGCTCGGCCTCATCCGCGAGGGCGAGGGCGTCGCCGCCCAGGTCCTCGTGAAGCTCGGCGCGGACCTCAACCGTGTCCGCCAGCAGGTCATCCAGCTCCTGTCCGGCTACCAGGGCAAGGAAGCGGTCGCCGTCGGCGGCGAGCAGCAGCAGAACGCCCAGCAGGGTTCGCAGGTCCTCGACCAGTTCGGCCGGAACCTCACCCAGGCCGCGCGCGACGGCAAGCTCGACCCGGTCATCGGGCGCGAGAAGGAGATGGAGCGGGTCATGCAGATCCTCTCCCGCCGCTCCAAGAACAACCCCGTCCTGATCGGTGAGCCGGGCGTCGGCAAGACCGCGGTCGTCGAGGGCCTCGCCCAGGCGATCGTCAAGGGCGACGTCCCAGAGACGCTGAAGGACAAGCAGCTCTACTCGCTCGACCTCGGGTCGCTCATCGCCGGGTCCCGCTACCGCGGTGACTTCGAGGAGCGCCTCAAGAAGGTCACGAAGGAGATCCGCACCCGCGGCGACATCATCGTCTTCATCGACGAGATCCACACGCTCGTCGGTGCCGGTGCTGCCGAGGGCGCGATCGACGCCGCGTCGATCCTCAAGCCGCTCCTCGCCCGCGGTGAGCTGCAGACGGTCGGTGCGACCACGCTCGACGAGTACCGCAAGCACTTCGAGAAGGACGCCGCACTCGAGCGTCGCTTCCAGCCGGTGCAGGTCAACGAGCCGTCGCTGCCGCACGCGATCAACATCCTCAAGGGCCTCCGCGACAAGTACGAGGCGTTCCACAAGGTGTCCATCACCGACGGCGCGATCGTCGCCGCGGCGAACCTGGCGGACCGCTACGTGCAGGACCGCTTCCTGCCGGACAAGGCCATCGACCTGATCGACGAGGCCGGCGCACGCCTCCGCCTATCGATCCTGTCGGCGCCGCCGGAGCTCCGCGAGTTCGACGAGAAGATCTCGACGGTCCGCGGGCAGAAGGAAGCCGCCATCGAGGAGCAGGACTTCGAGAAGGCCGCGAGCCTGCGCGACGAGGAGAAGAAGCTCCTCGGCGAGCGTCTCCGCCTCGAGAAGCAGTGGCGTGCGGGTGACGTCGCCGCGTCCGGCACCGTCGACGAGGGCATCATCGCCGAGGTCCTGGCGCAGGCCACGGGCATCCCGGTCTTCAAGCTCACCGAGGAGGAGACCTCGCGTCTCGTCTTCATGGAGAAGGCCCTGCACGAGCGCGTCATCGGTCAGGAGGAAGCCATCTCGGCCCTCTCGAAGACCATCCGCCGCACCCGCGCCGGCCTTAAGGACCCGAACCGCCCCTCGGGCTCGTTCATCTTCGCCGGCCCCACGGGCGTCGGCAAGACCGAGCTCGCCAAGGCACTCGCCGAGTTCCTGTTCGACGACGAGGGCGCGCTGATCTCCCTCGACATGTCGGAGTTCGGCGAGAAGCACACCGTCTCGCGACTCTTCGGTGCCCCTCCCGGGTTCGTCGGGTTCGAGGAGGGCGGCCAGCTCACCGAGAAGGTGCGCCGCAAGCCGTTCTCCGTGGTCCTGTTCGACGAGATCGAGAAGGCCCACCCGGACATCTTCAACTCGCTGCTGCAGGTCCTCGAAGAGGGTCGCCTGACCGATGGTCAGGGCCGCGTGGTCGACTTCAAGAACACCGTCATCATCATGACCACGAACCTCGGTTCGCAGGGCATCGCCGGTGGCCCGGTGGGCTTCCAGGTCGAGGGTGACTCGGCCGTCGGCTACGACCGCATGCGCTCGAAGGTGAACGAGGAGCTCAAGAAGCACTTCAAGCCGGAGTTCCTGAACCGCGTCGACGACACGATCGTGTTCCCGCAGCTCTCGCAGTCCGAGCTGCTGCAGATCGTGGACCTGTTCGTGAAGCGCCTGGCGGACCGCCTGCTCGACCGCGACATGACGGTGGAGCTCACGCTCCCCGCCAAGGAGCAGCTCATCAAGGTCGGCTTCGACCCGGCACTCGGTGCCCGACCGCTGCGCCGCGCGATGCAGCACGAGGTCGAGGACCAGCTGTCCGAGCACATCCTGCAGGGTGAGCTCAACGCCGGCGACCACGTGAAGGTCGACTTCGCCGAGGGCAAGTTCCAGTTCGAGACCGGGCGTCAGCCGGGTCGCGAGGAGGTCCTCGCCGGGGCTGCCGCGGTCGAGTCCGCGGAGACCCCGCAGGGCGAGATCGAGTCCTAGGACGCGACCAGCCGACGGACGGGAGGCGCGGGGGCCGCCGGCCCCCCGCCGCCCCCCCCGCGGGGGGGGGGTGGGTACCCTAGGCGCGGGTTACCCGCGGCGCGCGGCCGAGG
>NZ_JBFBHK010000018.1:0-40649 GCF_040685235.1 Curtobacterium sp. NPDC089185 | reverse complement strand
TACCCCGGCAACCGGGATCTGTCGGCGATGTCGAACAGGCACTGGCGAGGATCTACGGCATCGACACGTGGGCCGCACGGGAGCAGGTCCGGGCGTAGCGTCCGGGGACGTGAAGACCACCGACGACGTCCTGTCCACCGTCCCCGCTCCCGCCGGCTCCGACGTCCGCGTCGAGCCCGTCCGCTACGACCACGAGGGCACCGCGCTGCTCGGCGTCCTCGCGAAGGACCACGCCGCGTCCGGCCCGCGCCCCGGCGTGCTCGTCGTCCACGACTGGCACGGCGTCAACGAGCACGTCGAGGCCCGCGTCACGATGCTCGCCCGCCTCGGCTACGTGGCCTTCGGCGCCGACGTGTACGGCGAGGGCGTCCGCCCCGGCGACGACACCGCCGGCCAGGTCGCGGGCTCGTACTACCAGGACCTGCCGCTGTTCCGCGCTCGCCTGACCGCCGGGCTCGAGCAGCTCCGCGCCGACCCGGACGTCGACCACTCGCGCATCGTCGTGATGGGGTACTGCTTCGGCGGTTCCGGGGCGCTCGAGCTCGCGCGCACGGGTGCCGACCTGGCCGGAGCCGTCTCGTTCCACGGCGGGCTGATCGTCCACGAGGACTCCGACGCCTCCGCGATCCGGGCGAAGCTCCTCGTGCTCACCGGGGGCGCGGACCCGATGGTGCCGGACACCAAGATCGCCGAGTGGCAGGACGAGATGCGCGCCGTGCCGTCCGTCGACTGGCAGGTCGTGACGTACGCCGGGGCGATGCACGCGTTCGCCGTGCCGGGCACCGATGCGCCGGACCACGGGGCGCAGTACCAGGAGCGCGCGGACCGTCGCTCGTGGCAGGCGCTGCAGGTGTTCCTGGCCGAGGTGTTCGACGAGGAACCGACCGTCGCCTGAGCCCGGCGACACGCCGAGGGCTCGGCGGGAGCGGCTCGATTGGCGTTCGGTGCCGCACCTGTTGTAGAGTCTTCCACGGCCGCAAGGCCGGTATCGGCCCCAGGGCCGGATGCGCTCGTAGCTCAATGGATAGAGCATCTGACTACGGATCAGAAGGTTGGGGGTTCGAGTCCCTTCGAGCGCACATCTGAGAAGGCCCCGTCGCACTGCGACGGGGCCTTCGTCGTTCCCCGGACGCGGGCGGTACAACCGCGCCGATGTGCACCCAGGGAACGGACTGTGCAGCGTGCACGGATTCACGCGCTCGTAACGACACCCTGCACGTGTACGCCCTCCCACCCGCTCACTACGGTTGCTCCAACCCGACCGCCCCGGTCGGCACCCCTTCCCCCAGGAGCATCCCGATGGCCAGTGCAGCGTCAGCACCACCAGCCCCGTCCGTCGTCGTCGACGACCACTCCCTGTCCCGTGTCCCCGCGTCCGCCCGCTACGGCTGGTTCCAGGTGGCGGTGCAGCGGTTCGGGCAGATCTCCGCCCTGTCCCAGTTCCTGCTCGGTGCGACGCTCGGCTTCGGCATGGGCTTCTGGCAGGCCTTCTGGGCGATCACCCTCGGCGCCGTCATCCTCGAGATCGTCTCGGTCTTCGTCGGCATCATCGGCATGCGTGAGGGCCTCAACACGTCGGTGATCGCGCGGTGGACCGGGTTCGGCAAGGCCGGTTCCGCGCTCGTCGGCCTCGCGATCGGCCTGAGCCTGATCGGGTGGTTCGGCATCCAGTCGGGCGTCTCCGCCGCCGGCCTCGTGGCGATCCTGCCCGTGCTGCCCGCATGGGCCTGGTCGCTCGTGTTCGGCCTGCTCGTCACCGCGATCGTGCTCCGCGGCTTCCACTCGATGCAGTGGCTCGCGAACGTCACGGTGCCGCTCTTCCTGATCCTGGTCGGCTGGGCGGTCGTGGTCGAACTGAGCAAGCACTCGATCGCCGAACTCGCCGCGAAGGCCCCGGCCGGGCCGGAGCTCAGCTTCGTCGCCGGCACGACCCTCGTCGCCGGCGGCTTCATCGTCGGCGCCGTGATCACTCCCGACATGACGCGCTTCAACCGCTCCGTCGGCGACGTCATCAAGCAGACCGCGCTCGGCGTGACCCTCGGCGAGTACGTCATCGGACTGGCCGGCGTCCTGCTCGCGCACGCCGTGGGCTCGTCGGACATCACCCGCGTGATCACGTCGAGCGTCGGCTGGGTCGGCATCCTCGTGATCCTGCTCGGCACGTTCAAGATCAACGACTGGAACATCTACAGCTCGAGCCTCGGTGTCACGAACTTCATCGACGTGGTGTTCGGCCGGAAGGTCAACCGCGGCGTCGTGACGATCGTGCTCGGGGTCGTCGGCTCGGTGCTCGCGGCCGTCGGCTTCCTCGACGCCTTCACCCCGTTCCTCATCGTGCTGGGCGTCGTCTTCCCGCCGATCGCCGGGATCATGGTCGCCGAGTACTTCGTCGTCAAGCGCTGGCGCCGTGAGCTCAGCGACAGCGAGGGTCTGCCGGCGACGAGCCCGACGTGGGTCCCGGCGACGCTCGTCATCTGGGCGGTCGCGGCCCTGGTCGGGTACTTCGTCGCCGTCGGGATCCCGTCCATCAACTCGGTCGTCATCGCCTTCGTCCTGTACGTGGTGGCGGGCAAGGCCGGCTGGGTCCGCGGCGTCGGCGTGAGCCGCACCGAGGAGGCCCCGGTCACCGCCACGAGCGTCGCCAGCGCCGAGGCCCCCGCCCCGGCACCCGCGCCCTGAAGCCGGCGGTCGGCACCCCCCCTTCGCCGACCGCCACCTCGTCGCCGGCCGTGCCCGCGCGCGGCACGGCCGGCGCGACGACACCAGCACCAGCACCAGCACCAGCACCAGCACCAGCACCGGCACCACCCGAGAGGAACCCCATGCGCATCGGCATCGACGTCGGCGGCACGAACACGGACGCCGTCCTGATGGACGGCAGCACGGTCGCAGCAGCCGTGAAGCGGTCCACGAGCCAGGACGTCACGTCCGGCATCGTGGCCGCACTCGCCGGCCTGCGGGAGCAGCGCGACTTCACCTCGGCCGACATCGACGGCGTGATGATCGGCACCACGCACTTCATCAACGCGCTCATCGAGGCACGCGGACTCGCCCCGACCGCCGCGGTCCGCCTCGGTCTGCCCGCCACCGCGTCCCTCCCGCCCTTCACGGACTGGCCCGAGCACCTGGTCGGTGCCGTGCAGGGTCGCGCGTTCCTGGCCCACGGCGGCCACGAGTTCGACGGTCGCGTGATCTCCGAGCTCGACCCGGACGAGCTGAAGCGGCACGCCGAGGCCATCGGTGCCGCCGGGATCCGCTCGGTGGCGATCTCGTCGGTCTTCTCGCCGATCAACGACGAGTTCGAGCAGCGCGCGCAGGCGATCATCGCCGCCGAGCTCGGCCCCGACGTCGCCTTCTCGCTGTCGAGCGAGATCGGCCGCATCGGACTGCTCGAGCGCGAGAACGCCACGATCATCAACGCGGCCCTGCGCGAGCTCGCCGACCGCATCGTCGACGGGCTCTCCGGCTCGGTCGCGGGCAGCGGGATCGACGCACCCCTCTTCCTCAGCCAGAACGACGGCACCCTCATGGACGTCGAGTACGCCCGGCGCTACCCGGTCGCCACCTTCGCCTCCGGCCCGACGAACTCGATGCGCGGCGCGGCGGTGCTGTCCGGCTTCGACACGTGCGCGGTCGTGGACGTCGGCGGCACCACGAGCGACGTGGGTGTGCTCACCGGGGGGTTCCCGCGCGAAGCCACCGGCGAGGTCGCCGTCGCCGGGATCCGGACCAACTTCCGGATGCCCGACGTGCTCTCGATCGGGATCGGCGGCGGGTCCCGCATCCGCGAGGACGGCGCCCTGGTCGGGCCGGACTCGGTCGGCTACCGGCTCACCGAGGAGGGCCTGGTGTTCGGCGGCGACACCCTCACCGCCACCGACGTGGCCGTGCGCGGCGGTCGCGGCACGATCGGGGATGCGTCCCGCGTCGCCGGCGTGCCCGCGGCGGTCGCCGAACGCGCGCTCGGGGTGATCGCCGAGCGGGTCGCCGACGTCGTCGAGCGCATGCGGACCTCGTCGGCACCGCTGCCCGTCGTGGCGGTCGGCGGCGGCTCCGTCCTGCTGCCCGACACGCTGCCCGGTCTGGGCACCGTGCACCGCCCCGAGCACTACTCGGTCGCGAACGCGATCGGTGCCGCGATCGCCCAGGTCTCCGGCGAGGTCGACAAGGTCTACGCGATCAGCGACGGCCGGCGCTCCGCCGTCGTCGACGAGGCCCGGCAGGAGGCGGTCGACCGTGCCGTCGCAGCCGGTGCGGACCCGTCGAGCGTCGCGATCGTCGACTTCGACGAGGTCCCCATCCCGTACCTGCCCGGCAACGCCACGCGCATCCGCGCCAAGGCGGTCGGTGACCTGGCACTCGGGGCGCTGGTCCGATGACGACCACGGAGGCGGTCCCGCGCACCGTCCGCCCGATCACCGAGATCGGCGCCGACTGCTCCGCCCTCGCACGGGGTGCCGCGATCCTCGGCACCGGCGGCGGTGGTGACCCCTACATCGGTCGCCTGCTCGCCGAGGCCGCGGTCCGCGCGCACGGTCCGGTGTCGGTCGTCCAGGTCGAGGACCTGCCCGACGACGCCGTCGTGCTCAACGTCGCCATGATCGGGGCGCCGACCGTCATGGTCGAGAAGCTGCCGTCGGGAGCGCAGTTCGCCGAGGCGATCCGCAATCTCGCCACGCACCTCGGGGTCACCCCGACGCACGTCGCCTGCATCGAGGTCGGCGGCGTCAACTCGACGAGTCCGATCGTCGCCGCAGCCGAGCTCGGCCTGCCGCTGATCGACGGTGACGGGATGGGCCGTGCCTTCCCCGAGGTGCAGATGGTCCTGCCGACGCTGTCCGGCATCTCCGCGACGCCGATGGCGCTCGCCGACGAGAAGGGCAACACGGCCGTGTTCTCGACGGTCGACAACCGCTGGGCGGAACGCCTCGCCCGCACCGCCACCGTCGAGATGGGCTGCTCCGCCATCACCGCGCAGTACGCGATGTCCGGTGCCGAGATCAAGGAGTCGTACGTCCGCGGCAGCCTGTCGCTGTCCGTCGCGCTCGGCGAGGCACTCGTCGCGGCCCGGGCCGCCAACGAGGACCCGGTCGCCGCCGTCACCGCCGTGCTCGGCGGGACGATCGTGTTCGAGGGGAAGGTCGCCGACGTCGAACGGAAGACGGTCACCGGGTTCGCGCGTGGCACCGCCCGCATCACCGGTTCCGGGAGCGACACCGGCCTGGAGGCGGTGCTCCGGTTCCAGAACGAGCACCTGCTGGTCGAGGTGGCCGGGTCGGTCCGCACCACGGCGCCCGACCTCATCGTCACCCTGGACGCCGAGACCGGCGAACCGATCACCACCGAGGGGCTGCGCTTCGGTGCGCGGGTCCGGGTCGTCACGGCGCCGGCCGACGAACGGTGGCACACACCAGCCGGGCTCGCGCTCGCGGGACCCCGGTACTTCGGCTACGACACCCGGGCGGTCCGCCACGACGGCACCGTCAGCGAGGGAGAACACGCATGAGCTGGACCATCGACGTCGACGACCTGGCCGACCTCGCGCGTGGCGCCGCCCTGCTCGGCACCGGCGGTGGCGGCGACCCCACCATCGGCATGCTGCTCGTCAAGGCGGCCATCGAGGAGCACGGCCCGGTCACGATCCTCGACCCGTCCGAGGTCGACGACGACGCCCTCGTGATCCCGACCGCGCAGATGGGAGCCCCCACGGTGGTGCTCGAGCGGATCCCCGCCGGCCCGGAGCCGCTCGGAGCACTGCGTCGGCTCGAGCAGCACCTCGGCCGGACGGCGAGCGCCACGATGCCGATCGAGTGCGGCGGGATCAACTCGATGATCCCGCTGCTCGTGGGCGCCACCGGCGGCCTGCCCGTGGTCGACGCCGACGGCATGGGCCGCGCGTTCCCCGAGCTCCAGATGGAGACCTTCTCGGTGTACGGGGTGCCGGGATCGCCCCTCGCGATCAGTGACGAGAACGGTCACGGCGTGGTCATCGACACCGGGCACGACAACCGGCAGATGGAGTGGCTCGCCCGCGGGGTCACGATCCGGCTCGGCGGTGTCGCCTACATCGCCGAGTACGCGATGACGGGCCGCCAGGTCCGCGAGACCGCCGTGCCGCGGACGCTCTCGCTCGCCCTGTCGGTCGGCCGTGCGATCCGTCGCGCCCGCGAGGACCACCGCGACCCGGTCGAGGCGCTCGCCGAGGCGTTCGGCCGGACCATCTACACGCACCTGCGCGAGCTGTTCGACGGCAAGGTCGTCGACGTCGAGCGCCGGACGGTGGACGGCTTCGCGAAGGGCCGGGCGGTCGTGCAGGGTGCGGACGGGTCCGAGCTCGAGATCGCGTTCCAGAACGAGAACCTGGTGGCCCGCCGGGACGGCCGGCTCGTGGCGGTGGTCCCGGACCTCGTCTGCGTGCTCGACGCGGAGACGGCCGAACCGATCACCACCGAGCGCCTGCGCTACGGACAGCGAGTGCGGGTGATCGGCGTCTCGACGCCCGACCTCATGCGCACCCCGGAGGCACTCGCCGTGTTCGGACCGTCCTGCTTCGGCCTCGACGACGACTTCGTGCCGGTCGAGGACCTGCACGAGCGGGTGCCGGCGGGGGCGCGCTGAGGCACGCCGATGCGCGAGGATCGCTGGTGTGCACCAGGGTGAGCAGCGTGACGGAGCCGTGACGAGCCTCCAGGCCGGCGACGTCGACGACTTCGCGCGCGGCACCGCGCTCCTCGGGTGCGGCGGTGGCGGCCAGGTCGACCACATGGCGTCCGCGCTCCGGCGCGCGCTCGGTGCCGGCGGCGTGCCGGTCGTGCCCGTCGCCGGCGGGACGCGCGCGGTGATCGCCGTCGGGCTCGTCGGGTCGACCACCGTGCTCGAGGAGAAGACCCCGAGCGGACGGGAGCTGCCGGACGCGCTCGCCGCGGTCGAACGGTGGACGGGACGTCGGGCGGACGCGGTCGTCGCGGCGCAGGTCGGCGGCGTCACCGGACCCGCTGCCGCGCTCACGGCACACGCGGCGGGTCTGCCGTTGCTCGACGCCGACCTGGTGGGCCGGGCGACCCCGCGGATCGACCAGCTGTCGCTGTTCGTCGACCCGCTGCCAGCGGTCACGGCGGCCGCCGTCACGTCGAGCGGGCTCCGTATCGTCGTGGACGCCCCGGACCCGCGCGACCTGGAGACCGTGTGGCGCGAAGCGGTGTCGCACAGCGGTGGATGGGCAGCCTTCGCGATCGGACCGGTGGACGCCGACGTGCTCGCCGCACGGTGCATACCCGGAAGTGTGACGCGGGCGGTGCGGACCGGGCGGGCGGCCACCGCCGCGAGCGACGTCGAGGGGTTCGTCGCCTCGCTGGCGGGAGCACGCACCGTCGCCCGTGGTCGGGTGCTCGACGTCCAGCGCACCGGCGACGCCGTGGCGTTCGTGCACGGCTCGATGGCCGTGCGTGACGCCGCGACCGGCGCGATCGCCCGGATCGAGGCCGGGAGCGAGTGGGTGCACTGCCTGGTCGACGGCGAGCCCGTCGCGAGCACCCCGAGCTGCATCGTCGTCGTCGACGCGCGCTCGCTCCGACCCGTGACGACCGAACGGGCACGGGTCGGCGACGAGCTCGCCGTCCTCGTGCTGCCCGGAGCGCCCTGGTGGTGGGCGGCGCCGCACCGGACCGCCCGTGTGGCGCCGCGGGCCTTCGGCATCGACGCCGACACCGTGCCGGAGGTCGTCGCGTGATCCCGGTGTCCGAGTTCCTCCCGCTGCTGCCCGAGGGGACCGCGCTGCTGGTCGGACCCGGGACCGGCACCGTCTCGTCCGTCCGCGGGATCGTCGGCCCGCCCGAGCACGTCGGTCGCGCACTCCGTCCCGCCGACGGCGCGGTCGTGCTGCTCACCCCCGTGGAACGGTTCGACGCGCGCTTCGACGTGCTGCTCCGTCGGGCCGCCACCGCCGGGGTACCGCTGCTCGTCGTCGGCCCCGGGGACGCCACGCCGCCGCCCGGACCGGGGACCGCCGCGCTCGCCGACCGGCTCGGCGTCGCCGTCGTGTCGACACCGGACCCGTGGGCCGCGTCGGTGCGCGTGCACGAGCTGATCGGGTCGGGCGACGCGCCCGCTGCCCGGGCGGCCGTCGCCGTCGCACGCATCGGGCTGGACGCCGGGCCCGCGCTCGAGGAGTTGTTCGCGCGGCTCGAGGCCGAGCTCGGACACCCGCTCCGGTTCCTCGACGCGTCCGGACGACCCCTGCGGGGAGCGGGCGTGGCTGCAGCGACCGCCGCGCTCCTCGCCAGGACGGTCGGCACGAGCGAGCCGGTGTGGGCGAGCGACGACCGGGAGACCGTCGTCGCGGTCCCCGTCCCGACCGGGATCGGTCCGCGGGCCTGGCTGGCCGTCGGGCTGCGGTCGCCCCTGCGGGCGGAACGGGCCACGCTCGCGACGGCGCTGCGCGTGGCCGCGGTCGCCGCCGGGCACCGGCTCGTGCTCACCCGGCTCGACGACGAGCGCGACGCCCGGTACCGGATGGCCATGCTCGACGACCTCCGCGCCGCGGACGGTGCGCCCGCCCCACCGCTCGTGCAGCGGACGATCGCCGCCGGGTGGGAGCTCGACGCGTGGCACGTCGGGGTCCGGCTCGTCGCGCGGGGACCCGTGGACGCCGTCGCGCTCCGGCGCGAGGTCGAGACGGCGTTCGACGCCGAGGGCCTCGACGTCGTCGTGGTCGAGCAGACCGACGGGTGGGCGCTGTGGACGTCGACGCCGGACGAGCCGGACCGGTCCGTCGTCGCCGCCGTCGCCACCTCGGTCCGGACCGCGCAGCACGCCCTGCGCTCCGCGGTCGACACGAACGCCGGTGTCGGGAGCGTGCACGCCGGACCGGCCGGACTCGTCCGGACCCTCGGCGAGGCCGGCGACGCCGTCCGCCTGGCCGCCGCCCGTCCGGAGTCGGGCTGGTTCGTCCACGTCGACCGTCTCGGGCTCGCGCAGCTGTTGCTCGCGTGGACGCAGACGGACACCTTCCTGCCGGCCGCGGAGCAGCTGCTCGCACCGCTGGAGCGCGGAGGAGGGGCACTTCGGACGACACTCGCGACCTACCTCGACACCGAGTCGTCGGTCGCGGAGACCGCCGCGGTGCTCGGCGTCCACCGCAACACCGTCGCGGACCGGATCGACCGGGTGCAGCGGTTGCTCGGCGTCGACCTCGGCGACCCCGAGACGCGTCTGGCGCTGCACCTCGCGACGCGGGCGCTCGGCGGGGCGTGAGGTCCGGCGCGGTCTTCTCGCCGAGACGCCGTGGTCGTGCCGAGACAGCCCGGGATCCTGCGGCGTCTCGGGAGGGGCCCGGCGTCTCGCGAGGGACTCGGCGTCTCGTCGGTCGCCCGGGGCTGTCGGTCTCGCGGCAGTTCCGGCACGATGAGGGCATGTGGACCCGCACCGCCGCTGCCGCCGCGGCTGCAGCGATCGTCCTCGTCGCGCTCACCGGGTGCACGCCGCCGTCCCCGTTCCAGGGCGTCGCGCGGGCGGCCTGCGAGAAGAAGGTCGGGCCGGCGGTCGTCGTCTGGTGGCGGGACCAGTACGCCCAGACCCCGTGGAAGGTCGTCGACACGCACACGACGGGCATCGAGCAGCGGTCCGGGCAGCCGAGCGGGACGACCGTGTTCTCCGTCTCGGGTGAGTCCGCGGTGCAGCGTGAGGAGCGAGGGAGCGCGACGGACCGGTTGCGGTGGTCGTGCTCCGCGCGGACCACGGTCGACGATCCCTCGACCGTGTCGGCGTCCGTCCTGGAGATCCGGTTCCGCTGACGTCGTGGCCGCGGACCGGTTGGCGTCGAACCACGAACACGACGTCGAACCAGGCCGGGTGGGTAGTTCGACGTCGGGAACGTGGTTCGACCCCCGGAGCAGGAGCCGCTGGCGCCGCGCGCTGCCGTCAGCCGGGCCAGGAGTCCCGTGACCACGAGCCGTCCGGGCAGCGCTCGTAGACGAGCCGGTTGCTCGCGGCGTCGGTCGCCCCGCGCCAGAAGAGCATCCGCCGCGGCGTGAGCGCGAAGCCGGCCCACGTGTCCGGCGGCTCGAGCTCCGGTCGATCCCGCTCGAAGGCCGCCCACAGCTCCCGACGACGCGAGGCGGTGTCGGCCGCGGCCTCGTGGTCGTTCACCCACGCGAGCACCTGCAGGTACCGGGTGCGGGCAGCGTACGCGGCGCGGGCCTCGTCGGCGGTGACGCGTGCGACGTCCCCGACCACCACGAGCTGCCGGGCGGCCTCGGGCCAGACGATCGTGACCGCCGCGCGGGGGAGTGCAGCGAGCTCGGCGGCCTTCCGACTGCGGCTGTCCGTGTGGAAGTGCAGGCGCTCCCCGTCGAAGCGCGAGAGCAGCACGGTCCGGGCGGACGGGTAGCCGTCGAGGCCGACCGTCGAGAGCGTCATCGTCGGACCGGGCCCGGCGTCGACCCCGGGCAGCCAGGCGGCGGCGAGGACGAGCGGGTCGGCCGGGGCGGTGGCGTCGGGGTCCTCGGCTGCCTGCCCCGGCAGCACGGTCACGACACCGCCACCACGTCGGACGCGAGCGGAGCGGCACCGGCAGCGCCGGGCTTCGCGACCGCCGGGTCGAACCGGGCGATCTCGTGCAGGGACGCCACCGCTTCGTCGAGCGACCGGTCCCACAGCGCCTGCCCGTACGCGGCGGTCGCCCGGCTCGCATCGCCGACGACCCCGGGGGTGCCGAAGTCGTTCGACAGCCACCCGAAGGACACCGGACCACCGTTGAACCGGATCTTCTCGAACTCGGCCAGGTGGTCCGGCACCCACCGCTCGGCCTTCGTCATGTCGACGAGGTCCGGGCGGAGGTGCAGGATCATCGACGTCTCCGCGGCGCCACCGTGGATGCCGAGCCCGCGCTCGTCCGCGTCCTCGCCGGAGGGCCCGGGGGTCCGGGCGAGCGTCGGCATGAGGAACGTCTTCAGCCCGTAGCGCTTGCGGATCTCCCGCAGGGCGACCTGCAGCAGGGCGACGTTGCCGCCGTGGCCGTTCGCGAAGACGAGCGACCCGGCACCCATCAGTGCGACGGCCCGGCCGATCTGCACGGCCGTGTCGAACATGGTCGACTCGTCGAGCCACACGGTGCCCGGTGCCCAGCTGTGCTCGTCGGACTTCGTGAACGCGAGGGTCGGCAGCTGCCAGACGTCCAGGCCCTCGGCCGCCGCGCGTTCGACGGCCGCGCCGCCGATGTGGTCGGCGAGCAGGAAGTCGGTGACGAGCGGCAGGTGCGGACCGTGGTGCTCGACGGCACCGGTGGGCTGCACGACGATCGAGTCGGGACCGAGCCCGGCGGCGACCGCCGGACCCGACAGCTCGGCCAGCAGGCGGGAGCGCGCCCCGCCGCTCACTTGCCGAACCCCGGCACGACGGGCTGCGCGGAGGCGGTGGAGCCCCCGCTGACGACGAGCGCCGGGTCGATCACGTGCCCGGGGTTGAGCAGGCCGTCGGGATCGGTCCGCTGCTTGAGCGCGACGAGTGCCTCGACGCCGTGGTCGACGTAGTACTGGTGCGGACTGTGCACCCGGACGCCCAGGTCGCGGAGCAGCGGGTACCCGGCGTAGACGTCCTCGGCGCCGGTGTAGGGCGCGGTGAGCATGCCGATCGGCCCGACGTGCGCCGCCTCGATGTGGAGCATCCCGCCCGGGTAGACGGCCTCGACCTCGGCGATGCGGTCGATGAGCGCCTCGCCCCCGACCTCGACGTGGAACCACTCGGTGTCCGGGGTGTTCCGCTTGAGCCACCAGATCGGGTGGTTGTACGACAGCATCGACACCTTCGTGGTCTGCTGCAGCCCCTCGCGGACGTCGGACACCTCGCCGCCGGCCTGCTCGATGAGCGCGCGGGCCTCGTCGAGGACGACGTCGTCGATGATCGCGCGCAGGCTGGCGCGGTCGTCCGGGATCGCGGTGTCCGACGGCAGGGTCGCGGCGATCGCCGGCCGGTCGGCGCTGACGAGTCGCGGCACCGGGTCGAGTCCGCGGAGCGTCCGCACGGCGACGAGGGCGTCCTCGAAGGTCGGGAACGCCGCGTACACGGCGCGCCACTCCTGCAGGGGTTCGAGCCGGACGGTGGCACGCGCGATGACCCCGGCGGTGCCGTAGGTGTGCACGAAGGGCTGCGCCTCGTCGCCCTCGACGTGCAGCAGTCCGTCCTCGCCGGGGAGTGCGACGTCGAGCGCGGTGACGAACCCCTGCCAGTTCGAGCCGTGCGCGATCGACCCGGTGCCGCCGGAGCCGCCGGACAGGAAGCCGCCGATGGTGGACTGCGCGGTGGACGGGTACATCCAGAGCTGCTGCCCGGTGGCCGCGGCGGCCTGCTCCATCGCGACCATCGACGCGCCGGCCTCGGCCGTGATCCAGCCGTCCCCGACCTCGACGACGGCGCGGGCGCGCGAGGTGTCGAGGACGAGGCCGCCGTGCAGCGGGATGCCCTGGCCGTAGTTGCCGGTGCCCTTGCCGCGGGTGGTGACGGGGACGCCGTGCCGGACGGCGGCGCGCAGGGTGGCGGCCACGTCGTCGGCGGACGCCGGGTACGCGACGAGGTCGGCGAGGCCGAGCGGCAGCTGCGCGCTGAGGATCGGGCTCATGGTCGCCTCGTCGACGGAGGCGCGGGCGCGGGTGCGCTCGTCGGCGCTCACGCCGCGCTCGCCGAGCAGGTCGACGAGCTCGGCGCGCAGCGCCTCGAGACCGGTGGTCGAGGCGGGGGTGACGGTGGTCATGCTCACTCCTGTGGGGTGGGTGGTGCTGCAACGACGGACGGGAGGCGCGGGGCGGGCGTGCCCCGCGCCTCCCGTCCGGTGGGTGGTCGGGTCAGTTGCCCAGACCGATGGACTTGTCGAGGAACTCGTTCGTGAACAGGTCCGAGGGCTTCAGGTCGCTCTTGACGTCACCGGTCCCGGCGAAGACCGGCTTCGCCTTGTCGATGAAGTCCTGCATGCGCTGCTCGTCCATCGAGCCGATGTAGCCGTCGGTGTCCTTCGCGAGACCGAGCTTCACCATCTGCGACGCGGCGAACGCGCCGACCTTCGAGTCGTAGGTCCAGCCGTTGTTGTACTGCTGCACGAGCTGCGTGATGAGGTCGTTCGTCGCCTGCGGGGCCTTCAGGTAGTCGACGTCGGCCTGCTGCATGACGGGGACGAGCTTCTGCAGGCACGGCTCGAGCTTCGACAGGTCGCCGGTGCGGACCGACATGGCCTCGGGGTACGGGTTCCAGCCCGTGCTCGACACCGGCTTGTACGCGACCTTCTTGCCCCAGGCCGCGACCTGGTTCTGGTAGATGTACGGCTCGGCGGTGGCGAAGCCCTGCTGCGCGTCCTTGCCGCCGGCGGAGACGAACTTCGCCGGGGTGCCGTCGTAGCTGCCGTCGAGGACCTTCTTCGGCAGGATGCCGGACTGCTCGAGGTACGTCATGTACGCGGCACCGTTGAAGTAGCGGACGACGCCGCCGTTCTTCTCGAGCTCCTTGCCGAGGTCCTCGATGCTGTCGACGTCCGGGTAGGTCTTCGGGTCCCACATGATCGACATCGGCGACGAGTCGTTCTCGGCGAAGACGGCCGTGGTCGGCAGGTTCCCGGAGAACTGGACCTGCTCGTCGGTCGACATGTAGCCGAGGGTGATGTCCTTGTCCTGGTACATCTGCGACGCGACCTTCGTGTAGCCGATGGCCGGGCCACCGGCACGGATCTCGAGCTTCACGCCGGTGCTCTTGCCGTTGGCGTACAGGTCGCCGGTGACGGTCTTGCCCGAGGCGTCGATGGACGGGTTCGGGCCGAGCATCTCGTACAGGTGGCCGTGCTCGCCCTCGGGGTTCCAGTCGGTCTGCACGACGACGGTCGCGGGGCAGACGTCGGACAGGTCGATCGCGGGGCCGGACGCCGCCTTGGCGGGGGCGCTGCTCGCGGTGTCCCCGGACGAGCCGGCGGCGCATCCGGTGAGGGCGATGGCGGTCGCGGCGAGGGCGGCGGTCGCGACGCCGAGTCGGGTGGTGGTGCGCATGGAGGCTCCGTTCGTGGTGCGGGTCTCGTGGTGCTGTGGGAACAGGGGTCGGGTGGGAGGGGAGGAGTGGATCAGCTGAAGTCGTGCCACCGACCGACCGCCAGGCGGCCGAGCAGTCCGAACACGAGGAAGACGGCGACGCCGTAGAGCGAGGCGATGATGATCGTCGCGTAGAGCTCCGGACCCATCAGGCGCGAGGCGGTCACCTGGATGAGCACGCCGAGGCCGGGGTTGCCGCGCTGGAAGAACTGGTCGCCGACGATCGCGCCGATGACGCTCAGCCCGGCCGAGGTGCGCAGGCCGACGAAGATCGACGGCAGGGCGGCGGGGAACTGCAGCTTGACGAGCTGGGCGAACCGGCTCGACCGCTGCAGGCGGAACAGCTCGCGCTGCGCCCGGTCGGCGGACTGCAGGCCGAACAGGGTGTTCGACACCATCGGGAACAGGGCGATCATCACCGTGACGATGACCCGGCTGGCGAACTCGTAGCCGAACAGGGCGCCGATGAGCGGGACGAGCGCGAGGATCGGCACGCACTGCAGCACGACCGCGTACGGGTAGAGCGAGCGCTCCAGCCACTTCGCCTGCGCCATGGCCATCGCCCAGACGACGCCGATCACGATCGCGAAGGCCAGGCCCACGAGCGACACGACGGTGGTGCGGCCGAGCGCGGACCACAGGTCGGTGCCGAACGTCGACGGGGAGCCGTCCGGCATGGTCGGGGCGACGATCGCCTTCGCCACGAGGTGCGGGTACGGCACCAGGAAGGCGAGGCCGCGGACGTGGTCGTAGTACGCGGCGGCGGCGTACCAGATGCCGACGAGCACGGCGAGGACGACGAGGGGCTGCCACCACGCGACCCGCGGACGCGAGCGGCCGGTGGTGCGACGAGCGGCGGCGCGGACGGTGCGGGTCTCGGCGACCTCCTGCAGGGTGACCATCAGCGGTGTCCTTCCCGGAGCGCGTGCGAGACCTCGCCGACCAGCTCGGCGAACTCGGGGGTGAAGCGGATGTCGGGGTCGCGCGGCATCGGGAACGGCACGTCGAAGCGGCCGACGATGCTGCCCGGGCGGCCGGACATCACGATGACCTCGGTGGAGAGGTACACGGCCTCGGACACCGAGTGCGTGATGAAGAGCCCGGCGAACTGCTGCTCGACGAACAGCCGGAGCAGTTCGTCGTTGAGGCGTTCGCGGGTGATCTCGTCGAGCGCGCCGAACGGCTCGTCGAACAGGAACAGCTCCGGGTCGAGCGTGAGGGACCGGGCGAGCGAGACGCGCATGCGCATGCCGCCGGAGAGCTGCTTCGGCAGGTTGGCCTCGAACCCGCTCAGGCCGACCAGGTCGATGGCGTGCGCGGCCTTCGCCGCCCGCTCCGCCTTCGGCACCTTCCCGAGCTCGGCGAGCAGCTCGACGTTGCCCTGGACCGAGCGCCACGGCAGGAGGGTGGCGTCCTGGAAGACGTAGCCGATGCGGTCGGTGGCGACCCCGGCGGTGCCGTGGGACGCGGACTCGAGGCCCGAGGCGATCCGGAGGAGGGTCGACTTGCCGCAGCCGGAGGGGCCGACGACCGAGACGAACTGCCCGCGGTCGACGGCCAGGTCGACACCCTGCAGGGCGACCGTCCCGTTCGGGAAGGTCATCTCGACGTCGCGGAAGTCGAGCAGGGTGTCCGTCGCGGTGACGGGCTGTGGGGCGGTGGTGGTCACGGGTACCTCGTGTTCTCGTGCACGGGTGGTGCGCGGTCAGGGAACGGGGACGGGCTGGGGTCGGGGCGGGACGCCGGTTCGCGTCCGCTCGGGGGCGGCGATGTTCCGCCGCACCTCGGTGCGGGCGACGAGTCGTCCGCGGGACAGGACGATCCGGTCGGCGGGTGCGTTCGCGACGGCGTCGGTGACGCTCGTCGCGGCGATCGCGAGCAGGTCGGCGCGCCGCCCGGGGACGGGACCGGCGGCCGGGAGGCCCATCACGCTCCGTGCGGTGTCGCTCACCATCGCGTACGCCTGGTCCGGCGTCACGTGGCCGGCCGACACGAGCAGGCTCGCGGTCTCGAGGGCGTCGCTCCGGCCCACCGGGTTGAAGGGGTCGCGGACGTTGTCCGCCCCGGCGGCGACCCGCACGCCGGCGTCGGTGAGCGCCCGGATCGCGGTGAGCCCGCGGGGCGTCGACACGGGGTGCTGCCAGCCCTGCAGGTAGAGGTTCGTGATCGGCAGCGTGATGATGCCGAGGTCCGCGGCGGCGACGTCGGCGACGACCTCGGCCAGGCGCTCCGGGCCGAGGGTGCCGAGCCGGACGCAGTGCCCGGCGGAGTACTGGCGTGCGTCATCGCGGTCACGGCGAAGTCGGCTGACGGCACGGGCGTAGTGGTCGAGGGTGACGGGTCCGTCGAGGCTCTCGTCGGTGTGCAGGTCGACGCCGACGCCGTACCGCTCGGCGAGGGCGAGCAGCCGGTCGACGTCGGCGAGGGGGTCCTCGGCGAGGTGCGGGGCACCGCCGACCAGGTCGACGCCGCAGTCGAGGACGGCCTCGACGTGGGCGTCGGGCGCGAGCGGTCCGGCGAGGGCGACGAGCTCGATGTCCATCAGTCCGGCGAGCTCCTCGCGGACCTGGACGAGGGCGCGGGCACCGCGGGTCGCGGACTCGGCGGAGGCGGGGGCGTCCGCGGGGGAGCGGCGGCCGCTCAGCACGTCGACGTGGCTGCGGACCGAGGTGGTGCCGGCGGCGAGGAGTGCGAGGGCGGCGGTCCGCGAGCGGTCGGCGATGTCCTCGACCGTCATGGTGGCGGCGTGTGCGGACCACGAGGCGATCGCGGCGCCGAGGTCGCCGAGCGGCGGGCGGATGGCGTCCGCGCTGAGCGCCTTGTCGAGGTGGGCGTGCGGCTCGGCCGGAGCGGTGAGGAGCAGGCGCCCCTCGAGGTCGAGCGTCGCGTCCGCCGGGGTCGATGCCGGTGCCGACATGGTGCCCGCCGGGGCGACGGCCGTGACGGTGCCGTCCTCGATCGTGACGTCGACCAGGCGACCGTCCGGCAGCAGCGCGGACCGCAGGAGCCCGATCGTGCGGGGTGCTGTCGCGTCCATCCGGAGCCTCTCGATCGTGTGTGACAATGTTGATCGCATCAACATCTCCGATGCTAGGGCGGCCGTGTTTCCCTCTCGTTTCGAGGCGGTTGCCGTGTGTGACACCCGTCCCGGTCCGACCGGGGAGCCGGAACGAGCGTTCCGTCGCGGGCGTCCGCGAGGTCGTCGGAGGACCCCGTCCAGGCCGAGAGGAGTGCGCCGTGAGCACCGGCACCACCACCGAGACCGACCGCGTCGTCGACGACCAGACCCAGCGGATCGGCGAGCACATCCGCGCCCGCCGCCGCGCCGCCCGGCTGACCCTCGTGCAGGTCGCCGAGCAGACCGGCCTGTCCCACCCGTTCCTCAGCCAGGTCGAGCGCGGGCACTCCCGCGCGAGCATGGTGTCGCTCGAGAAGATCGCCGCTGCGCTCGGGACCACGCAGGTCGAGCTGCTCGCCGCCGGAGCTCCGGAACGGTCGGACCACGACGTTCGGGCACCCGAGGTGCTCCGCGCGGACGAGGGAGCGCGGGGTCCGTTCTCGAGCGGGGAGGCCCGGCTCCTCGTGCACGCCGGCCCGCATGCCTTCGAGCCGCTCGAGTGGACGGGCGAGAACACCGACCTCGGCGAGTACTTCGAGCACCGCGAGGACGAGTTCCTCACCGTGCTCACCGGCGACGTCCTGCTCGACCTGCGCGGACAGGAGCCGCTCCGCCTGGGACCGGGCGACTCGGCCTACTACCGCGGCGGCACCGGACACCGGTGGTGCAGCGCGGACGGCGGTCGCTTCCACATGATCGTGGTCAAGGAGACCCCGCACGCCGGAGCGACCCCGCACGCCGGAGCGGCCTCGTGACCGCCGTGCCGGAGCGTCGCCGCGTGCGCGTCGCCGCACGCCGGACCGTCGCGACCGACGTCGTCGCACTCGACCTCGCACCCCTCGACGGCGCGCAGCTGCCCGAGTGGGAGCCGGGCGCGCACGTCGACCTCGAGGTCGCGCCGGACACCGAGCGCCAGTACTCGCTCGTCACGACGACGGCCGAGGGACACTGGCGCATCGCGGTGCTCCGGGAGCCGGACGGCCGCGGGGGCTCCGTCGCCGTGCACGACGACCTCGCGGTCGGCGACGAGGTCGTGGTCGCCGGACCCCGGAACCACTTCGGCTTCGACCCGACCCGACCGGCCGTGTTCGTCGCGGGCGGCATCGGGATCACGCCCCTCACCGCGATGATCGAGGCGGCCGAGCGTGCCGGGACCCCGTGGGAGCTCCACTACGCCGGACGCAGTCGCAGTCGGATGGCCTTCGTCGACGACCTCGTCGCGGCGCACCCGGAGCGGGTCGTCGTCGCGGCCGCGGACGAGCACCCCCGGTTGAACGTCATCGGACTCCTCGCCGAACCGCGCGACGCGGTCGTCTACTGCTGCGGCCCACGCGGGCTCATGGACGCCGTCGAGTCGGCAGCCGCGCACTGGCCGGCGGGCAGCGTCCGGGTCGAGCGGTTCGAGCCCGCCGCCGACGTGGACGCGCCCGGAGAGGCGTTCGAGGTCGAGCTCACGCTCACCGGCACGACCGTCACCGTCCCCGCCGACCGCACCCTGCTCGAGGTCGCCGAGGAGGCCGGCGCCTTCGTGCTCTCCTCCTGCCGCGAGGGCACGTGCGGGACCTGCGAGACGCCCGTCCTCGAGGGCGCCGTCGAGCACCGCGACACCGTGCTCAGCCCGGAGGAGCAGGCCGACGACCGCACGATGATGGTCTGCGTGTCGCGCGCCCGGCGCGGATGCCCGCGCCTGGTGCTCGAACTCTGACGCCCTGCGGACGCTCGGCGTCTCCTACGGACGCTCGGTGTCGTCGAGCGCGCCGCCGGTGAGCGCCGACAGACGCTCCAGGCCCGCCTCGGCGACCAGCTGGCGGGCGAGCGGGCGTGCCCGGTCCACCGCCTCGCGGACGTCGACCCTCGTGACGTCGAAGTCGGCGACGCTCAGGTCGCCGTCGACCCAGACGTCACGGACCTCGCGGCTGCCCGCGACGAAGACGACCGCCTGGTAGGGGTCGTGGACGTTCGCCAGGGTGGGGGAGTCGCCGTCGAACACGACCAGGTCCGCGCGCTTGCCGGGTTCGAGCGAGCCGATCTCGTGCTCCATCCGCAGCGCACGGGCGCCGCCGATCGTGCCCATCTCGAACGCCTCCCGGGCGCTCATCGCGGTGGCCTGCAGGTCGCGGACCCGGGCGAGGAGCGCAGCGGTCTTCATCGCCTGCAGGAAGTCCTGCGAGTCGTTCGACGCCGGCCCGTCCACGCCGATGCCGACCGGGATCCCCAGGGCGCGGAGCTCCGCGACCGGGGCGATGCCACTGGCCAGGATGCCGTTCGCGACCGGGTTGTGGGCCACGCCGACGCCGTTCGTGGCGTAGCGCTCCCGGTCCTCGCGGTCGACCCACACGCTGTGCGCCGCGATGACCGGCACCTGGAACATGCCCGTGGCCTCGGCGTGCCCGATCGCCGTCCGGCCGGTGCGCTGGCGCGCGGCGGTGACCTCCTCGCGCACCTCGTGGAAGTGCACGTGCACGCCGTGGCCGCCCGCGACCGCGTAGTCGACGTGCTCCTGCCAGGTGTCGTCGGTGTAGCGGCCGATCGACGAGACCCCGACCCGGAACGTGCTGTACCGGCTGGCGTCCGCGGCCTCGCGCAGCGCCTCGAACTCCTCGAGGATCGGCGTCGCACCGAAGTCGCGGTCGACGTCGCCCGAGCCGAACGACACGACACCGCGCAGTCCGAGGTCCTCGAGCGCCTGCACGACGCCCGGCGTCGCCGGCTCGTCCGGCACCGGGTCCGCGCAGAACATGTCGTTCGCCGTCGTGACACCGCTCCGGAGCAGCTGGATGCCCTGCAGGACCGTCCCGGCGTAGGCCTTCTCGCGGGTCATCACCGGGTTGACGCGGCCGATCAGCGCCGCGAGCCACTCCCACAGCGTGTACTGCGAGCCGATGCCCGTGATGAGGCCCTCGCTGAAGTGCCCGTGCGTGTTGACGAACCCCGGCGTCACGACGTCGTACGCACCGCCGCGGACCGGAGCGTCGGGGTGCGCGGCCGACAGCTCGGCGAAGGTGCCCACGGCGGCGATGCGGTCCCCGTCGAGCAGCACGGCGCCGTCGCGGATCGCGGCGGGGGTGGCGGAGTCGTCGGGCGCGGCGGTCAGCACCCAGCCGGCGCGGATCAGGGTCTGTGACATGTGGCGAACCTAGGGTGCCCGTGTTTCGCGGGTGTCACCGTCGGGTTTCCCCGTGGTGCGCGCGGCCCCCGTCGGAACGCCCGGTGCTCAGGGCCGGATCAGCAGGGCCGGATCAGCAGGGCCGGGTCAGCAGGCCACGCAGCCGGTCGCGCAGCACGTCGTCCACGCCGATGGTCGCGAACGCACCGTCGACGTCCGCGGCGACCTCCGCGACGACGGGTCCCGTGGTCGCGATCCACGCCTCCACCTGCTCCGGTCCCCACGATGCTTGTCGGTCGTGCGTCGGTGCGTGGATCGCCGTGCCCGCCATCGCGCGGACCGATGCGGCGTGGTCCTCGGCGACGATCGCCGGTGCCACCCCGGCGTTCGCCAGGAGGAGCGCACTGATCATGCCCGTGCGGTCGCGTCCCGCGCTGCAGTGCACGAGCACGCCGGTCGGGGCGTCGGCGACGGCCCGGAGGGCACCGAGCACGAGGTCGGGCAGGATCCGCCAGTTGTGCCGCCAGTACTCGGGCGAGTCGAGGATCGGGAAGCACACCGCCCGGAACTCGGGATCGTCCTGGTCCTCGGTCGGGGCGAGCACCACCGGGACGGACGCGCGGGTTGCCGGTGGCACGTCCGGGTCGCCGTCGCGGACACCGACCTCGTCCGGGCAGCGGAGGTCGACGACCGTGGCGAGCCCCCACTCGCGCGCGTGGCTCCAGCCGGCCTCGGTGAGTCGCTCCCGTCGCGGTCCCCGAGCCACGCGACCGTGGATCGTGGCGCCGGTCGGGGAGTCGGGGGTGGGGAGACCGCCGAGGTCACGCGCGTTCGGGTACCCGTCCCAGTCGAGGTTCCGCATCCGCAGGACCCTACTGCGTCACACCCGACGGCGGGGCCGTTCCTCCTGCGACATCGCTCGGAAGCGGGGCAGGATGGTGCGGTGACAGTCCAGCTCCGTCCGTGGTCGCCCGCCGATGCGCCGGCCCTGCTCGCCGCGTGTCGGTCGACCCCCGACCTGTCGCGGCAGTTCAGCGGCGTCGAGATCGCCGACGAGGCACAGGCAGCTGACCACATCGCGACCGTCCTGCGGTCCGACTCGTCCACGAGGAACTGGGCCGTCGTCGAGGACGATGTCGCCGTCGGGAACGTCGGGCTGGCGGCGATCGAGTACCGGCACGGGACGGCCTGGGCGCACTACTGGCTCACGGATCACGTGCGTGGCCGTGGTCTCGCCGCGGAGGGGCTGCGGGCGGTGGCGCGGTGGGCCTTCGCCGCCGGGCTGTTCCGTCTGGAGCTCGGACACCGTCTCGACAACCCTGCCTCGTGTCGGGTCGCGACGGCGGCGGGCTTCGCGGTGGAGGGAACCGAGCGGCAGAAGCTGCGGTACGGCGATGAGCGCTTCGACGTCGAGACGCACGCACGGCTGGCAACCGACCCCGTTGCGGCTGCCCGCGCTCTGCCGATCGGAGGCTGAGGCGCGGACCGCTCCGAGCGGCCGAACGGGCGCCTGGTAGGACCGGAGCATGGTGATCTACGACGCCCGACTCGTCCGGACCGCGGCGCAGGTGCTGCTCGACGTCGTCGTGCTCGGCGGCATCGTGGTCGCCGTGCTCCTGGGACGCGCGGTCTCGGCGTCGATCAGTGCGCTCGCCGCCATCGGGGGACGCGTGGACGAGCAGGGGTCGGCGTTCGAACAGCAGCTCCGCCGGACCGCCGATGCTCTGGGCGACGTCCCGCTCGTCGGCAGCTCGGTGAGCCGGCCCCTGCGTGACGCGAGCCGGAGTGCGGGCGACATCGCGGCGGCGGGGTCGCAGCAGCAGGAGGAGACGCTGCACCTCGCGCACCTGCTCGGCACCTCGCTGGCGGTGGTGCTCGTCGTCGTGCTGGTCGCAGTCTGGCTCCGGTACCGGGGCGGCTTCATCCGCCGGGCGTCCGCGACCCGACGACTGGCGCAGCAGCCCGACGGCACGGAACTGCTCGCCGTCCGGGCGCTGACGACGCGGGACGCGGTCGGGAGGCTCGGTGCCGGCGTCGTGGACCGGTGGCGGCAGCGGGACCCGGAGACGGTGCTCGCGCTGGCCGAGATCGAGCGGCGGAGCAGCGGGCTCCGCGCACCCGTCCCGTCCCGCCGGCCGTAGCCCTCAGCCGACCGGCACCGTCTCGCGGCGCTTCTGCCGCCAGGCCTCGGCGGGCCGGTCGTCGCCGTTCCAGACCTGCACGACGCCCCAGGCCGCGGCGATCAGGGGCACGGCGAGCAGGGCCCCGGTCACCCCGCCGAGGACGGTCCCCGCGGTCAGCCCGACCAGGATGACCAGCCCGTGCAGCCGGAGGGTCTTGCCCATCAGCACGGGTTGCAGGAAGTTGCCCTCGATCTGGTTGACGAGCACGACGATCGCCACGACGACCACCGCCTGTACCGGCCCGACCCCGACGAGGGTGACGAGTGCGGCGAGCGTCCCGGCGATCGGCGCCCCGATCATCGGGATGAACGAGGTCACGAAGGCGACGACCGCGAGCGGGATCGTGAGCGGGACGCCGAGCACGGCCAGCCCGGCGCCGATGGCGACGGCGTCGAACGCGGCCACCGCGGCGGTCCCGCGGACGTACCCGCCGAGCGTCGTCACGACGCGGTCGCCGATGCGTCGGGCGCGGTCGTAGGAGCCGCCGGTGAAGGGTCGGAGCAGGAACTCCCAGAGCGCCGGCCCGTCCTTGAGGAAGAAGAACAGGATCACGGCCATGAGCACCGCGCCGGTGACGACGTTCGTCACGGCGGAGATGCCGGCCAGCGCTCCGGCGCCGAACCGAGCGCTCGTGACGAAGTCGACGATCCCGTCCACGGCGTCCTCGATCTGGCCGTCCGTGATCCGGAACGGCAGCTCGTGCAGGAGGTCCTGCACCTGCTGCAGGCCGTCGACGGCGGAGGACTGGAGCGTCGACCACTGGCTCGCGACGGCCGCGACGAGGAGCCACAGGATGCCGGCGAGCAGCGCCAGCACCGCGACGAACACGAGCGCCGTCGCGAGCACCGACGGGACCCCGTGCCGGCGGAGCCACCCGACGACCGGGTGCAGGGCCGAGGCGATGATGAGGGCGACGAGGACCGGGATCGTGACGAGCCCGACCTGCGCGACCGCGTACACGGTGCCGAGGGCGACGGTCACGACGAGGACGACCTGGGAGCAGCGCGTCGCAAGCCGTCCGAACGAGTCGGCCCAGACGCTCGTGGTGGGTGCGCTGCCGGGGGAGCTGCGTCGGAACATGGTGGGGGCCTTCCGGGTCGTCGTGCGGAACACGTGACGCCGTCGGCACCCGGCCGAGGCTACCCAGGCACGGCCGTGCGCCGTCGACCGTCCGACACACCCCGGAAACAGGACGCTGCTACAAACGCACCCATGCTGACCGTCACCGGTGCCCTGCGCGTGCTCGTCGACCCCCGGACCGAACGGGAGGGCGACGTGGTCCTCGACGACGGCAGCGACCTGGCGACCACGCTCGACGCGTCGGGATGTGTGGTCACGCCGGGCCTGGTGAACGCGCACCACCACCTGCTGCAGACGGCGTTCCGCACCCTGCCCGGCACCCGGGGTGTGCCGATGGCCGACTGGCTGCCGACGATGGCCGCGGCGTACGGCCGGGCGGGGCACGATCCCGAGCTCTACGGACTGGCGGCGTCTGCCGGGGCCGCGGAGGGCCTCCTGTCCGGCGTCACGACGATCGCGGACCACCACCTGAACTGGCCCGCGGACGCGACGACCGACGACACCGTCGCGCTCGCCGCGGCGACGGTCGACGCCGTCCGGGGACTCGGCGGCCGGCTCGTCCTCGTGCGCGGGTCGGCGCGGGACGACCCCGACCGCGCTGCGGCGTCGGCGGACGCGATCGCCACGGGGCTGCTGCACGAGCGGGCGGCGGGCGGGGTGGACCCCGACGGCGGACTGCAGGTGGCGGTGGGACCGGCGGGCGTGCACTCCGACGGCGAGGCGACCTTCCGGGCACTCGGCGAGGTCGCTGCACGGCACGGGCTCCGGCGTCGGACGCAGGCGAACGAGCAGGTCGACACCGCCATCGCGCTCGAGCGGTACGGCCGCCGACCGCTGGACCTGCTCGAGGAGTGGGGATGGCTGGCGCCGGACGTCACGATCGCGCACCTCTGCGACGTGACGGACGACGAGATCGGTCGGCTCGCGGCGGCCGGCGTGACCGCGACGCACGCACCCGGGTGCGACGTGCCGATGGGGTGGGGGATCGCCCCCGTCGCAGCGCTCGCGGCGGCCGGGATCCCGGTCGGACTCGGGACGAGCGGCGGGGGCAGCAACGACGCGGGGCACCTGCTCGCGGACGGCCGGCTCGCGATGCAGGTGTCGGCGCTCGTCGGGCCGCAGCTGCCCGCGCGCCAGGTGCTCGGGATGATGACCGAGGGGTCGGCCGCGGGGCTCGGACGGCCCGAGCTCGGGCACCTCGGGGAGGGGACCGCCGGCGACCTGTGCGTGTGGGACGTCTCCGGGGTGGCGGACGCGGGCGTGGCGGACCCGGTCGCGGGGCTGCTCTGGGCGTCCCCGGGCCGTCGACCGCGGCACGTGGTCGTCGGTGGGCGCGTGGTGGTGCGTGACTACCGGCTCGTGACGGGCGACGAGCGCGAGATCGCCGCTCGGCTCGGCGAGCGGCTCGCGCGCACGCCCGTCGGCTGAGCGTCCGGCGAGCACGGGGTCTCGGTGCCTCCAATGATCATACGATCGGAGCGTCCGCACACTCGACTCCGTACCTGACGCCGACCCCGCACACCGTCCGCGCGCCTCCGCCGGATCGAACCAGGATCCCGACGTCGAACCAGGCGCCGCGGGCGGTTCGACGTCGGATCCGTGGTTCGGAGGGTGCCCGCCGTCAGACGCGGACCGCGCGCCGGTGGATCGGGCCGGAGCCGTCGGCGAGCGCGCCGCCGGGAGCACCCCGACGTACCGCGATGACCTCGGCCATGATCGCGACGGCCAGCTCTGCGGGGGTCTCTGCGCCGATGTCGAGGCCGATCGGCGACCGCAGGCGCCCCAGGTCCGGCGTCCCGAGCGCGTGCAGCGCCGCGAGTCGCCGACCGTGCGTCGCCCGGGAGCCCATCGCCCCGACGTAGCCGGCGCCCCGTCGGAGCGCGAGGTCGATCACCGCGGCGTCGAACCGGTCGTCGTGCGAGAGCACCACGACGGTGGTCGACGCGTCGATCGGCAGCCCCTCGAGCACCCGTGTCGGCCATCCGACGATGCGCTCGTCCGCGGCGGGGAACCGCTCGTCGGTCAGGAACACCGGCCGCGGGTCCACCACGGTCACCGCGTGGCCGAGCACCGCCGCGGCGTTCGTCACCGCGACGGCGGACTCCACGGCACCGACCACGATGCAGCGCGGTCGGGCGTCGGCACGTTCGACGAAGACCCGGCCCCGGCAGCCGTCCGGAGCGGTGACGACCTCGCCGAGTGTGACCGGGTCGAGCGAGAGCGCGAGCGACGTCGGGACGCCCGACGCCGCCCGGCGGAGGGCGTCGACCACGGGGTCGCCGGGTGCTATCCGGCGGACGAGGACCTCGACCCGCCCTCCGCAGCGGAGTGCCGGTGCCCACACGGCGTCCGGGTCGTCCGGGTCCTCGTCGAAGCCGAACCGTTCGAGCACGGGGACGCCGTCCTCGAGGACCTGCTCGGCGGTCACGAACAACGACCCCTCGACGCAGCCGCCGGAGATCGTGCCGACGACCTGACCGCGGGGCAGGACCGCCATCGACGTGCCCACCCCGCTCGGTGCGCTGCCGGACATCGCGACGGCCGTCGCGACGACGACGGGGTCGCCGGTCTCGAGGACGGCCAGGAGGCGCGGTGCCAGTTCGAACATCACGCACCTCCGGCGTCGGTCGCGTCGGTCGTCGTCGCGTCCACTGCCGCGTCCGCTGCCGCGTCCTGCAGCATCGCCCACACGCGGTCGCGCGTCATCGGCAGGCGGTACGGGCGGACCCCGACCGCGTCCCGCACCGCGTTCGCGACGGCCGGGGCGACCGGGTTGTACGGCGCCTCGCTCATCGACTTCGCACCGAGCGGTCCGAGCGGGTCGGAGGTGACGGCGAACCGGACCTCGGTGCGCGGCACGTCCGAGATCTTCGGCACCCGGTAGGAGCGGAACGCGTCGGTGGTGACCCGGCCCTCGGCGTCGAGCACGACCTCCTCGTACAGCGTCGAACCGATCGCCTGTGCGGCGCCGCCCTCCACCTGGCCGCGGAGCTGCTCGGGGTTGAGGACCGTGCCCGCGTCCACCGCCTGGACGCTGTGGAGCACCCGGACCTCGCCCGTCGGCCGGTGCACCGCGACCCGGGCACCGTGCACCGTGAAGGCCAGTGACCGCGGGGTCCCGTCGTGGCTGCCGTGCGCGACGAGGGGGCCCTCGGCCAGGAGCTCGGCGTGCCCGACCAGCTCGTCGCCGATGCGGACGCCGTCGGGCAGCACCGCGACCGCGGGGCCGAGTGGGCCGACGGCACTCCTCGGGGTCCGGGCGGCCGCGATCGTCAGCGCGCGCGCCGTCATCTGGTCGTGCAGGTCCAGCGCCGCGGCGTACAGCGCCTTGCCCGCGACGACGACCCCGGCCGAACCGAACGCACCGGTGTCGTACCGCGCGGCGTCGGTGTCGGACTGGTGGACGTCGACCCGGTCGGGCGTGGTGCCGAGCGCCGTGGCGACGAGCTGCGTGTGCACCGTCGTGGTGCCGTTGCCGAACTCCGCCGTGCCGACGCCGATGCGGTAGCGGCCGTCCTCGGTGGCCTCGACCGAGGCGTGGGCGTGGTGCCCGCGGGGCGGCATGGTGGCGATCGCCGCGAGGGCGACGCCGGTGCCGAACGCCCAGTCCCCCGTCCCGTCGACGGCCGCGTCGTCGAGCGGCGGCCCGTCCATCGCGGGGACCTCGGGCAGGGGAGCGCTGAGGGCGTCCTCGACCAGGTCGATGCACTGGTCGAGGCCGTAGCTGCCCTCCCAGCGCAGGTCGTCCTGCTCGTCCGGACCGGTGACGACGAGCGGGTCGCCGGGGACGACGACGTTGCGCCGCCGGAACTCGAGCGGGTCGAGGCCGAGGCGTCGGGCGAGCTCGTCCATCGCGGACTCGATCGCGAACACGACCTGGCCGAGGCCGTACCCGCGGAACGCGCCCGACGGCAGGTTGTTCGTGTACACGGACTCCGCGTCCACGCGCTTGACCGGGCAGCGGTACACGGCGACCGACTCGCTCACCGAGTGGAACATGACGCCGACGCCGTGGTTGCCGTACGCGCCGGTGTCCATCGTCTGGTCGACGTGCATCGCGGTCAGTCGTCCCGACGCGTCCGCACCGAGACGGACGCGGACGCGCATCGGGTGCCGCGTCGGCGCGATCGTGAACTCGTCGCGGCGGCTGAACTCGTACTGCACCGCGCGTCCGGTGCGGAGGACGGCGAGCGTGACGAGGTCCTCGGTGAGCATCTCCTGCTTGCCGCCGAACCCACCGCCGACCCGCTTGGCGACCACGCGCACACGCGAGGGGTCGAGACCGAAGACGTGGGCGACCTCGTCGCGGACCAGGAACGGGACCTGCGTGGCGGTCCGGAGCACGAGCCTCCCGTCCCGGTCCAGCGATCCGCGGGTGGCGTGCGTCTCGAGCGCGGCGTGGGAGACGCGGCCGGTCGACCAGGTGCCCTCGACCGTCGCCGCGGACGCGGCGAGGGCGGCCTCGAGGTCACCGGTCCCGCCGTGCAGGGCGGCCACCACGTTCCGGCCCGGGTCGGCGATCCGGTGCTCCTCGGTGGTCTTGTCGCCGTGCAGGAGCGGTGCGCCGGGGAGCCGGGCGGCGTCGACGTCGTGCACGCTCGGCAGCACCTCGTACTCGACCCGGAGCAGCGCGCAGGCCTGCTCGGCGGTGCGGACGCTGTCGGCGACGACGGCCGCGACCCGCTGCCCGCGGAAGCGCAGCACGGTGTCGAACACGCGGGTGTCGTCGGGGTCGTCGAGCCGCGACTCGTGGCGCCCGGTCGAGAACAGCACGCCCGGGTCGTCGCGGTGGGTGAGCACGGCGTGCACCCCCGGCAGCGCCTCGGCCGCGCTCGTGTCGATCGCGGTGACGCGGGCGTGCGCGTGCGGGCTGCCGAGGACCGCGAGGTGGAGGAGCGCTTCGGTCCGCCGGACGTCGAGCGTGTACTCCTCCTGGCCCGTGACGATGCGCATCGCCGCCGGTGCCGCGACCGACGTACCGACGGCGTCCCCGGCGGAGGCGCACGCGGTGTTGCGGACCCCGTCGAGGGCGTCCTCGATCGCGCGGTAGCCGGTGCACCGGCAGACGTTGCCCTTGAGCGCCCGGTGCCGGTCGGCGAGCTGGTCGTCGTCGAGCGCCGAGGCCGTGACGACGTACCCGGCCGTGCAGAAGCCGCACTGGAAGCCCGGCGCCTCGGCGAACGCCCGCTGCACCGGGTGCGGGTCCTCCGGGGTGCCGAGGCCCGCGGCGGTGGTCACCGTGCGGCCCTCGAGCCGGTGCGCGGGCGTGATGCAGGAGTGCACGGGCACGCCGTCGAGCAGCACCGAGCACGCACCGCAGTCGCCTGCGTCGCAGCCCTTCTTCACCGCGGTGACGCCGTGCTCGCGGAGGAGCGTCCGGAGCACCTGTCCGGGCTGCGGGCTCGTGTCGAGCTCGGTGCCGTCGACCGTGAGCCTCATCGGGCACCCCCGTCGGCAGCGTCGGTCGCGGCGGCGGCGGCGCCGGCCGCCTCGGCGACTAGTTCGGCGGCGAAGCGTCGGGACACCGCTCGCCGCCAGTCCGGGGAGCCGTGCGGGTCGTCGTACCAGTCGTCGTGGGCTGCGAGGGCGGCGTCCACCTCGGCCGTCGCCGGGATCGTGTTCCACCGCAGCACGAGTGGGCGCGGGGTCCCGCCGGTGACGACGAGCACGAAGCCGTCGGCATCCCGTCGAGCCGTGACGAGGGTCCCGGTCCGCCCGTGCGGGCTGAGCGACACCCGGCGGAAGCCGGTCGTCCCGCGGAGCGCCGCCGTGGGCACGTCGAAGGCCCGGACGACCTCGCCCGGGTTCAGTGCGGTGGTGCGCGGTCCGGTCACGAGGTCCGCGACCGGCAGTCGACGCTCCCCGCCGTCCGTCGTCCACACCACGGCGGTCGCGTCGAGGGTGACGAGCAGCGCGGTGACCGCCCCGGCCGGCAGCGCGGTGGCGACGTTGCCGCCGACGGTCGCCGCGTTCCAGACCTTGAACGACGCCAGCAGTGCGTTCACGCACCGGTCGACGAGCGGCCAGGCACGCCAGTCCGGCTCCGGTCGCACGCGCAGCAGTGCCGCGAGCGTGCAGGTGGCGCCGAGGCGCAGACCGTCGGGCGTCCGTTCCGCGTCGGGCCAGCCGAGCGTCGTCAGGTCGACGAGGCCGGTCGTGCCCGGCTGCTCCTCGGAGTACAGCCAGGTCCCGCCGGCGAGGGGCTGCTCACCGGGGGCGAGGGCGAGGTCGTCGCGGTGCGACGGTGTCCGCACGGTGCGGACGGTGACGAGGTCCATGCGAGGGTCCGATCGGGATGACGGGCGAGGGGTCGGGGGACACCTGCGGCCGTCGGCCGTGCGCGATCATCCCGCGGTTCCACGCCCCACGAGCACGTCGGGACGCCGCTCGGGGTGCGGTCGTGCGTGCCACGGGGCCTCCTCTGTCGGATCGGATCGGATCGGGTCGGACCGGATCGGGTCGTTGCGGCAACGGTAGGGAACGGGTGTTTCAGCGTCGTTACGGGGGAGCGACGCCGGCATCACGGCCGGTGCCCGAACCCGTGACCTGATCGACGCACCACCGAAACACACGGGTGCCATCGTCGCCGTCATGGAGATCACCGAGGCCACGTCCGCCCCCACCACCACGTCCGTCCGTCTCGGCGCGAACCAGTACGGCAAGGCCGAGGTCCGGCTCGTCCGGGTCACCCGCGACACGGACCGGCACGAGATCGAGGACCTCACCGTCACGACGCAGCTCCGGGGTGCGGCGCTCGCCGAGTCGTACACCGAGGGCGACAACGCCAAGGTCGTGGCCACCGACACGCAGAAGAACACCGTGTACGCGTTCGCGAAGGAGCACGGGGTCGGCAGCCCGGAGGAGTTCCTGCTCCGCCTCGGCCGGCACTTCGCGACGGCGTTCGACTGGTACGACGGGTCGACCCTCTCGGCCGAGCAGCACGCCTGGGAGCGCATCGCCGTGGACGGGCGGGAGCACGACCACTCGTTCGTCCGCTCGGGTCGGGGCACGCGGACGGCCGTCGTGCAGGTCGACGGCGACGACGTGCACGTGCTCGCCGGCGTGACCGACCTCACCGTCCTGAAGAGCACCGGCAGCGAGTTCCACGGCTTCCCCCGCGACGGCTACACGACGCTCGCGGAGACCGACGACCGGATCCTCGCGACCTCGGTGACCGCGCGCTGGCGCTACACGCCCGAGGCCGTCGCCGCGGGCATCGACTACGACGCGGTGTACGCCGGCGTGCTCGACCGGATGCTCGCGACCTTCGCCGAGCTGCACTCGCTGGCGCTCCAGCAGACCCTCTTCGCGATGGGCCGCACGGCGATCGAGGCGTTCCCCGAGATCGCCGAGGTCCGCTTCTCGATGCCGAACAAGCACCACTTCCTCGTCGACCTCGCACCGTTCGGGCTCGAGAACCCCGGCGAGGTGTTCTTCGCCGCGGACCGCCCCTACGGCCTCATCTCCGGCACGGTCGTCCGCGACGGCGTCGCCGAGGCCCCGGCGGCGTGGACGTCGGTGCCCGCGTTCGTGTGAGCCCGGCCGCCGTGCGGGATCGGCGCCGCGTGGTCGGGGTCGTGCTCGCCGCGGGTGCCGGCACCCGGATGGGCACCCCGAAGGCGCTCGTGCGGAGCCCGGACGGCGTGCCCTGGCCGACGCTGGCGGTGGACGCCCTGCGCGCCGGCGGCTGCGCCGAGGTCGTCGTGGTGCTCGGAGCCGCCGCCGACCGCGCACGGACGCACGTCCCGATCGCTCCCGACGTGAGGGTCGTCATCGCCGCCGACTGGGCGACCGGGCCGGGGGCGTCGCTCGCCGCGGGGCTGCGCGCCCTCGACGACGAGGACACCGCCTGCATCACCCTCGTCGACCTGCCGACGCTGCCCGCCGCGGTCGTCCGGCGCGTGCTCGGACCGGGGTCGGACCGCGACGTCCTGCGGCGCGCGGTGTTCGGCGAGCGGCCGGGCCACCCCGTCCTCGTCGGTCCGGACCACCGCGCAGGGCTCCTCGCCGCGGTGACGGCCGACCCGGCCGACCGGTCCGCGGGAGTCTGGCTCGGTCGAGCGGGCGTCACCGGGGTCGACTGCGCCGACCTGTGGGACGGCACCGACCGGGACCGGCCGCACGAGGCGACCCGGTAGCAGCGGACCGGACCGGAGACGGACGGGAGGCGCGGTGCCAGCCGGCACCGCGCCTCCCGTCCGTCGCTGGTCGCGTCGACTACGCGACGCGCTCCGACACCTCGGCCATCGTCGGGTAGTCCGTGTAGCCCTCGGCCGTCGCGCCGTAGAAGAGCTCCGGGCGCGGCTCGTTGAGCTCCGCCTCCTGCTCCCAGCGCTCGGCGAGGTCCGGGTTCGCGATCGCCGCGCGACCCACGGCCACGGCGTCGGCGAGGTCGCCGTCGAGCAGCGCGATCGCCTCGTCGCGGGTCGTCATCGACGAGAAGCCGGAGTTCGCGATGAACGGCGCTCCGGCGGTGCGACGGACGTGCTGCACGAGGTCGCTGCCCGGCTCGGCGTGCAGGACGTCGACGAAGGCGAGCCCGAGCGGCGCGAGGCCCTCGGCGACGGCCGTGTAGGTCGCGCGGACGTCCGCGTCGTCCTCCTCCAGGACGCCCTGGATGTTGTGCTGCGGCGAGAGGCGGATGCCGACGCGGTCCGCGCCGATCGCCTCGGCGACGGCCGTGGTGACCTCGACGGCGAAGCGTGCGCGGTTCTCGGGGGAGCCGCCGTACTCGTCGGTGCGGGTGTTCGAGACGGGGGAGAGGAACTCGTGCACGAGGTACCCGTTCGCGCCGTGCACCTCGACGCCGTCGAGTCCGGCGGCGATGGCGTTGCGGGCGGCACGGGCGAAGCCCTGGACGGCCTCGCGGACCTCGTCGGTGGTGAGCTCGTGCGGCACGGGCATGTCCGCCTTCGAGCCGTCGGCGAGGTGGGTCTGGCCCGGGGCGGCGACGGCCGAGGGGCCGACGATCCGCGGGGTCTGCGAGATGTCGGTGTGCGAGACGCGACCGCCGTGCATGAGCTGCATGACGATGGTGCCGCCCCGCTCGTGCACCGCGTCGGTGACGCGACGCCAGCCGGCGACCTGCTCGTCGGTCTCGATGCCGGGCTGGCCCGGGTACGAGCGGCCCTCCTGCACGGGCCAGGTGCCCTCGGTGATGATCATGCCGAGGCTCGCGCGCTGCGCGTAGTGCTCGACCAGCAGGTCGTTCGGGATGCCCTGCTCACCGGCGCGCGTCCGGGTGAGGGGTGCCATGACGATGCGGTTGCGGAGGTGGAGTGCGCCGAGGTCGGCGGCTTCGAAGAGCTTCACGTGTCCGTTCAACCACGTGTTGCGCGGGGCAATTCCCCCGGCACGGCGGATCCTCAGCGACCGGGGCACACCAGCGTGCTCGAGCGGACCTGGCCCTCGGGACGGATCACGGTGTGCTGCGAGAGCGGCTGGTGGCAGATCGGGCAGGGACGGTCGACGGTGCGGTCGTCGACGCCCTCGACGCGTCCGGCACCGATCTGCGACGGACCCATCTTCTCGATGAGCGTGCGGTTCCAGCGGTCGTACCACTTGCCGAAGCGACCCACGGTCCACCCTTTCGTTCGTGCACGAACCATTCTGCCACGCCCGCCGTCGTCAGTCGAGCGTGTCGACCCGACCGAGCAGCTCGGTGAGGTCGTCCTTCAAGCGCTCGAGCCGCTCGACGGGCCACCCCAGTCGGTCGGCGACGGCGACGGGGACGGCTCGGGCGCGATCCCGGAGGGCGCGACCGGCCGTGGTGAGCGACACCTCGAGCTGGCGTTCGTCGACCGTGCTGCGCGTGCGGCGGACGTACCCGGACGCCTCCAGGCGCTTGAGCAGCGGGCTGAGCGTCGCGGAGTCGAGCCGGAGCTCCCGGGCGATCCCGCGCACCGACCGCGGGTCCTGCTCCCACAGGGCGAGCATCACGAGGTACTGCGGGTGGGTCAGGCCCATCGGCTCGAGGAGGTCGCGGTACAGGCCGACGACGCTGCGGCTCGTGGCGGCCAGGGCGAAGCAGAGCTGGCGGTCGAGGGCGAGCGGGTCGACGTCGGTCGCATCCATGCGCCCACGATACCTTCGTGCACGAACGGTCGCGACTGCGTGCCGCACGACGGCCGGGAGGCCCGGTGCCGGTCTCGTGGACCGGCACCGGGCCTCCACGCTGGTGCGTCGTGACGCGGGTCGCCTACGCGCGGTGCGTCGGCGTGTGCCCCTCGTGCGCGTTGGCGTCCGGCTCGACGTCCGCGGCGTGCGAACCGCGGTGCGCGGCGCCGTCGTCGTGGCCGCGCGCGTCGGACGGGTGCGACCGCTCGAGCTTGGCGCCCTCGACGTCGACGTCCGGCAGGATCCGGTCGAGCCACTTCGGGATCCACCAGGCGCTCCGACCGAGCAGGTGCATGACCGCCGGGATGAGGAGCATCCGGACCACGAAGGCGTCGACCAGGACCCCGAAGGCCAGGCCGAAGCCGATCGGCTTGATGGTGGAGGACTCCGAGAAGATGAAGCCCGAGAACACCGAGATCATGATGATCGCGGCTGCCGTGACCACCGCGCGTCCCGCGTGCAGACCACGCTGGACCGCCACCTTCGCGCTCGCCCCGTGGGCGTACGCCTCGCGCATGCCCGACACCAGGAACAGCTGGTAGTCCATCGCGAGCCCGAACAGGATGCCGATCTCGATGATCGGCAGGAAGCTCAGGATGGGCCCCGGGTCGTGGGTGCCGAACACGGAGCTGAGCCAGCCGAACTGGTAGATCGCGGTCAGACCACCGAACGAGGCGAGGATCGAGAGGATGAAGCCCGCCGTCGCGGTGATCGGGACGAGGATCGACCGGAACACCAGGATCAGGATGATCAGCGACAGGCCGACGACCACCACGAGGTAGAGCGGCAGGACGTCCGCGAGCTTCTCGGACACGTCGATGTTCGCGCTCGCGTTGCCGGCGACGCCGAGCGTGATCCGCCCGTCGTCGCTCGACACGGTCTGCTCGCGGAGGTCCTTGACGAGCTCCTCGGTCGAGATGCTGTCCGGGCCGCCGGCGGGCTTCACCTGGAAGGCGATGATGTCGCGGTCCTTCGACGCGCCGATCGGCAGGACGGCGTCGACGTCGTCGTTCTGCACGAGCGCCTTGCCGATCGTGACCTCGGTCGCGGTGACGTCGTCCTCCGCGATCGCCTTCGGCAGGTCGGCCACCACGAGCAGGGGCCCGTTCTGACCGGCACCGAACTCGCGCTCGAGCGCCTTGTACGCCATGTACTGCGACGAGTCGGTCGCCTCGGATGCGCCGGTCGGCAGCCCGAGGCGCATCTGCGTCGCGGGGAGCGCGATCGTCCCGAGCACGGCGACACCGGCGACGAGGGTGATCACCGCGCGCCAGGTCGACATCGGCTTGTTCGGCACCCGGATCGACCCCGTGTCGCCGATGCGCGCGCGTTCCTTCTTCCGGAGCAGGCGCATGCCGAGCAGCGACATGAGCGCCGGCGTGAACGAGGTCGCGATGAGGATGGCGAACAGGACCGCGACCGCGCCGACCGTGCCCATCAGGCCGAGGAACGGGATCCCGGTGATGTTGAGCGCGAGCAGGGCGACGATCACGGTCGCACCGGCGAACACGACGGCGTTGCCGGAGGTGCCGTTCGCGAGCCCGATCGACTCGTGCACGCCCATGCCGGCCTTCAGCTGCGTGCGGTGCCGGTTCATGATGAACAGCGAGTAGTCGATGCCGACCGCCAGGCCGAGCATCACCCCCAGCACCGGCGTGACCGAGATGAACTCGACGAGGCTCGAGAAGGACAGGGCGGCGAGCGAGGCGACGCCGACGCCGAGCACCGCGGAGAGCAGCGGGACGGCTGCACCGATCACCGTGCGGAGCATGAGGAAGAGCACGATCGCGGCGACGACGAGGCCGATGACCTCGCCGGGTCCGAGGATCGAGGGGACCCCCTGGGCGATGTCCTGCGAGACGTACACGTCGACGCCGTCGATGCCCGCGTCGTCGGCCTTGCTCGTGATGGCGTCCTTGGTCTCCGCCGGCACCTCGTTCGTCGACGTGGTGAACTGCACGGTGCCGATCGCGGCGGACTCGTTCGTCGAGACGAAGCGGATGCCCTTGGACAGTGCGAGCAGGTCGGATCCCTGCTCGAGTTCGCGCTCGCTGTCGTCGAGCTTCGTCGTGTTGGCGTCGATCTCCTGCTGGGCGGCCTGGATCTGCTGCTCACCCGAGGTGATCTGCTGCTGCTGCGCGTCGATCTGCGCCTGCGCCTGGGCGAGCTGCTGCTGGCCGGCCTGTGCCTGCGCCTGCGCCGCAGCGCTCGAGGCGGCGGCTCCGGCGGCCTGTGCCTGCGCCTGTGCCTGGGCCTTCTGCGCGTCGAGCTGCGCCTGGGCGTCCGCGATCTGCTGCTTGCCGGACTCGAGCTGGGCCTTCTGCGCGTCGAGCTGCGCCTGACCGTCCTCGATCTGCTTCCGGCCGTCGGCGATCTGCTCGCGGCCGTCGGTGATCTTCTGCCGCTGCTCGTCGAGCTGGTCCTGGGTGGCGAAGCCGTCGCGGACGTCCTTGACGCCGTCGAGGTCCTTCAGCCCGTCGAGGAACGACGTGACCTCGGTCTTCTGCGCGTCGGTGAAGGCCTTGCCGTCGGTGGTCTCGAACACGATCGACCCGTTGCCGCCGTTCGCCGACGGGAACTTGTCGGCGAGCTGGTCCTGCACCTGGCTCGTCTTGGTGTTCGGGATGGAGATCGCTGACGAGATCGTGCCGGCGAAGAGGCCGTACGTGAGGCCCGCGATGCCGATGATGACGATCCAGGCGATCACCACCGACCAGGCTCGTCGTGCGGAGAACCGTCCGAGACGGTAGAGGAGACCGGCCATTGCGGGTGCCCCGTCCTTTCGTGGGTGGTGCTGGTGCGGTGCGGGGTGCGCCGGTGGACCCCGCGGGAGAGTGTCGGTGGTGTCAGTGGGACGGCATGTAGCCGGAGCGGACGCTGTGCACGAGCCGACCGAGCAGGTCGTCCCACGCGCGTAGTGCGTCCGGGGTGAGGTCGGGTCCGTCGTGCGTGAGCCAGTGGTCGGCGATGACGACGATGCCGCTCATGAGGGAGTCGACGAGCAGCGCGGTGTCGAGCGGGTCGGCACCGGGGTGACGCCGGGCGACCTCGTCGCGGAGTCGGTCGGTGACCCGGGAGAACGCCGTCTGGGTGAGCACGGCGGCCTTCGGGTCCTCCTTGCCCGGCTCGCCGATGATCCGGTACATGCCGGAGATCGCCGGGGCCAGGTCGGCCCCGCGCGCCGCGGACTCGAGTTCCTCGAACATCGACGCCCGGCTGCCGTCGCCGACGGGCGTGCGTGCCATGTCGGCCAGGAACCGGTCGATGATGACGGACAGTTCCTCCTCACACACGGCCAGCAGGACCTCGTCGAGGGACGCGAAGTGGTTGAAGACCGTCCGCCGGGCGATGTCCGCGCGGGCGGCGAGGTCGTCGACGCTGAACCCACGTCCTCCGCGGTCGTCGATGAGGTCGCGGGCGGCCTGCAGGATCGCCGCGCGGTGCTTCGCCTTGAGGGCGGTGCGGCGGTCGGTCGTGGTGGTCACGTCTGACAACACTAGGTGCATCGATGCACTCGGTGCACCTTCTTCGAGAGCATCTTCAGGTTCGTCCCCCGACGGTCCGGCATGCTGGCGGCGTGCGGACGACGAGGACGGTCCTGGCGGCGATCGCAGTGTCGATGACGCTCGTGCTGGCCGGCTGCAGCGCCGGCGGATCCGGGAACGCACCGAGCACCGACCGGGCGAGCGCCGCGGCGACGGCCGAGGGGAGCCCGACCCCGGCAGCCCCGACGACTGACGTTCCGACCACCGACGCCGCGACGACCCGCGCCTTCGCGGCCCTCGAACAGCGGTCCGACGCGCGCCTCGGCGTCGTGGCGATCGACACCGCCGACGGCCGCTCGATCGGGTACCGCGCCGACGAGCGGTTCGCGTTCGCGTCGACGAACAAGGCGTTCATCGCGGCCGCGGTGCTCGACGCCACGAGCGCCGCGGGACTCGACGCCACGAGCGCCGCGGGACTCGACGAGGTCGTGCACTACGGCCGCGACGACCTGCTCGAGTACGCCCCGGTCACGAGTCGGCACGTCGACGAGGGCATGACGGTCCGAGCACTCGTCGACGCCGCTGTGCGGGAGAGCGACAACACCGCGGCGAACCTGCTCGTCGAACGGTCGGGCGGTGTGGACGGGGTCTCGCGGTGGCTCCGCGGCATCGGCGACGACGTGACCCGCGTCGACCGGGTCGAGCCGGAGCTCAACACCGCGGTGCCGGGCGACGAGCGCGACACGACGACGCCCGCTCGGTCGGCGGCGGACCTGCGCGCCGTCCTCGTCGGCGACGCGCTCGACGCCGACGACCGTGCGCTCCTGCTGTCGTCGATGGCGGGCACGACCACCGGCGACGGCACGATCCGGGCCGGGGTCCCCGGCGGGTGGTCCGTCGCGGACAAGACCGGCACCGCCTCGTACGGCGTGCGGAACGACATCGCCGTCGTGCGGCCGGCGGGACGCGACCCGATCGTGCTCGTGGTGTTCACGTCGCACGACCGCGCGGCCGCCGAGCCCTCGGACGCCCTCGTCGCGGCGGCGACCCGGGTGGCGCTCGAGCGGCTGGGCTAGTCGTACCGCCGGGCACCGCCGGGTACCACCGGGCACCGCCGGGTGCCCCGACGGTCAGCCCACGGTCACGACCCGGTCACGAGTCGGTCACGGGGCGGTGACGACGGCAGCTGCGTCGGTAACGATCCGTGCCGACTCGGTCGTCTCCCAGCCCGCACGCCGGTCCTCCCCGGGGAACCCCGGGCGGACGCCCGAGGAGCGTTGGGAGGGTCGCCGGGACGCCGCCGGATGACCGGGGGCGCGACGACGAGGGGGACGACATGGCGATGCGACGGGTGACGGGGGCCGCACTCGGCTTCGTGGGCGGCAGCGTGCTCGCCGGACTGCTGGTGGGGGTCGGGGTGACCCCGGTGCTCGCGGTCGCCGGCGTGGGGACGACGTCGGCGATCGACGTCTTCGACTCGATGCCGGAGTACATCGAGATCGGCGACCTGCCCGAGCGGAACGAGATCTGGGCGTACCAGGGGGGCCAGCCGGTGCACCTGGTCGACGTGTGGGACCAGAACCGGCAGGAGCTGACGCTCGACCAGATCAGCGACACGCTCGAGCACGCCGCGATCGACGGCGAGGACAAGCGCTTCCGCGAGACCGGCGGCGTCGACGCGACGAGCCTCGTGCGGTCGGTCGCGAGCGTCATCGCCTCGGGCGGGAAGGGCGGCTCGGGCGGCTCGACGATCACGATGCAGCTCGTGCGGAACATCAAGATCCAACGGGCGAGCGAGCTCCCCACCGCGGAGGAGCGCGACGCCGGCTACCGCGAGGCGATCCGGAAGAGCCCGGACCGGAAGCTCGCGGAGATCAAGCTCGCCATCGGACTCGCGAAGGCGTACTCGAAGGACGAGATCCTGGCGGCGTACCTGAACATCGCGTACTTCGGCGACCAGACCTACGGCGTGCAGGCCGCCTCGCAGCGCTACTACGGCAAGGACGCCACCGACCTGAGCCCCGCCGAGGCCGCGTCCCTCGTCGCCATCGTGCAGTGGCCGGAGCGGCGTGACCTGTCGACGCCCGCGCACCACGCCGACAACCAGGCCCGCCGGGACGTCATCCTCCGCTCGATGCACGAGCAGGGTCACCTCAGCGATGCGGACCTCGCGTCGGCGCTCGCGTCCCGACCCGCCGACTACGTCCGGCTCACCGCGCCGCAGCAGGGCTGCGAGTCGGCGGTCCGCGGCGCCGAGTTCGCCTGTGCGTACGCCGAGCAGGTCGCCCGGGACCTGCCCCAGCTCGGCGCCGACCCCGACGCACGCGCTGCCGCGTGGCGGACGGGCGGGTACCGGGTGCAGACGACGCTCGACCTCGACCTGAACACGCAGCAGCGGGAACTGCTCGACCGGAGCGACCCGGCCACGGAGAGCCGTCTCGCCCTCGGTGCGACGCTGAACACCGTCGAGGCGGGCACCGGCCGTGTCCTCACCATGGCCCAGAACAAGGACTACGACCGCTCCGCCGCGGCCCCGGCGACCGCCACCTCGCTCAACTACGCGACGGACGAGTCGAACGGCGGGTCCACGGGGTTCCAGGTCGGGTCGACCTACAAGATGTTCACCCTGCTGCAGTGGCTCGAGTCGGGTCGGAGCGCGGACGCGGTCGTCGACGGCACGAGGAAGGCACGCAGCACGTGGACGCAGTGCGGGGAGCGGATCACGCTCGACGAACCGTACGACCCGAAGAACGACTCGCCGGGCCAGACCGGTCCGTACTCGGTGCGCTCGGCGACGGCGCAGTCGGTGAACGCGGCCTACGCGGACATGGCGTCGCAGCTCGACCTCTGCGACATCCGCGACACCGCAGCCCGACTGGGGGTGCACCCGGCGACGGGCGGCGAGCTGCCCGCCAACCCGGCGGCGATCCTCGGCACGACGAGCATCGCACCGCTGACGATGGCGGCCGCCTACGCCGGGATCGCGAACGGCGGTGTGTACTGCGCGCCCGTCGTCGTCGACCAGCTGACGGGTCCGGACGGCACCGCGCTCGGCGGGCAGCCCCGGTCCTGCACGCAGGCGGTGTCGGCACCCGTCGCCGCGCAGGCCGTCGCGGTCATGCAGGGGGCGTTCCGCGGCGGGACGGCGACCGGCGGGCAGACCCTCGACGGCGCCACGCTGTTCGGCAAGACCGGCACGACCGACGCGGCCGACCAGGTCTGGCTCGTGGGCGGGACGTCGCGGGCGGTCACCGCGTACTGGCAGGGCAACACGGACGGTGGGAAGACGAACCTCCGGTACCTGGGCAGCGGCCAGGGCGGCACGTACGCCGGGTCGCGTGCCGACGTCTGGCGGCAGGCGCAGACGGCGGTGAACGCGGCGCTGCCGGTCGGCTGACGGACGGGAGGCGGGGGGGGCGGGGGGGCCCCCCCCCCCCCCCCCCCCGCGGGGGGGGGGGGGGGCCCCCCCCCCCCCCCCCCCCCGCCCCGGGGGCCCCCCCC
>NZ_JBFBHK010000017.1:0-49005 GCF_040685235.1 Curtobacterium sp. NPDC089185 | reverse complement strand
TGGTACTGCAAGGGGGACCTTGTGGGAGAGTAGGACGCCGCCGGACTCACCTTTGCAACACCAGGGAACCCCTGACCAGTCATGGTCAGGGGTTTCCTGCGTTCACGGGGCGATCCACAGGAGTTCGATCGACTGCGGTGCACGAGGGCACGCCGGTAGGATCGGGGGGTCATGACTGCGCCATTCACCACCGCCACCGGCTCCGACGTCCGAGTCCGCTTCTGCCCGAGTCCGACGGGGACCCCGCACGTGGGCCTCATCCGGACCGCGCTCTTCAACTGGGCGTACGCACGCCACACCGGCGGCAAGCTCGTCTTCCGCATCGAGGACACCGATGCTGCGCGCGACAGCGAGGAGTCGTACCAGCAGATCCTCGACGCGCTGCGGTGGCTCCGGCTCGACTGGGACGAGGGCGTCGAGGTCGGCGGCCCGCACGGGCCGTACCGCCAGTCGGAGCGGTCGGACGTCTACGACGAGGTCATCGGGAAGCTCAAGGCCGCCGGGCACGTGTACGAGTCCTACGTCACGCCGGATGAGATGGAGGCGCGCAACCGCGCCGCGGGCCGCGACCCGAAGCAGGGCTACGACAACCACGAGCGCGACCTGACCGAGGCCGAGCGGCAGGCGTTCCGCGACGAGGGTCGCGAGCCGGCGCTGCGACTCCGCGTGCCGGATCGCGACCTGAGCTTCGACGACCTGGTGCGCGGCGAGATCACGTTCAAGCAGGGGACGTTCCCGGACTTCGTGGTCGTCCGTCCGAACGGCAAGCCGCTGTACACGTTCACCAACCCGGTGGACGACGCCCTGATGGGCATCACGCACGTGCTCCGCGGCGAGGACCTCCTGTCGTCGACGCCCCGTCAGATCGCCCTGTACGAGGCGCTCGTCGAGGTCGGCATCACCGAGTTCGTCCCGCTCTTCGGGCACCTGCCCTACGTGATGGGCGAGGGCAACAAGAAGCTGTCCAAGCGCGACCCGGAGTCGAACCTCTTCCACCACCGCGCTGCCGGCATGGTGCCCGAGGGCCTCCTGAACTACCTCGCGCTGCTCGGCTGGTCGATCGGCCCGGACCGCGACGTCTTCTCGTCCGACGAGATGGTCGCGGCGTTCGACGTCGTCGACGTCAACCCGAACCCGGCCCGCTTCGACCACAAGAAGGCCGAGTCGATCAACGGCGACCACATCCGCCTGCTGCCGGCGGACGAGTTCCGTGCGCGCCTGGTGCCCTACCTGGCCGACCACCTGTCCGACCCGGTGACGGCGGAGCAGGAGCGGGTGCTCACCGCGGCCGCTCCGCTCGTGCAGGAGCGCATGCAGCTCCTCGGGGAGGCTCCGGGCATGCTCGGCTTCCTCTTCACCGCGGACGACGCGCTCGTGGTCGAGGACGACGCCCTGGCGACCCTCAAGGCCGATGCGGGCGACGTCGTCCGTGCGGGCGTCACGGCGCTCGACGGGGTCACCGACTGGACGACCGCGTCCATCGAGGCGGCCCTGCGCGAGGCGCTCATCGACGGCATGGGACTCAAGCCCCGGGTGGCGTTCGGGCCGCTCCGCGTCGCCGTCTCCGGCCGACGCGTGAGCCCGCCGCTCTTCGAGTCGATGGAGATCCTCGGCAAGGACTCCACGCTGACGCGCCTGCGCCGGCTCGCGGACCGCTGACGCCGCCGTGGTGACCGCTGCGGGGGAGCACGACGCTGACGGCCCCCTGGTCGTCGACGTCGCCGTGATCGGCGCCGGTCCGGCCGGGCTGAGCGCTGCGCTCAACCTGGTCCGGGCACGGCGGACGGTGCTGCTCGTGGACGCCAACCGTCCGCGGAACGCCGCGACCCTGCGCTCGCACGGCTTCCTCACGCGGGACGGCATCTCGCCGCTCGAGCTGCGGAAGCTCGGGCGGGAGGAGATCGAGGCCTACCCCGAGGCGACCGTCGTGCAGTCGGTGGTCGACCGGGTCGCCCCCGACGGTGACGGCTGGGCCGTGCACGGGACCCACCGCGGGGCGGAGCTCCACGCCCGTGCGCGCGCCGTCGTGGTGGCGACCGGGCTCCGGGAGGAGTTCCCCGCGCTGCCGTCCCTGCGGGCCTTCTACGGCACGTCCGTGCACAGCTGCGTCGAGTGCGACGGGTACGAGCACGGCGGCGCGTCGCTGGCGTTCCTCTGCGAGACGGCGGACGTGGTCGACCGAGCGCTGCTCGTCGCGTCGTGGACCGACGACCTGGTGGTCTACACGAACGGCGTTGCGACCCTCGACGAGCGAGGACGGGCACGCCTGGCGGCCGTCGGCGTCCTGGTCGACGAGCGGCCCGTCGCCGACCTCGAGGGGGACCGGACGGGCCTGACGGGGGTCCGCCTCGCCGACGGCGACGTGCGGGCGCACACGGGCGCGTTCGTCCGCCCGCTGTGGCACGCGGACCTCGACTGGGTCGACGCGCCGCTGGACCGCGACGCCGACGGGCTCGTCCGCGTCGACCGGCTCGGTCGGACCGGCGTCCCGGGTCTGTACGCGGTGGGCGACGTGACCCCGCCGGGGCCGGAGCAGCTCGTCGTGGCGGCCGGTCACGGGGCGTCCACGGCGGCTGCGGTGCACCGCGACCTCGTCGGTGGTCTCGAGGACCTCCGGGATGCTGTACAGTAGTTGATCGTGCCCCGGACAACGGGGAACACGAGGCCGACAGGCCTTTGGGGTATGGTGTAATTGGCAACACAGCGGTTTCTGGTACCGTCGTTCTTGGTTCGAGTCCAGGTACCCCAGCTCGAGAAAGGCCCCCGGGAGATCCCGGGGGCCTTTCGCGTTCCTCGACACGTGGATGTCCGTCGCTGGACGGTGGACACGCCCGACCGCCGTTCGAGGCGGAGATCCGGACGGTCAGTTCGCCTGGCGGTACGCCACGACCCAGTCGACGAGCACGTGTCCCGCGGAGTCGGCCGGCACGCGACGGTCGTCGACCGTGGTCTCCGCCTGCAGTGTCACACGCATCGGCGTCGAGGGCACGGCGCCGGTCGTGCTCGCCACGAGTTCCCCGTCCCACCAGAAGCGCACCGCCTCCGCCGTCCACTCCATCGTGGCGACGTGCCAGTCCTCCTGGCCCCCGGGGATCGTGGGGGCGTCCTCGGGCAGGAACGTCATCTTGCCCGTCGAGTGGTCGAGGCTGCCCGGCACGGCCGAGACCGGGCGCACGTCACCGCCGAGGTCGCCCTCGGGCCAGTCGATCTCGCCCTCGTCCCAGTTGCCGGAGAGCGGCCAGAGGAGCATCACGAACTTGTAGCCGGGCACGTCGTCGGCGCGGTAGCGGATGGACACGCGCTGGTGCGTGTACGACCGGTACCCGGCCGGCAGGACCGTCGCGACGAGCGGTTGACCACCCTCGGAGCGCAGGTGCAGGTCGAGGACGGAGTCGTGCACGGAGACGACCTCGTCCGGGTGGTACAGCCCCTTGCCAGAGGTGTCGCGGATGCCGGTGTACTGCGCCATCGCCGGGTAGACCGAGAGGAGCTGCCCGTGCGCGGCGTCACGGTCGAAGTCCTGTGCCAGGTACGGTACCCAGCGGACGCCGTCCTCCTCGAGCGCGCCGGTCGGCATGCGCTCGGCCTCGGCCTGGTCGGCACGACGGGCGCTCGTCGGCAGCACGACGGCCACCGTCCCGGTCAGCGCCGCGGCGCCGACGAGCCCGGCGACGACGGCGCCGCGCCGCAGCACGGAGCGTCGGGTGTGCAGCCGGTGGCGCGCACCGGGTTCATGCTGCACGGGTGACCTCGTAGATGCGGACGCCGTCGCGGTCGTACCGGAGGGTGCCGTCGGCGGCGACGGACCGCTCGAGCGCGTCGACCTCCGCGCCGGTGAGGACGCCGCGCCGCACGACGTCTGTGCGCTCGGTGTCCGAGAACACGACCCAGTCGTCCCCGCCGTGGGACCGTCCGGCGATCGCGTCGTCGAGGTCGGCCGGCGTCATCGCGCCGTGGTACCACGGCATCATGTCGCTCAGGGACAGCACCTGCCCCCAGCGCTCGAGGTAGGCGGGGTAGTCGGCACCGATGATCGCGGGGAACCCGCCGACCGTGGTGAGCGTGTCGTCCGCCGCGAACCGGCCGTCGAGCCAGCGTGCGGCGGTGACCTCGCTCGCGGGCGTCTGGTTCGCCTGCTCCGCCTGGAACGTCGTCCCGACGAAGAGCAGGGCCGTGACGGTGACCAGCGCTCCGGTCGCGGCGAGGCGGAGTCGTCGTCCGTGCAGGGCGTGGACGGCCGCGATCGCGAGGAAGGGCGCGGAGAAGAGCACGACACGGAACTTCCCCTCGCCGCCGTAGCTCTGCCCGAGGACGAGGACGACGGGGCAGGCCGCGAGCCAGAGGACGAGCAGGGCGCGCTGCGCGTGACCGGCCCGCACCGAGCGGACCAGGCCGACCAGCGCGACGACCGCGACGAGCGCGGTGAGCGCCAGGACCCCGCGGCTCTGCAGGGTGGTCGCGAGCGACGGGATCGCGATCGACGTCGAGGCGGCGGTGACGTTGCTGACCGGGTCGAAGCCGGTCGTCAGCCCGAACTTCTCCTGCACGTAGTCGAGGTTCGGGAGCAGGTAGAGCAGCGGGGCGGCACCGACCGGCAGCGCGATCCACCAGGGGCGCACGACACCGACGAGGACGAGGGGCACGAGCGCGGCCACGAGCACGAACGGCGTGAGCTGGTGCGACGCGGTGATGACGGCCTGCAGCAGGACGACGAGCACGACGGCGGTGACGGTCGCGGTGCGTGGTGCCGGTGCGACCGCCGGCACGACGGGCGCACGACGGGCCCGCAGCACCCGGGAGACCCCGCCGACCAGACCCCGGCCGAGGGCGTTCGGCGCCCGGCGGAGGGTGGTCAGGACGACGAGCACGGCCGCCAGGAAGAGCGCGAACGCGAGGGCCTGCGGCGAGTAGTAGTCCTGCCCGACCCAGTTCGCCGCGCTGAAGAGCACCGCGGCGGTGACGGCCCAGCGGCCACGCAGGCCGAGTGCCCGCGCGATGCCGAACACGAGGGCGCCGTCGAGCAGCGCGAACGAGACCTCGACGTACCGCACCGGGTCCGACGGGTCGGCGGTGCCGGTCGCGGCGCCGAGGAAGGCGCTCATCGAGAAGAAGCCCGGCCACCGGTTGTAGATGTCGATCGTCGGGTCGACCGACCCGTGCTGCTGGATGTAGGCGGTGACCGCGATGTGCTTGAAGACCCACGGCGGTCGGGGTTCGGCGGCCACGAGGTTCGCGGTGCCGTAGGCGACGACGACGAGCACGGCCGCCGACACGACCCGCAGCGCCGCGGGGAAGCGCCGGTCGACCAGGGCGGTGACCGTCACGGCGAGGACCGCCCCGGCTCCGAGCCACCACGTCGGGGCGACGGCGGGGAGCAGGCCCCACTCGCCGAGGGCGGTCGCGTCCGTCTGTGCGGTGCCGACGGCCCACAGCGCCGTGCCGGTCACGAGCACGCCGCCGCCGACCACGAGTCTGACGAGCGTGCCCTCGTGCCGGGCGGCCCAGGCGGCGCGGACCGCTCCGGCGAGCGTGGCGCGCTGGCCCGCGCGGACGGTGACCACACCGTGCGCCAGGGCCGCCCAGCCGCTCACGACGAGGACGAGCCCCGCCGCCGGCACCGGGGTCCACCGGTCGGCCCACACCATGACGAGCGCGACGACGGCGTCGACGGCCGCGCTCGTGGCGACGACGAGGGCGGCACGCCCGACCGGCTCGGTCAGGCGCAACGGGCGCACGAGGGCGAGCCCCGGGACGACGAGGAGCGCGGCGAGGACGACACCCGTCCGCACCGGTCCCGTCGCACCCGTCACGAGGAGCGCGGTCGCGAGGAATGCGAGCGCCGCGGCGGCGAGGGACGGCACGGGGGAGCGGGGGACCACCCGGGCAGGCCGGAGCACGACCCGGTCCGGGGTCGTGGTCGCGGTCACGGAGCGACCACCGGGGTCGTACGACGCATCGGGCGTTCCTTCGTGTCGGGCGGCGTCCCGGGGTGGGGCGCGGGGCCGCCGGCGGGCCGGCGGAGCGGTCGGGCACGCGCCGACGGCGAGTCCGGCCGAGGCGGCGTGTCATGGCACGGTACCCACGGCCGCCGCCGCCCCACGAGGTCCGTCCGGGCACTGTGCGGGTGCCCTGCGGCATTGCGGGATCACGCACGGCCGAGGCACTGCGGGCGAGGGGAACCGCACGCTCCGGGGACCGGCGTTGACGGGCGTCCGAGCCTCCGGGGACCGTGGTCGCATGACCTCCACCGCGTCACGACCGTCGTCGTCCCGTCTCGTGCTCGAGCGCCCGATGACGAGCCCCGAGCCGCCGACCTGGTCCGGTGCCGTGTGGGTCGGCGCCGTCGACGTGCACGCGGTGCCTACCGACGACGCCCCGGTCCCGCTCACGGACGCCGCCGGTCACCGCACCGCACGGCTGCTCGTGCGCGAGGGCGCCTCGCCGCGCGGCTTCGTCGACCTGCCCGTCACCGACAGTGCCGTCGACGCCGCCGCCCTCCGTGCCGCGGTCGCCGCACTCCCGGCCGCCGAGCACCCGCCGGTCCCGGTCCACCTGCCCCGCACGAGCGTCGTCCTGTGCACCCGCGACCGTGCCGACCAGCTCGCCGCGGCGCTGCGGTCGGTGCTCGCCGTCGACCACCCCGACCTCGAGGTCGTCGTCGTCGACAACGCCCCGTCGGACGACGCCACCCGGCGCCTCGTGACCGCACCCGGCACGGACCCGCGTGTCCGGTACGTGCTCGAACCCGTCCCCGGACTCTCGAGCGCGCGGAACGCCGGGGTCCGCGCGGCCCGCGGCGAGGTCGTCGCCTTCACCGACGACGACGTCGTCGTGGACCCCGGCTGGCTCCGCGCCCTCGCCTCCGGGTTCGCCCGCGGCGAGGACGTCGTCTGCGTCAGCGGCCTGGTAGCCAGCGGCGAGCTCCGGACGCCGGCGCAGCGGTGGTTCGACGAGCGGGTGACGTGGTCGCGCAACCTGACGCCGCGGGTCTTCCGGCTCTCGGCACCCCCGGCGGACCGACCGCTCTTCCCGTTCTCGGTCGGCGACTACGGCACCGGTGCGAACTTCGCCGTGCGGCGGGACGCCGTCCTCGCCCTCGGCGGGTTCGACGAGGCGCTCGGGGTCGGCACGGTCACCGGCGGCGGCGAGGACATCGACATGTTCGCCCGCGTCGTGCTCGACGGCTCGGCACTCGTCGTCGAGCCGTCCGCCCTCGTCTGGCACCGGCACCGCGCGGACCTCGCCGCGCTCCGCACCCAGGCCGTCGGTTACGGCACCGGGCTCGGTGCGTGGCTGACGAAGACCGCGCTCCGTCCGCGCACGCTCGGGATGGCCCTGGTCCGCGCACCGCGCGCGCTCCGGCACCTGCTCGGCGGTCCCGTCGCGCCCGTCGCCGAGCCCGGCGGGGTCCCGGCCGCCGCACCCGCCGCCGGCGACGACGCCTTCGACCGCGAGGTCGCGGCGGTGCGGGGCACCGAGCTGCGCGCCGTCGTCCGCGGGGTCGCCCGGTACGCCCGCTCGCGTCGCGTCGTGCGCGCGCGTGCCGCCGCTGCGCGCCGCGCGCTCTGACGCCTGCCGGGGCGCCGCACCGACCCACCACCCGTCGGACGGGAGGCGCGCGGTGCGGCCGCCACGCGCCTCCCGGCCGTGCCGTACCGACCCTTCCGTGCACCGTCCGGATCGGCGCGTGGTTGCGGGTTTCCGTACGACGCGTGGCGGGGCCGCAACGCACCTCGCGCCGCATTGACCGACGGAGGCGGTGCGGACGAAGGTGGGAACGCCCAGGGAACGGTGTACCCCCGTTCCGGACGGCCGCCGAGGTCACTGCCTCGCCGCCGGAACCCCCTCGTCCCGCCGTCGCCCACCCAGCGACGGGCACCCCGGGACCCTGCCAGCGCCGCCTGAACCCGACAGGAGCACCATGACCACCACCGTCCGGCCCCGCGAACCCCGCGTCTCGGTCGTCATCCCCGCCCGGAACGAGGCGCGGAACCTCGAGATCATCCTGCCGATGCTGCCCGCCGTGCACGAGGTGATCCTCGTCGACGGCAACTCGGTCGACGACACCATCGCCACCGCCCAGCGGCTCATGCCCGGCATCACCGTCGTCCAGCAGACCCGCAAGGGCAAGGGCAACGCCCTGGCCTGCGGGTTCGAGGCGGTCACCGGCGACGTCGTCGTCATGTTCGACGCCGACTGCTCCGCCGACGCCGCCGAGATCCCCCGCTTCGTCGACGCGCTCGTCGCCGGGGCTGACGTCGCCAAGGGCACGCGCTACGCGCCCGGCGGCGGCAGCGACGACATCACCGTGATCCGGGGCCTCGGCAACAAGGGGCTCAACATGATCTCGAACCTGCTGCTCCGCGCGAAGTACACCGACCTCTGCTACGGCTACAACGCCTTCTGGGCGGACACGCTGCCGACGGTCGGCCTGCTGTCCTCGACGCTCCCGCAGCCGACCGACGGGTCCATGCGCTGGGGCGACGGCTTCGAGATCGAGACGATCCTGACCTGCCGCTGGTCGGCGGCCGGGTTCCGCATCACCGAGGTGCCGAGCCACGAGAAGCTCCGCGTGCACGGCACGAGCAACCTCAACGCCGTGAGCGACGGCATCCGCGTCCTGACGTCGATCATGCACGAGCGTCGTCGTGCCCGCGAGGTGGCCGCCCGCGCCCGCCTCGCACCGACCCCGGTGCGGGCCCGTCCCGTGGTCGAGCCCGTCGCCGTCCTCGACGAGGAAGCCGCCGCGTGACGCGCCCCACGGTCGCGGTCGTCATCTGCGCGTACACCCAGCGGCGCTGGGGCGACCTGCAGGCCGCCGTCGAGTCGGCGAAGCGGCAGCCCGAGGCGACCGAGGTGATCGTCGTCATCGACCACGAGCCGGAGCTCCTGCTCCGCGCCGCGGCCCGGTGGCCCGACCTCCAGGTCGTTCCGAACGCCGAGGACCGCGGGCTCTCGGGCGCGCGCAACACCGGCGTGGCGCTCGCCGCGTCGGACGTCGTCGCGTTCCTCGACGACGACGCCGCGGCCGACCCCGACTGGCTGGTGCACCTCGTCGAGGCGCTCGACCTGCCGGACGTCGTCGGCGTCGGTGGTCGGGCGACCCCCTCGTGGCCGGACACCACCGGTGCCGGACCGTACCCGGACGAACTGCTCTGGATCGTCGGGTGCAGCTACGCCGGGCTGCCGACGGCGGCCGGTGACGTGCGCAACGTCATCGGGTCGAGCATGGCCTTCCGCCGTGACGTCCTGCTCGCGGCCGGGGGCTTCCGCTCCGGGATCGGCCGGGTCGGCAACCAGCCGCTCGGGTGCGAGGAGACGGAACTCTGCATCCGGATCGCCCAGATGCGGCCCGAGGCGCGCATCCGGTACGAACCGCGGTCGAACGTGTCGCACCGCGTCTCGCCCGACCGGGTCACCATGCGGTACCTCCGTCGACGCAGCTACTACGAGGGCATCTCGAAGGCCGTGCTGAGCCGCCGGGTCGGTGCGAAGGACTCGCTCTCGAGCGAGGGCACGTACCTGACCCGGGTGCTCCCCGGTGCGGTCCTGCGGGAGCTCGGAGCGCTCGGACGGGGCGGGGGCGTCCGCGCCCTGGCGATCGTGACGAGCGTCGTGGCGACGGTCCTCGGGTACGCCGTCGGGCGGACCCTCGGCACGGTCGTCGTGCGGACGCCGGCGGCGGCCCCGGCCCCGGAGCGCGTCACGGCCTGACCCCTGGTGGCCCTGCGACACAGCGGCCCCGGCTCCCCACTCGGGGTGCCGGGGCCGCTGTCGTGTCCGGGGTCGGGGTCGGGGTCGTGTCCGGGTGCGGCGTCGTCGTCGTCGTCGTGTTCGGGTGCGGCGTCTCGTGGCGCGATGTGCCGCTGCACGACCGGAGGCACCTCGCGCCGCGTGATCACGTGGTGCGAGGTGCCTCCGGTCGTGCGGTGCCCGCCCGGCGAGCGTGCGTGGTGGGCTTGCGCGCGGGCACCGGCGCGCGGGCGCCGACGGTGTGGCGCCTGTGCGCCGGTCGGGTCAGGCGGTGCGGCCGCGTGCGGCACGGAGCCGCTGGACGAACCACGGCATGCAGGCGACGACGCCGACGATCCGCACGACGTTCCACGGCAGGTCCTGCGGCGCCAGCAGCGATGCGGCGGCCAGGACCACGGCGGGGACGACGACGAGGAACACGCGGCGACCGGGGCCGCGCCACTCGCGACGGTCCGGCAGCGCTGCCTGCTGCAGCACGGCCAGCAGCGCGTACGCGACGACGGTCGCCAACGCCGCGCCGGCGATGCCGAGCGGCGGGACGAGGAGCAGGTTGGCCCCGATGTTCGCGACGGCCGCGACGGCCGCGATGACCCCGACCGCGACACCGCGGCGCTCGACGATCAGCAGGCGCCCGGTCGCGCCGCTCGCGACGACCGGGAACGCGGTGAGCGCGACGACGAACACGACGACGGTGAGCTGCTCCACGCGGTACGACGCGGGGGCGAGGATCGGCAGCGCCACGGGGGACACGAGGGTCACGGCGAGCAGGACCGGCGCGAGCAGCAGGTAGAGCTCGTCACGTGCGTGCATCGCCAGGCGGCGACGGGCGACGGCGTCGCGGAGCGCGGCGAAGTGCGGCGCCCACGCGCTGTTCGTGAACGTCAGGAGCAGGATGACCGCCGATCCGACGACGTAGGCGATCTGGTAGCGGGCCACCTCCTCCGGGCCCAGCAGGCGCTGCACGATGATGCGGTCACCGGCGTTGAGGACGAAGTACGACAGGTTGCCGAGCGCGATCGGCACGCCGAGCCGGAACGCGCGGGCGGTGACCGCACGGTCGAGCAGCCCGCCGAGGCGGGGCCGGACGGCGACGAGCCCGATCACCATCGCCGTGCCCTGGGCGACGACCCCGCCCCAGGCGTAGGTGGTCGCGTCGGCGTGCACGAGGACCAGCAGGCCGAGGCCGATGATCGAGCCGCCGACCGAGGACAGCAGGCTCGTGACGGCGAAGACGCGGATGCGGTCCTGCGCGACGAGCAGGGCGAGGGACATCTGCACGAGGGCGGCGGGCAGCGTCCACAGCACGGCGACCAGGAGCAGCGGGTGCTCGCCGACGAAGCCGGCGGCGTCGCCCCAGACCGGGATCGTGCCGAGCGCGACGAGCGTGACGACGGTCGCGAGGACCGCACCGACGGAGACGAGTCCACGCGCGGCGCGTTCGTCGCCGTCCTCGGCCCGCTGGAGCACCGCGGCCTGGTCGAGGCCCGCGACGGCGAGCACGCCGAGTGCCTGGTAGAGGGCGATCGCCGAGGCGAGCACACCGAACTCCGACTGCGGCAGCAGGTGTGCGAGGACGGGGGAGACGAGCGAGCTGACGACGAGCTGCATCGACCAGATGACGACGTAGAGCATGCCGCGCCCGAACAGGACCGACGCGCCGCGCTGGACGGCGGTGCTGCCGGTCGACGTGCCCGGTCCGTCCGACGTCGACGTCGACGTCGACGCCGACACCGGTGTCTGCGTCGGCTCGGCGACGTGCCGTCCGGCGTGCGGCTCGGCGGGGACGGCGGTCGTCCCGGTCTCCGGTGCTCCGCTCACGGGGCGGTGACCTCCGTGCGACGCTGACCGCGCAACCCGACCGCCGCGTCGACGAGGTCGAGCAGGTCCGAGCTCCGCTCCGTGGAGAACTTGCGGGCGAAGACCTGGGGCAGCTCGTCGCCGGCACCGGTCCACCGGTCCAGCAGCCGCCCCGCGTCCGCCGTGGTCAACCACGGCGGGCTCTTCATCCGCGTCCCGTCCCAGCCGATGTACCACGGCGAGTGCTCGACGTGCTCGTCGGCGAACCCGGGCACCAGGGCGGGGGAGTTGAGGATCGACGGCACGAGCGACTCGTCCGCGATCCACGCGCGCCGCCAGAACCGGACGAGCCCCGGACGTGCATCGACGACGTCGAGCACAGCCTGTGCGTGCTCGCGGCTGATGAGCTTCATCTGCGACCCGCCGGTCAGGACGACGTCCCGCGGCAGTCGGCGCGGCACCGGCAGGCGCAGCATGTGCTTCCGCCAGGCCCAGTGCCGGTAGCGGAAGCGCGACCACCCGCCACCACGCCAGTCGGGGTGCGGCAGGGGGTGCGTGATGAGGAAGGACCGTCCGCGGTGCGCCTCGAGCAGCGCACGGATCTCGTCCGGGGTCGCCAGCGGGTAGTCGCTCCCCGTGAGGACGGCGACGTGGGTGGCGTCCGTCTGCGCGAGCGCGGCACGGTAGCCGGCGATCTCGGCGGCCGCGTTCTCCCACCGCGCCCATCCCGTGCGCTGCCGGTCGAGCAGCCGGACACGGGACGGCAGTCCCTCGGTCATGGCACCGTGCACGTCGTCCGGGGTGCGGACGTCGCAGTGCAGGAACACCGGGAAGGGGTCCAGTGCCTCGACGAGCCGGCGGACCTGCACCGGGTCCTCGTGGGCGAGGACGACGCAGGCGGGAGCCGCGGTGGGGATGGCCATGGACGCGACGCTAACCGCGCCGTTCCGGGCCGGACAAGGCGGCCCGGGGGTGGCTGCGGGGATGCGGCGGTTTCCCGCACGCCTCCCCTTGCGACGCTGTCAGCGCCGGCGGCGGAACCGCGGGCAGTCGCAGAGGGCGCAGTCGGTTCCGGGACGGTAGTGCTCGTGCGCCTCCTGCTGGTGGCCGCACACGCAGGTCGTGGTGTCGGTGTCGGTGCCCGGCAGCATGCGTCCTCCTCGTGCCCGGCGCGCGGTCGCCGGATCGCCCCTCGATCCTAGGGGGACGACCGACCGGGCGGCGGGAGGATCAGCGGGTCGGGAACCGGCCGGACTCCACGTCACGCCACCGTCGCCGACTCCGCACCCACGCGGCCGGACCCGCCGGGAACCCCCGGAACTCGTGGTACGCCAGCGACCGCGGCACCGGGACCACGGCGACGGGCGCCGCGGCAGCAGCAGCGCCGGCTGCGTCGTCGGTCCCGCGACCGCGTCGGAGGGTGGCCACGACGCCGCGGACCTTCCGGCCCGCGGCGAGCGGGACGAGGCGTGCGAGGACGGCGAGGTGCCGTCGGTCCCGTGCGACGAGCGCGCAGAGCAGCGCCGTGTAGCCGACGCCGTTGCCGCGGAGCTGCGCGTGCAGGGCCTCGACGGTGCGGCGGTGCCGGTGGTGCACGACCGCCGTTGGTTCGAAGCCGACCCGCCCGCCGCGCCACAGCGTCTCGACGAACATCGCGAGGTCCTCGCCACCGCGTGCGGGGGAGCCGGCACCGAGGGTGGTGTCGAACCCGCCCACGACCTCGAGCAGCTCGCGCCGGAACGCCATGTTGGCCCCGGCGCCGTACGCCCCGATGCCGTAGACCGGGAAGCGGCCGCGCACGCTGCCGTCGGGGCGCACGGCGGCGACCTGCGCGTGCCGCATCGTCCCCGGGACGTCGTCGGGCACGATCGTCACCGGGTCGAAGGTGCGTTCGCCGCTGAACCCGCCGTAGTACGCCTCGTACCAGACCTGCGCGGGCGTCGCGAGCTCGGTCGGCAGGATCACGCCGCTCACCGCGTCGAGCCCGGGTTCGGTGGCGAAGCGCTCGCCGAGGGCGCGGAGCCACCCCGCGTCGACCTGCACGTCGTCGTCGGTGAAGGCGACGACGTCACCGTGCGAGGCGGCCACGCCGGCGTTCCGTCCGGCGGAGAGCCCGGGCCGCCGTTCCGTGACGAGCCGGACGTCCCGCCCCGCGAGCACGGCGGGCAGCGGGTCGTCGGCGGGCACGCGGACGCGGTTGTCGACCACGACGACCTCGTGCCGGGGGTAGTCGAGGTGCTCGAGCACGTCGAGCAGCCGACCGAGGTCCTCGACCCGGTCGACGACGGTCGAGACCACGACCGAGATCGAGGGCAGTGCGTCGTCCGGCACCACGCGGGGCGTCCGGTGCGGGGCGCCCGCGGTGCCGACGAGGGGGGCGAGGACGCGTGCGGCGTCGGCCGGGTCGGCGGTGAGTGCCACGTCGGCCGTGCAGACGGGGTGGCCGGCGCGGTACCCGACGACCAGGGCGGACGACCCGGCATCGTCGGCGACGAGCTCGGGCAGCGGCGCGTCGAGGTCGACCCGGACGACCCGACGGGGCCCGGGCAGGGCGACGGTGGCGGTGGTGGTGGCCATGGTCGGGGACGCTACGGCCCTCGGGGCTGCCGGACAACGTCGGCGGTCGACGGAGGCGGGGACGGTGCGGAACCCCGCAGCGCCGCCCCCACCGCGGGCCGGCACGCGGGTGGATGCGGGAGCGTGCGCACGAGCGACGCCGAGTGAGCGCTCACCAGGGGAAAGGCGTCCGCGGTGCCGTGGTCACGAGCCGGTCACGACTTCGCGGCGACCGGTTGCGGAGCCGTCGCGAGCGGGCGTAGCTTCCTCCTCCAGCAGGCAGCGTCGCCTGCTCCAGGCGGTCGCCGTCCGCGTGCGGACGGCGTCCTCCCTGGTGATCTCGATGAGGAGACAACGCTGTGAACACAACCCGCACCAAGGTGCGCCTCGCCTCCGTCGCCGGGCTCGCCGCCGTCGGCCTCGTGCTGACCGGTTGCTCGGCCGGCGGTGCCGCGAACACGGACGACGCGAAGAGCGGCCAGGACAGCCGCGGTCCGATCACCTACGTCCAGGGCAAGGACAACTCGAACGTCGTGCGACCGCTGATCGAGAAGTGGAACGCCGCCCACCCGGACGAGAAGGTCACGTTCAAGGAGCAGTCCGACCAGGCCGACCAGCAGCACGACGACCTCGTGCAGCACTTCCAGGCCAAGGACGAGAACTACGACGTGGTCGACGTCGACGTCGTCTGGACCGCCGAGTTCGCCGCGAAGAGCTGGCTCACCCCGCTGACCGGCTCGATGGCGATCGACACCTCGAAGCTCCTGCCGTCCACCGTGAAGACGGCGACCTACAACGACACGCTCTACGCGGCGCCGCAGACCTCCGACGGCGGACTCCTCTACTACCGCAAGGACCTCGTCAAGACGCCCCCGACGACGTGGGACGAGATGATGCAGGACTGCGACATCGCGAAGCAGGCCGGCATCGGCTGCTACGCGGGGCAGTTCGCGAAGTACGAGGGCCTCACGGTGAACGCCTCCGAGGCCATCAACGGCGGCGGCGGCTCGATCCTCGGTAAGGACGGCGCACCCGACGTCGACACCACGGCCGCGAAGGCCGGTCTGCAGAACCTCGTCGACGCGTTCAAGGACGGCAACATCCCCGCCGAGGCGATCACCTACCAGGAGGAGCAGGGCCGCACCGCGTTCGAGGACGGCAAGCTGCTGTTCCTGCGCAACTGGCCGTACGTCTACAACCTCGCCAAGACCGACGGGTCGTCGAAGGTCAAGGACACGTTCGGGATCGCTCCGCTGCCCGGCAAGGACGGTGTCGGTGCCTCGACCCTCGGCGGGCACAACGCGGCGATCAGCGTGTACTCGAAGCACAAGGCGACGGCGCACGACTTCCTCGAGTTCCTGATCTCGAACGACACGCAGAAGTTCTTCGCGACCCAGGGCTCGCTCGCCCCGGTCGTCGGCGACCTCTACACCGACTCCGAGCTCACGAGCAAGCTGCCGTACCTGCCGACGCTCCTGAAGTCGATCGAGTCGGCCGAGCCGCGTCCGGTCACGCCGTTCTACCCGGCCGTGACGAAGGCGATCCAGGACAACAGCTACGCCGCGCTGAAGGGCTCGAAGAGCGTCGACGAAGCCGTGAAGGACATGCAGGCGGCCCTGCAGTCGGCCACCAGCAGCGGCAACTAGTCGCGACCACGTGCCGGACTGGAGGCGCGGGACCGTCCCGCCCCGCGCCTCCCGTCCGCCCCTTCCTGCGTCCCGACACCCGCCCGAGGAGGCCGTCGAAGTGTCAGCAGCAACCGAGATCCCCGCAGCGATCCCCGATCCCACCGGCACGGAGCCGAAGCGCCGCCGCGGCGGCCTGAACGCCGAGCACGGCCGCTGGGCCGTGTACCTGATCGGCCCGACGATCGTGCTCCTCGCCGTCGTCATCGGCTACCCCGTCGTCAGCGCCGTCGTCCAGTCGTTCCAGCTCGACCAGGGCCTCGACAAGGCGACCGGCCTGTTCGTGCAGGGCGGCTTCGCCGGCATCACGAACTACGTGCACTGGCTCGGCCAGCAGTGCGGCACCACCACCTGCCCGCCCGGCAGCCTCGGCTCCCAGTTCTGGGTGTCGATGGGCAACACGTTCTTCTTCACGGTCGTGACCGTCGCCCTCGAGACCGTCATCGGCGTCTGGATGGCGATCATCATGAACCGCGACTTCAAGGGCCGCGCCCTCGTCCGTGCCGCGATCCTGGTGCCGTGGGCCATCCCCACCGCCGTCACCGCGAAGCTCTGGTACTTCATCTTCGACGCGAACGGCGTGCTCAACCACGTGCTCGGCCAGCAGGTCCTCTGGACGAGCGGCGAGTGGGCCTCCCGCTGGGCGGTCATCATCGCGGACACCTGGAAGACGACGCCCTTCATGGCGCTGCTCATCCTGGCTGGCCTGCAGCTCATCCCCGACGAGGTCTACGAGGCCGCGAAGATGGACGGTGCCTCGACGATGCAGCGGTTCTGGAACATCACGCTGCCGCTCGTGAAGCCCGCGCTCATGGTCGCCGTGCTCTTCCGCGTGCTGGACGCCCTGCGCATGTACGACCTGCCGGCGATCCTGACGGGCGGCGGCGGTGGCTCCGGCAACGCGACGACGACGCTGTCCATCCTCGTCGTCGACCAGATCCGGCAGGGGTTCAACTCCGCGTCGGCCCTCTCCACCATCACGTTCCTGGTGATCTTCGTCGTCGCGTTCGTCTTCGTCCGGTTCCTCGGCGCGAACGTCGTGCAGACCCAGGCCGCCCAGCAGAAGGGTGAGCTCAAGTGACCATCGCAGCCGACCGTCCCCGAGCGGTCCCGAACCCCCGTGAGCGTGCAGCCGACCGTGCCGACGTGCGGGTCCAGCGGCACACCGGGCAGAAGTTCCGCACCGCCATCCAGGCCGTGGTCATCGCCGTGTGGTGCCTGCTGCCGTTCTACTGGATGGTCGTCACGAGCTTCCGCGACGTCGGCTTCACCTTCGACGCCACCCCGTGGCCGACGCACGTCACGCTCGACAACTACACGACGGCGTTCTCGACCGCCCTCGGCAACCACCTCGGCCGGGCGCTGCTGAACAGCCTGCTCATCGGCGGGGTCGTGACGGTCATCGCGCTGCTCGTCGGCACGAGCGCCGCGTACGCGCTGGCCCGGCTCGAGTTCCGGGGGAAGTCGCTCATCGCGGGCGCCATCCTGGCCGCGTCGATGTTCCCGGGCGTCGCGCTCATCTCCCCGCTGTTCCAGCTCTTCACGGACATCGGGTGGATGGGTACGTACCAGGCGCTCATCCTGCCGAGCATCTCGTTCGTGCTGCCGCTGACGGTCTACACGCTCGCGAGCTTCTTCCGCGAGATGCCGTGGGACCTCGAGGAGGCCGCCCGCATCGACGGGTGCACCCGGATCCAGGCGTTCCGGCGGATCATCATGCCGCTGGCCGCCCCGGCCGTGTTCACCACCGCGATCCTCGCGTTCATCTCGAGCTGGAACGAGTACCTCATCTCCTCCCAGCTGTCCTCGGACGCCACCCAGCCGGTCACCGTCGCCATCGCGTCGTTCGCCGGGTCGCAGCCGCACCAGGAGCCGTACACCGCGGTGATGGCGGCGGGCACGATCGTCACGATCCCGCTCGTCGTCCTCGTGCTCGTGTTCCAGCGGCGGATCGTGGCGGGCCTCACCGCCGGCGGCGTGAAGGGCTGAGCGACGTGGCCCAGCGCGCACCGCGGCGGCCGACCGCGCGGATCGAGGAGGCGATCGGCTTCGCCGGCACCTTCGGGCTCCTGTTCCTCGGCGTGACGGTGGCGTGCGAGGTCACCGGTCGGCCGGCGCTCGGGTGGGCGCTGGTGCTGCTCGTCTGCGTCGTCGCGGTGGTGGTGCTCGACCGGTGGCGGGTGGCCGTGCTCCGGCGGCACGCCGCGGCGACCGGCGTGGTGGACGGCATCGGGGCGGCGGGGCCCGCGCTGGGTCGGGTCGGACCGCGGGCCGTGGCCGGACCCGGGGACGGACGCGGTGCGACCCCGACGGGCCGTCCGTCGGAGGTACGGCGCGACGGCGACGTCGCCGGCGCGTAGGGTCGCCCGCATGGAGGTCGCCAAGCTCGAGCACGCCTGCCAGGTCGTCACCGCGGACGACGCCCGCCTCGTCCTCGACCCGGGCGGCTTCACCCGTCCGGTCGACGTGACCGGGGTCGTCGCCGTGGTCGTCACGCACGCACACCCCGACCACGTCACGCCCGAGCAGGTGCGGGGGATCCTCGACCGGAACCCCGACGCGGTCGTGCTCGGGCCGGCGGGCGTCGCCGACGCGCTGGGCGCGGCCGGCATCCCGGTGGACGTCGTCACCGACGGCGACCACCGCACGATCGGGCCGTTCGCGCTCGACTTCCACGGCACGCGCCACAACGTCATCCACGCCTCCGTGCCGGTCGTCGACAACACCGGTGTGCTCGTGGACGGCCGGCTGTTCCACCCGGGCGACGCGTACACGGTCCCCGGTGTCCCGGTCGAGGTCCTGGCCGCTCCCGTCGGTGCCCCGTGGTTGAAGGTGGGGGAGATGATGGACTGGATCGCCGCCGTCGCGCCCCGTCGTGCCTTCCCGGTCCACGAGGCGACGCTGTCCGAGGTCGGCCTCGGGATGCACATCGACCGCCAGCGCGAGGCGCTCGGCGAGGGGGAGCTCGTGGTGCTCCGGCCCGGCGAGACGCTCGCGCTCTGAGGCGGCACACCCGGGCGACACGCCTCGTTTTGGCAGCGCGGCACTGCTGTGCCATACTTATCGGGTTGTCGGAACGGCCCCATCGTATAGCGGCCTAGTACGTCGCCCTCTCACGGCGGTAACGCGGGTTCGAATCCCGCTGGGGTCACCACAGGTGGCTTGCCTCCGAGTCCGACAACACGTGTGCTCCGTCCGCGGAGACCACGGCCCCATCGTATAGCGGCCTAGTACGTCGCCCTCTCACGGCGGTAACGCGGGTTCGAATCCCGCTGGGGTCACACACGACACGAACCCCCGTCGAGCTCCGGCTCGGCGGGGGTTTCGTCGTCTCGGTCCGGGTCCCGTCAGCCGCCGGTCCGCGCACGCTGCGCCAGCCGCGCGTTCGCCGTCGTCGCCGCGCCCGTCATCCGGTCGAGGAACGCCAGTGCCGCCCGGGCGTCGTCCGGCTCCGTCGCGCGCAGCGTCCCGGCGATCTCGTGGCCGGCGAACCCGAGGAACGCCGCGTTCGCACGCCGGGCCCGCTCGGTCGTCCGGAGCGTGACCCGTCGCCGGTCCGTGCTCTCCCGGTGGCGGGTGACGTGTCCGGCGGCCTCGAGCCGGTCGACGAGCACCGAGGTCGCGCCGGACGTCATCCCGATCCGTCGCGCGAGCTCCGCGGGGGACAGCGGTTCCCCCGCGCGCTCGGCCCAGAGCACCTGGCCAAGGGCGTTCGCGTCGGAGGGGGTCAAGTCCACCCAGGCGCCGAGGTGCCGGTTGAGCTCGTCGAACGCGACGGCCCAGTCCCGGAGCCGTTGCATCACGGCGACCTCGACGTCGGTCCACGCGGTGTCGAGCGGGTCGACGTCCATCCAGCTTCCTCCACAGTCAAGTTGCTTCACTGTAAAGCACGGCGGCCGGACGGTCGTCCGACACCCCATCCCGAGGAGCAGGACATGTCCGCACCACACGCAGTGATCTCCGGAGCGAGCATCGCAGGTCTGTCCGCCGCCTGGTGGCTGCGCCGCACCGGGTGGGAGGTCACGGTCGTCGAACGCGCGCCGTCCTTCCGGACCGGCGGCCAGAACGTCGACGTCCGCGGGGTGGCCCACGAGGTGCTCGAGCGGATGGGCCTCGTCGACGCGGTCCGTGCGGCGAACACCACCGAGACCGGCACGGTGCTCGTCCGGCAGGACGGCTCGGTCCGCGCCGAGCTCCCGAGCGACGGGCCGGACGGCGCGACCGCCGAGCTCGAGGTCCTCCGCGGGGACCTCGCGCGGATCCTGCTCGACGACCTGCCCGACGGGGTCGAGGTCCTCTACGGCGACACCGTCGCCGCCGTGACCGACCGCGAGGACGCCGTCACCGTCGTCACGACCGGCCGACGACGGCTCGACGCCGACCTGCTGGTCGTCGCCGAGGGTGTGCGCTCGTCCACGCGTGACCTGGTCTTCACCGGACCGGGCGACGTGGACCCCCGGGACCTCGGCGTGACGATGGCGTTCGGCACGATCCCCCGCACCGCGGACGACGACGACCGGTGGCGGTGGTACACCGCGGTCGGGGGTCGGCAGGTGCACCTCCGGCCGGACCCGTACGGGACGACCCGCGCGATCCTCGCGTACGCCGGGGAGGACGACCTCGACGACCGCGACCGCGGCGACCTCGTCGACGCCCTATGCCGGCGGTACGAGGGGGTCGGGTGGGAGACCGACCGCGTGCTCGAGGGGTTCGCGGCCACCGACGACCTCTACGTCGACCGGCTCACGCAGATCCGGATGCCGTCCTGGCGGCGTGGACGCGTCGCCCTGGTCGGCGACGCCGCGTGGTGCGTCACAGCCATGGGTGGTGGCGGCGCGTCCCTCGCGCTCACGGGCGGGTACGTCCTCGCCGCTTCGGTGGTCGGGGCCGTGGACGGCGCGGCCGTGGACCGCGACATCGTCACCGAGCCGCTCGACCGTGCGACGGTCGACCGTGCGCTGACGTCGTTCGACGACTGGATGCGGCCCCTCGTCGATGACGTGCAGGGGATCCCGGACGGCATGATCCGCTTCGCCTACCCGCGGAGCCGGGTCGGACTGGCGGCCCGGCGAGCGGCCGACGCGGTCCTGCTCGGGACACCCCTCCGGAAGCTCGCGGCGCGCATGACGCAGGTCGCCGACACCGAGCGGCCGCTGCCGCCCCTCGTGACGGCGTCCTGAACGCGGACCGGTGCCGGTCCGGCGCCCGGTCGGTCGGCGCGACGGACGGGAGGCGCGGGACCGGCCCGCACCGCGCCTCCCGTCCGGTGCCCGCTCAGTCCGTCGGCGCCATGCGTCCGTCGACCAGGCGCGCGATCTCGCGGGCGGCCGCCCGACCGGCGCGGTTCGCGCCGATCGTCGACTGCGACGGTCCGTACCCGACCAGGTGGACGCGCGGGTCGGACGCCACGCGGGTCCCGACCATCGCGATGCCGCCCGACGGTCCGCGCAGACCGAGCGGGTCGAGGTGGTCGAGCGCGGCCCGGAAACCGGTGGCCCAGAGCACGACGTCGACCGAGGTGGACGACCCGTCCGCCTCGACCACGCCGTGGGGCGTCATGCCGGTGAACATCGGTCGACGCTCGAGCACGCCGCGCTCCCGGGCGGCGACGGCGTAGTCGGTCCAGAGCAAGCCCGTGTACGAGACGATGCTGCCCGGGACACGGCCCGCGGCGACGTCCGCGGCGACCCGGCGCTCGACGTCGACGCCGTCGAGCTCGTGCACGAACGCGCCGGGCAGGAACACCGGATCGCGGCGCGTGTACCAGACGGTGTCGGTCACGCGGCTGATCTCCTCGAGGAGCTGCACAGCGGAGATGCCCCCGCCCACGACGGCGACCCGGCGGCCCCGGAACCGCTCGGCGGCGACGTACTCGCGGCTGTGCAGCTGCTCGCCGAGGAAGCGCTCCGCGCCGGGCACCTCCGGGACGACCGGTGTGTCCCACGTGCCGGTCGCGTTCACCACGGCGGACACCCGCCAGTCGCCGCGGTCGGTCTCGATCGTGAGCGGGCCGTCGGTGGTCCCGGCCGGGGACCGCACGGCGCGGACGTGCACGGGGCGGTGGACCGGCAGGCGCTCGTGCTCCTCGTACGCCGCGAAGTAGCGGGGGACCGCGGAGCGGCTCGGCTCCTCCTGGTCGGTCTCCGGCAGCGGCATGCCGGGCAGCGCGAAGATGCCGTTCACCGTGCGCATCCGGAGCGACTCCCAGCGGTGCTGCCAGGCGCCGCCGGGGCGGTCCCCGGCGTCGAGCACGACGACGCTCGGAGCCGTCGGAGCCGTCGGAGCGGTCGGAGCGGTGTCGAGCCCGACGGGGGCGAAGCCGCGGGCGACCAGGTGGTGCGCGGCCGACAGGCCGGCCTGGCCGGCGCCGATCACCGCGACGGTCGCGGGGGACGGCGGGGTGGGCACGGTCCAACGGTAGTCGTGTGCGACCCGGGGGACAGTCCGGGCCGACCGAGCGTTCTTCCCCCACCGTGCTGTTCTGTCTGCCCCGAGTAAGGTTAGGCTTACCTAACGTGAACAGCACGCAACCACTGCTCGAGATCCTCACGTCCGACCGTGCCGACCGGTACCGAACGGTCGTCGGCGGTGCCGTCGACCGGACCGCGACCCGCCTGGCGGCCGTCACGACCCCGACCACCGACACCCCCGCGGCCGTCCTCCGCGACCGCGTCGCCGCCGTCGACCTCGACCGGCCGCTCGGTTCTGCCGAGGCCGCGGTCGACGAGGTCGACGACCTCGTCACGGCCGAGGCCGTCTGGTTCCACGACCCCGGCTACCTGGCGCACCTGAACTGCCCCGTCGCCGTCCCCGCGGTGGCCGCCGAGGCGGTGCTCGCCGCCGTCAACACCTCGGTGGACACCTGGGACCAGTCGCGGATCGGCACCGAGGTCGAACGCCGGGTCGTCTCGTGGGTCACCGACACGATCGGCTTCACCGCCGGTGACGGGGTCTTCACCTCCGGCGGCACGCAGTCGAACCTGCACGCCCTGCTCCTGGCACGCCAGGCGGCGACCCGGGCCGCCGGCCGCGGTCCCGCGCTCGACGACCTCGTCGTGTTCGCCACCGTGTCCAGCCACTTCAGCGTCCGGCGGTCGGCGATGGTCCTCGGGCTCCCCGAACGCGCGGTCGTCGACGTCGCCACCGACGCCGCCGGCCGGATGCGTCCGGACGACCTCGCCCACGCGATCGCCGATGCCCGACGTGCGGGGCTGACGCCGATGGCCGTCGTCGCCACCGCGGGGACGACCGACCGCGGCTGCATCGACCCGCTCGAGCCGATCGCCGACGTGTGCGACCTCGAGGACGTCTGGCTCCACGTGGACGCCGCCTACGGGTGCGGACTGCTCGTGTCCCCGACCCGACGGCACCTGCTGGACGGCATCGAGCGCGCCAGGAGCGTCACGGCGGACTTCCACAAGTCGTTCTTCCAGCCGGTGTCGTCGAGTGCCCTGCTCGTCCGTGACCCGGCCGACCTCCGTCGTGCCTCGTGGCACGCCGACTACCTCAACCCCGAGGACGCCGACGAGCCGAACCAGGTCGACAAGTCGCTCCAGACCACGCGGCGCTTCGACGCGCTGAAGCTCTGGACGACGCTCCGGGCGAGCGGCGGTCCGGCGATCGGGCGGGCCTTCGACCGGGTGCTCGACGTCGCCGAGCGCGTGCACGACCACGTCCGGCGGCACCCGGACCTGGTGCTCGTCGCGCCGACCCAGCTCAGCACGGTGCTGTTCCGCTGGCAGCCGGACGGCGTGTCCGACGTCGACGCGGACGCCCTCGTGGGACCGCTGCGCGCGACACTCCTCGCGGAGGGGCGGGTGCTCGTCGCGAAGACGGTCGTCGACGGTCGGCCGACCAGCAAGCTCACGCTGTTGAACCCCGAGACCACCGTCGACCAGGTCGTCGCGTCGCTGGACCACGTGGTCGCGACCGCCGCGCGGCTGCACGATGAGCGGGTCCGCGGCCGCGCCCACGCCGGCGCCCTCGGCGCTCCGACGACGGGAGCGGACCGATGACGACCAGCACGAGCACGAGCACGAGCACCACCGTCCACGACCTGGTCGGCATCGGCATCGGCCCGTTCAACCTCGGCCTCGCCTGCCTGACCGACCCGGTCGCCGACGTCGACGCCGTGTTCCTCGACCGGGCCGACGGCTTCGCCTGGCACCACGGCATGATGCTCGACGACGCCACCATCCAGGTCCCCTTCCTCGCCGACCTCGTCACGATGGCCGACCCGACCTCGCCGTACTCGTTCCTCGCGTGGCTCAAGGAGACCGGACGGCTCTACCCGTTCTTCATCCGCGAGGACTTCCACCCCCTGCGCGTCGAGTACGACGCGTACTGCCGGTGGGCGGCCGAGCGGCTCGACACCCTGCGGTGGGGTCGCCGCGTGGTGGCCGTCGAGCACGACCCGGACGCGGACCTCTTCACCGTGCACGCCGAGACCGCCGACGGACCGGAGCGGTACCTCACCAGGCACGTCGTGCTCGGCATCGGCACCGAGCCCGCGGTCCCCGACGCCCTCCGCGACCTCGACGGGCCGGTGGTGCACTCCGCCGGGTACCTGCCCGCCCGGGACGACCTCCGCAGCGCCGACTCGATCGCGGTCGTCGGCAGCGGGCAGTCCGCGGCGGAGGTCTACCGTGACCTGCTCGAGGGCATCCGCGACGGCGGCTACCGCCTCGACTGGATCACCCGCTCGCCCCGGTTCTTCCCGATGGAGGACACCAAGCTCACGCTCGAGATGACGAGCCCCGAGTACACCGACCACTTCCACGCCCTGCCCCGCGAGGTGCGTGACCGGCTCGGCCGCGAGCAACGCGGCCTGTACAAGGGGATCAGCGCCGACCTGGTCGACGAGGTGTACGACACGCTCTACCGGATCAGCGTCCGGGGGCCGGTGCCCACGACGCTCCGCACCGACACGAGCGTCGTCGCCGCCGACTGGGTGCCGGACCGCGATCGGTTCCGCCTGACGCTCCGGCACGGGCAGCTCGGCACCGAGGTGGAGCACGAGGTCGCCCGGCTCGTCCTCGCGACCGGGTACCGGCCGCGCACGCCCGACTTCCTCGCGCCCGTCGAGCACCTGGTCGCCCGTGACGACCGGGGACGGTTCGCGGTCGCCCGCGACCTGCACATCGACACCCTGGGTGGTCGCATCTGGGTGCAGAACGCCGAGGAGCACACGCACGGCCTGACCGCCCCGGACCTCGGCATGGGCGCGTGGCGGAACGCGTCGATCATCCGGTCCGTCACGGGTCGCGCCGTGCACGGCCTGGAGGAACGGATCGCCTTCCAGGAGTTCGGCCTGCCCGGCGGGCGGCCGGTCCCCGACCCCGCGGCGAGCGCCGACGGCGCGGCGAGCGTCCGCAGCGCGGCGAGCGCCGACGACCCTGCGGTGGACCGCCGGGACGCGACGGCCGGGATGACGGCGTGAGCGCCCCGGTGACGGTCGCCGTGCCGGCGGACGCGACGACGGGCCTCCCGTCCGTCCACCCCGTCGACCCGGACCGCGACGCCGCGCTCGTGCAGCGGTGGCTCGGGCACCCGGCGTCCTCGTGGTGGGCGATGACCGACCACGACGTCGACGCCGTCCGCACGTACCTGCGGGACGTGCAGGAGGACCCGGCGCAGGCGGGGTGGCTGCTCCGGTGGGGCGGCGAGCCGATCGCGTACGCGGAGACCTACGACCCGGGCGTCGTGCTCCTCACCGACGTGTGGGACGCGGAGCCCGGCGACGTCGGGATGCACCTGCTCGTCGCCCCACCGCCCGCGGACGGCCGGGTGCACGGGTTGACGAGCGCCGTGGTGCGGGCCGTGGTGGAGCACTGCCGCGACGCCCTCGGTGCACGACGGGTGGTCGTCGAACCGGACGTCCGCAACACGGCGGTGCAGCGGAAGAACGCCGAGGTCGGGTTCCGAGCGCTCCGCGAGGTCGACGTCGACGGGAAGCGAGCGCTGCTCTCGGTGCTCGACACCGAGCGGATCGGGGTACCCGACGACGACGGGCCCGCAGCACACCTGCGGCCCGAGCACCTGGAGCCGGCCCAGCGGCACCTCGTCGCGAAGGCGATCGCCGAGTTCACGCACGAGCGGCTCGTCGCACCGCGCGCGGACGGGGACGCGTGGGCGCTCGACGCGGGGGACTCGACCTACCGGTTCCGCGCCCGGGTGCACGCCCTCGAGCACTGGGTGGTCGACGAGGCGTCCCTGACCCGCAGCCGCCGAGGGACGTGCGGTCCGGTGCCGCTCGACGCGCAGCAGCTGGTCCTCGGGCTGCAGCGCGAGCTCGGGATCCCCGACGACCTGCTCGGCACCTACCTGGAGGAGATCGCCTCGACCCTGGCGTCCGCCGCAGCGAAGCACCGCCGCGGGGGACCGTCCGCGGCGCAACTCGCTCACGGACGGTCCGACGGCGACGTCGTCGCGGGGTTCCAGGACGCCGAGGCGGCGATGACCGAGGGGCACCCGGCGTTCGTCGCCGCGAACGGCCGGATCGGCTTCGGCCTCGACGAGTACCGGGCGTACGCACCGGAGTCGGGCGGTCGGTTCCGGTACCGGTGGCTCGCCGCACGACGGGAGCACACGCACCTGGCGCTCGCCGCGGACCGCACCGAGCAGCAGCACTGGGCAGCCGAGCTCGACGGCGCCACGGTCGACCGGTTCCGGGACACGCTCGAACGCCGGGGGCTCGACCCGGACGCGTACACGTGGTTCCCGGTGCACCCGTGGCAGTGGCAGCACCGGATCGCCGTCACCTTCGCGCCGGACCTCGGACGGCAGGACCTCGTCGACCTCGGCGAGGGGCCGGACGACCACCAGCCCCAGCAGTCGATCCGGACGGCTCTCAACCGCTCGTCCCCGGGCCGCTCGTACGTGAAGACGGCGCTCGCCGTGCAGAACATGGGGTTCCTGCGCGGTATGTCGCCCGGGTACATGCGCACGACGCCGGCGGTGAACGACTGGGTCGCCGGCCTGGTCGCGGCCGACCCGGTGCTCGCCGACGCCGGCTTCGGGGTGCTCCGGGAGCACGCCGCGGTCGGGTACACCGGGGACGCCTACCACCGGATCAGGTCGGGGTCGGCGCAGCGGGGCGCGCCGCAGCGGAAGATGCTCGCGGCGCTCTGGCGCGAGAGCCCCGTCCCGCGGCTGGCACCGGGGGAGCGTCCGGTCACGATGGCGGCCCTGCTGCACCGGGACGCCCGTGGCCGGTCGGTCGCCGACGCGCTCGTGCAGCGGTCCGGTCTCGACGCTGCCACGTGGGTGGGACGGTACCTCGACGCGTACCTCCGTCCGGTCGTGCACTGCCTGACCGAGCACCAGCTGCTGTTCATGCCGCACGGCGAGAACCTCGTGCTCGTCCTCCGCGACGGTGTGGTGTCCCGGGTGTTCATGAAGGACATCGGTGAGGAGGTGGTCGTCGTCGGCGACGTCGCGGTCCCCGCCGGGATCGAGCGGATCGTCCACCCCGTGGACGACGACGAGGCGGCGCTCGGCGTGTTCACGGACGTGTTCGACGGGGTGCTGCGGCACCTGGCGGCGATCCTCGACGAGGACGGGGTGCTGCCGGGTGCGGTGTTCTGGCGGCTCGTGGGATCGTGCGTGGACGCGGCGTCGGTCGGTCGCGCCCGGCCGCTCGACCTGCGCGTGCCGGACTTCGAGCACTCGTGCCTGAACCGCTTGCAGCTGCGGAACACCCTGCAGATGGTGGACCTGTCCGCCCAGACGGAGTCCCTCATCCGGGCCGGGCGGATGCCGAACCCCGTCGCTCGCTGAGGGTCCGGACACGAACCGGGGTCGCGAGCCGTCCCTGCGACTGCTCGCGGCCCCGGTTGTGCCAGGCTGGCCGGGTGACCAGCGCCGTGCAGCTCATCCGGACCGACCGCCTCAGCAGCGTCGCGGAGTACGCGTACGCCGCGACGGCTCCGGCCGGAGCACGACCGGTCTTCCTCGCCGGCGCCTGCCCGCTCGACGAGGACGGCCGGACCGTCGCCGTCGGCGATCCCCGCGGGCAGGCGGCGCAGTGCATGGCCAACCTCGAGACGGCGCTCGTCGCCGCCGGCGCCGGGCTCGCCGACCTCCTGCACACGCGGGTCCTCGTCGCCTCGTCCGACCAGGCGGACCTCGTCGCCGCGTGGCGGGTCGTCCGCGCCGCGATGGGCGACCACGACGTCCCGAGCACGCTGATGGGCGTCACCGTCCTCGGCTACGACGACCAGCTCGTCGAGGTCGAGGGTGTCGCCGCGGTGGTGGACTGACCGCGGTGGCGCTCGGGACGGGAACACGACCGCCGCACCTGCGCTGGCGGTCCCTCGGGCTGGTCGCCGTCGGCGGCGCGATCGGCACCGGCGTCCGAGCCGCGCTCGCCGCCGCGCTGCCCGCGGGCGACGGCATCAGCTGGACGATCCTCGCGATCAACGTCGTCGGCGCCTTCTGCCTGGGACTGCTGCTCGAGTCGCTCGCGCAGCGCGGTCCGGACGAGGGGCGTCGCCGGAGCGTCCGGCTGTTCGTCGGCACCGGGGTGCTCGGCGGCTTCACGACGTACTCGACGCTCGCCGACGACACCGCCCGGCTGCTCGACGCGGGCCGCTGGGGTGCCGGTGCCGGGTACGCACTGCTCTCGGTCGTGCTCGGTCTCGTCGCCGCGGCGGCGGGAGCGTGGATCGCCGGCACACGGCGCGCCCGCCGCTCCGGAGCGGGGCAGGGCCGGTGAGTCCGCTCGAACTCCTCCTGGTCTCCGTCGGCGGCGGTGTGGGTGCCGCGCTCCGCCTCTGGCTCGACGGCATCGTCAAGGCACGGGTGAGCCGGTTCCCCCTCGGCACGTTGGTCATCAACGTGACCGGGTCGCTCGTCCTCGGCTTCGTCACCGGGCTCGGGGAGACCGGTGCACTCGATCCCTCGACGGTCGCCGTGCTCGGGACGGGCATGATGGGCGGGTACACGACGTTCTCGACGGCGAGTGTCGAGACCGTCCAGCTGTTCCGGTCCGCCAGGCCCGGACCCGCCGTGCTGAACGGCCTCGGGATGCTCGTCGTCTCGGTCGGCGCAGCCGCGCTCGGCCTGTACACCGGAAGGAACACATGACCTCGGAACGCCCCGGCGAACTCGTCCTCGTCCGCCACGGAGAGACGGAGTGGTCGAAGAGCGGTCAGCACACCGGCCGCACCGACATCCCGCTCACCGAGCACGGCATCGAGCAGGCGGAGCGCGCCGGCCGGTACCTCGCCGACCGGACGTTCGCGCTCGCGCTGTCCAGCCCGCTCCAGCGTGCCCGCGACACCGCCGAGCTCGTCGGCGTCGACCCGGAGCTCGACGAGGACCTGTACGAGTGGGACTACGGCGCGTACGAGGGCCTGACCACCCCGCAGATCAAGGTCAAGCGGCACGGGCCGTGGGACCTCTGGACCGACGGCGTGCCCGCGGGGGACACCCCCGGTGAGAACGCGGCCGAGGTCCGCGTCCGCGTCGAGCGCGTGCTGAACCGCGTGCGGCCGGTGCTCGCCGAGGGCGACGACGCGATCGTCGTCGCGCACGGTCACGTCCTCCGCGCGCTCGGCGCCGCCTGGATCCGGCTCGCGCCGCAGGACGGTGCCGTGCTGAAGCTCGGGACCGCGACGGTCAGCTCGCTCGGGTACGAGCACGGGCGCCCCGTCATCGACTCCTGGAACGTCACGCCCGGCGCCTGACGCCTCCGCACGACGCAACGTGGGCGACTCCCCGCAGCGACATCACGCTGCGAGGAACCGCCGACGTTGCGTTCCGCGAGCCCGACGTGCCGCGGGTCAGACCGTCCGGATCGCGCTCGTCGCGCCGAGCGCGCGACCCCGCCGACGCTCGATGGCCCGCCCCAGCACGAGCAGCCCGACGCTCACCACGGCCCCGAGCGTCGTCTGCGCGATCCGGTCGAGCGCGAGGAGCTCCGGCGCCTCCGGCAGGCTCAGCCACGACACGGCGAGCGCGAGCGGCGTGAGGAACAGCAGCGTCACGGCGTAGTGCCGCGCGACGAAGATCTCCGCGAAGAACTGCCCGACCACCGCGATGACGACGATCCACCACGCCGAGGGCTCGAGCAGCAGGATCCCCACCGCGACGACCGTGCCGCCGATGGTGCCGACGAAGCGCTGCACCGCGCGGACGACGGTGTGGCGCTGCCGGATCGCGGGCAGCGTCGACACGACCGCGATGACGGCCCAGTACGGGTGCCCGAGTCCGGGGACGGTCTCGGCGACCGCACCGGCGACGAGGGCGCCGACGACGTTGAGCCCGACGGTCTCCCACACGGCGGCCGTGCGGAGGACGGCGAGCGACCGGTGCTTGCGCTGGGCGATCGGACGGAAGACATGGGGAGCCCGCGGGTGCAGCACGAGCCGGATCAGCCCGCCGGACATCGCGACGAGCCAGGCCCAGGCGAGCGAGGCGACGATGATCGTCGCGACGAGCGGCAGGTCGGCGGGACGGACGGGCACGAGCGCCGACACGCAGAACGCGAACACGGGGAAGATCGGCTGCGCGGGGATGGTCTGCAGCGCGCTGAGCGTGCAGACCGCGACGACGAGGACCACCACGAGCCCGGTGCCCTGCAGCCACAGCGGCGCACCGGACAGCGACACCGCGAGCCCCGCCGCCATGCACGCGCCCTGGAGCGCGGCCGCGATCCCCGTGGTCACCATCCGCTGCCGGTACGGCTCGGTCGCGCCGAAGATCGCGGTGAACCCGGCGAACATCGCGAAGGCCGCGTACCCGGGCATCCCGAGTGCGACGAGCAGCGCGAGCGGGACGCCGCCGGCGATCGCGGCGCGGGCTGCGCCCTCGAGGTTGGTGGTCCGGGTCGAGTGCGCAGGTGTCGTCATGTCGCTCCCATCCTCCCACCGCGACGGGTGTCGTCGACGCGGACCCGGTGCACCGGGCGAGGTCACGGCCGGACGGGAGGCGCGTGGCGGCCGTGCGCCGCGCCTCCCGTCCGGCTCCCGGGGGCGTCCGACCGCCCGACGCGCGTTGGTATACCATCCTGCTAGACTCGCCGGACCACGACGCACCCGCGGCGTGCCGACGTCAACGAGGAAGGGCCGGGCCGATGGGAAAGACGCTCGCCGAGAAGGTGTGGGACGACCACGTCGTGGTCAAGGGCGAGGACGGGAACCCGGACCTCCTCTACATCGACCTCCACCTCGTGCACGAGGTCACGAGCCCGCAGGCGTTCGACGGCCTGCGCCAGGCCGGCCGTCCCGTGCGCCGCCTCGACCTGACGATCGCGACCGAGGACCACAACACCCCGACGCTCGCGATCGACCGGCCGATCGCCGACCCGACGAGCCGCACCCAGATCGAGACCCTGCGCCGCAACTGCGCGGAGTTCGGCGTGCGCCTGCACTCGCTGGGCGACGAGGAGCAGGGGATCGTGCACGTGGTCGGGCCGCAGCTCGGCCTGACGATGCCCGGCATCACGGTGGTGTGCGGCGACTCGCACACCTCCACCCACGGCGCGTTCGGTGCGATGGCGTTCGGCATCGGCACGTCCGAGGTCGAGCACGTCCTCGCCACGCAGACCCTGCCGCTGAAGCCCTTCAAGACGATGGCGATCACGGTCGAGGGCACGCTGCGCCCCGGCGTCACGGCGAAGGACATCATCCTCGCCGTGATCGCGGAGATCGGCACCGGCGGCGGCCAGGGCTACGTGCTCGAGTACCGCGGGTCGGCCATCCGTGCGCTCTCGATGGAGGGCCGCATGACGATCTGCAACATGTCGATCGAGGCCGGGGCGCGCGCCGGCATGGTCGCGCCCGACCAGACGACCTACGACTACGTCCAGGGCCGCGACCACGCACCGACGGGGCAGGACTGGGACGACGCCGTCGCGTACTGGGACACCCTCGCCACCGACGACGACGCCGTCTTCGACGCCGAGGTGTTCATCGACGCCGACGCGCTCGAGCCCTTCGTCACCTGGGGCACGAACCCGGGCCAGGGCGTGTCCCTGTCCGAGAGCGTCCCGGACCCCGCGGGCTACGACGACCCGAACGACCGGGCCGCGGCGCAGCGGGCGCTCGAGTACATGGACCTGCAGGCGGGCACGCCGATGAAGGACATCGCGGTCGACGCGGTGTTCATGGGCTCGTGCACGAACTCGCGCATCGAGGACCTCCGCGCCTTCGCATCGGTCATCCGGGGCCGCGAGAAGGCACCGGGCGTGCGCGTGATGGTCGTGCCGGGGTCCGCCCGGGTGCGGCTCGAGGCCGAGGCCGAGGGGCTCGACAAGGTCTTCACCGACTTCGGGGCGGAGTGGCGCTTCGCGGGCTGCTCGATGTGCCTCGGCATGAACCCCGACCAGCTCGCGCCGGGGGAGCGCTGCGCGAGCACGTCGAACCGCAACTTCGAGGGCCGGCAGGGCAAGGGCGGGCGGACGCACCTCGTGTCCCCGCTCGTCGCCGCCGCCACCGCCGTCCGGGGCACGCTCTCGAGCCCGTGGGACCTGGAGCACGCCGAGTCGAACACCGTCCTCGAAGGAGCCGTCTGATGGACAAGACCACCACCGTCACCGGGATCGCCGCGCCCCTGCAGCGCTCGAACGTCGACACCGACCAGATCATCCCGGCGGTCTACCTCAAGCGCGTGACGAAGACCGGCTTCGAGGACGCGCTGTTCGCCGGCTGGCGCCAGGACCCGGAGTTCGTGCTCAACCAGGAGCGCTACCAGGGTGCCCGCGTGCTCGTCGCCGGACCGGACTTCGGCACCGGGTCGAGCCGCGAGCACGCGGTCTGGGCGCTCCGTGACTTCGGCTTCCAGGTCGTGGTCTCACCCCGTTTCGCGGACATCTTCAAGGGCAACGCGGGCAAGCAGGGCCTGGTCACGGCGATCGTGACCGAACCGGAAGTCGAGCGGCTGTGGGCCGAGATCGCGGCGAACCCGGGCATCGAGGCGACCGTCGACCTGGTCACGCAGCGCGTGTCGCTCGGCGCGGTGGACGTGCCCTTCGAGATCGACGCCTACACTCGTTGGCGGTTGATGGAAGGGCTCGACGACATCGGGCTCACCCTCCGTGACGAGACCTCGATCACGGAGTTCGAATCCCGCCGCTCCCGATGGCGGCCGAAGACATTGCCGGTGAAGTAGTGAACTCCCTCGTACAGGACGCAGCAGCAGCAGGGGCCCGCGTGGGCCTGAAGTCGGACGAGATCGTCATCCGGGGCGGCAAGCCGCTCGTGGGACGCATCGAGGTCCGCGGCGCGAAGAACCTCGCGACCAAGGCCATGGTCGCGTCGCTGCTCGGTGACACCCCGTCGATCCTCAAGGACGTGCCGGACATCTCCGACGTCAAGGTCGTCCGCGGCCTGCTCGAGGTGCACGGTGTGCGCATCACCGACCCTGCACGAGGCGAGCTCATCCTCGACCCGTCGAACGTCGAGTCGGCGCACTTCGCCGAGATCGACGCCCACGCCGGTTCGAGCCGCATCCCGATCCTGTTCTGCGGCCCGCTGCTGCACAAGCTCGGCGAGGCGTTCATCCCCGACCTCGGCGGCTGCCGCATCGGCGACCGCCCGATCGACTTCCACCTCGACGCGCTCCGCGCGATGGGTGCCGTCGTCGACAAGCAGGTCAACGGCATCCACCTGACGGCCCCGGACGGCCTCAAGGGCGCGAAGATCGAGCTGCCGTACCCGAGCGTCGGCGCGACCGAGCAGGTCCTGCTGTCGTCGGTCCTCGCCGAGGGCGTCACCGAGCTCCGCAACGCCGCGATCGAGCCCGAGATCATGGACCTCATCGCGATCCTGCAGAAGATGGGCGCGATCGTCACGGTCGAGCCGAGCCGCACGATCTTCATCGAGGGCGTCGAGTCGCTCCGCGGGTACACCCACCGCGCGATCAACGACCGCAACGAGGCGGCGAGCTGGGCCTCCGCCGCGCTCGCCACGAACGGCGACATCTTCGTCGAGGGCGCCGACCAGCAGGACCTCATGACGTTCCTCAACGTCTTCCGCAAGGTCGGCGGTGGGTTCGACATCCAGGAGGACGGCATCCGCTTCTACCGCGAGCGCGAGGTCCTGCGCCCGGTCGTCGTCGAGACCGACGTCCACCCCGGCTTCATGACGGACTGGCAGCAGCCGCTCGTCGTCGCGCTGACCCAGGCCGAGGGCACGAGCGTCGTGCACGAGACCGTCTACGAGAACCGCTTCGGCTTCACCGACGCGCTGAACGAGATGGGTGCCGACATCGTCGTGCACAAGGAGGGCCTGCCCGGGCACGACCGCCGGGTCGCCCGTCGCCCCTTCGAGCAGGCCGCCGTCATCACCGGCCCGACGACGCTGCACGCCGCGAACGTGCGCGTCCCCGACCTGCGCGGCGGCTTCAGCCACCTCATCGCGGCCCTGACCGCCGAGGGCGAGTCGCACATCACGAACGTCGGCATCATCAGCCGCGGGTACGAGCACTTCATCCCGAAGCTGCGGAAGCTCGGCGCCGACTTCGACTTCGCGGGCTAGCCCGGTGGCGGCTGACGCGACCGGTCGCGGTCCGGCAGACGGAGCAGGGGACGGCCTGGAGGCACGGCGCACGTCCGCGACGGACGTCACCACGGGCCTCCCGGTCCCGGGGCGCCGGTGGCGCCGCGGTGAGCTGAACACGGCGTTCCGCATCACCGCGTCCGTGGTCATCCCGATCTTCCGGTTCTCGGCGCGGTACCACTGGCACGGGCCGAAGCGACTGCCCGAGGACGGCGCCTTCGTGCTCGCCCCGAACCACTTCACGAACATCGACCCGCTCGTGGTGGGCACGGCCGTGTGGCTGTCCCGTCGCGCGCCGCGGTTCCTCGCGAAGGCGTCGATCTTCCGGGTGCCGGTGGTCGGCAAGCTCATGTCCGGCATGGGGCAGATCCCGGTCGAGCGCTCCGGCCGCACGCGCCTGAACGACCCGCTCGGCGGCGGGAGGTCCGTCATCGAGCAGGGCGGGGCGATCATCGTCTACCCCGAGGGCACGCTCACCCGCGACCCCGACCTGTGGCCGATGCGCGGCAAGACCGGCGCGGTGCGGATCGCGCTCGAGAACGACGTGCCGATCATCCCGATGGCCCACTGGGGCACGCAGCGGATCATGCCGCGGTACGCCAAGAAGCTCCGGCTCTTCCCGCCGTCGCGCGTCGACGTGATCGTCGGCGACCCGGTCGACCTGTCGGCGTACCGCGGTCGTCCGCTCGACCAGAAGACGCTCGTCGAGGCCACCGAGGTCGTCATGCAGCGCATCACCGAGCTGCTCGAGGAGCTCCGCGGCGAGCAGGCGCCCGCGAAGCGCTGGGACCCGGCGGCGAACAACCAGAAGGAGACCGGCAAGTTTGAGTGACCACCGCCCGGGCCTCCGCCCGCACGAGGACCACCCGGACCCCGCCGTCGCCGCGCGCGGTGCGGTCGACACCGCCGCCATCCGCGTGGTGATGCAGTCCACCGACAAGCCGCGGGTCGCCGTGATCGGTGCCGGCAGCTGGGGGACCACCTTCGCGAAGGTGCTCGCCGAGGGCGGGGCGACGACGGTGCTCTGGGCCCGGCGTCCCGAGGTCGCCCGCGAGATCACCGAGACGAAGCGCAACTCCGGGTACCTGCCCGGCATCAACCTCCCACGCACGCTCACCGCGTCGACCTCCCTCGAGCAGGTCCTCGCCGACGCGCAGCAGGTCTACGTGTCCGTGCCGTCGCAGTCGCTGCGGTCGAACCTCGACGCGATCGCGCCGCTGCTCGGCGACGACGTGCCGGTCGTCAGCCTGATGAAGGGCGTCGAGAAGGCCACGGGCCTCCGGATGAGCGAGGTGCTCCACGAGGGGCTCGGGATCGACCGCGACCGCATCGCCGTCGCGAGCGGCCCGAACCTGGCGCTCGAGATCGCGCGGCGGCAGCCGACCGCCGCCGTGGTCTCGTCCACGTCGATCGACACCGCCACCGCGGTGGCCGCGGTCGCCACGAACCCGTACTTCCGCTCGTTCACCAACACGGACGTCATCGGCACCGAGTTCGGCGGGGTGCTCAAGAACCTGATCGCCGTCGCGATCGGCATCGTCGACGGCGTCGGCTACGGCGAGAACACGAAGGCCTCGATCATCACCCGGGGCCTCGCCGAGATGACCGACTTCGCCGTGTCGCTCGGTGCGCAGCCCTCGACGCTGTCCGGGCTCGCGGGCCTCGGCGACCTCATCGCCACGTGCCAGTCGCCGCTGTCGCGGAACAACACGGCCGGCCGCCTGCTCGGCCAGGGGTACCGGTTCGACGAGGTCGTGCGGCAGATGGACCAGACCGCCGAGGGCCTGGCATCGGTCGCCCCGATCCTCGAGCTCGCGGCGGCGAACGGCGTCGACATGCCCATCGTCGGCCAGGTGGCCGAGGTCCTCGCCGGTAGGCTCGATCCGCGCAACATCGCGCCGCACCTCACCGAGACCGACGAGCCCCAGGGCGAGTGACCGGTCCGGGCCCGACCAGCAAGGGGACCCCCATGCCCACGATCGCCCCCGCGCCCACGACCGTCGCCGTGCTCTTCGGCGGCCGGTCCAGCGAGCACGAGATCAGCTGCGTCACCGCCGGCGGGATCATGGACGTCGTCGACCGCTCGGCGTACACGGTCGTGCCGGTCGGGATCACGAAGGACGGCGCGTTCACGCTGCAGTCCGACGACCCGGCCCAGTGGGCGCTCCGTGACGGCGCGCTGCCCACCGTGCCGGACAACGGCACGCGCGTGGCGTTCCCGACGTCGCCGGCGACGAACGAGCTCGTCGTCTCCCACCCGGACGGCACGGTCGCCACGATCGCGGTGGACGTGGTGTTCCCGATCCTGCACGGCCCGTTCGGCGAGGACGGCACGGTCCAGGGGCTCCTCGAGGTCGCCGGGCTGCCGTACGTCGGCGACGGCGTGCTCGCGAGCGCCCTGGCGATGGACAAGCACACCGCGAAGGCGGTGCTCGAGCACGCCGGGCTCCGGGTGGCCCCGTGGACGACGGTCCTGCGGCGCGAGTGGACGGCCGACCCGGACGGGGTCGCCGACACGGTCGCGGCGCACGGCTGGCCGCTGTTCGTGAAGCCCGCCCGAGCCGGCTCCAGCATGGGCGTCTCGCGCGTCGACGAGCCCGCGCAGCTCGCGGCGGCGATGGACCTGGCGTTCGAGCACGACGCCAAGGTGATCGTCGAACCGCGGGTCGTCGGGCGCGAGGTCGAGGTCGCCGTGCTCGAGGGCCGCGACGGTGTGCCGCGCACGAGCCTGCCGGGCGAGATCGTCGTCGCCGAGGACGGCTTCTACGACTTCGCCTCGAAGTACCTCGGCGGGGACGAGGCGCTGCTGTGCCCCGCGCCGCTGACCGACGACGAGACCGCGGCGATCCGGGCCATCGGCGCCCGCGCGTTCGACGCCATCGGCGGCGCCGGACTCGCACGCGTCGACTGCTTCCTCACCGAGGACGGGTTCGTCGTCAACGAGGTCAACACCATGCCGGGCTTCACGCCCCTGTCGATGTACCCGCGCTGCTGGGCGGCGTCCGGGGTGTCCTACGGCGAGCTCGTCACGGAGCTCATCGAGCTGGGCCGCACCGCCGTCCGCTGACGTCGCGGGCGCGGCAGCCCTGCACGCGGCACCTCTGCACGCGTCAGCCCTGCACGTCTCAGCCCTGCACGTCCGAGGGGTCGAGGCAGGCGTGCCCGTCCTTCGGCAGCAGCGACACGACGTCCGACAGGTCCTGGACGACCTGGTCCGTCGTCCTCGTGGTGTCGATGACGACCTGCACCGCGGGGGAGCGGCCGAAGGTCGTGTAGACGACCTGCGCCCCGCGGTCGTCGCGGATCCAGTCGACCCCGCCCTTGCTGAAGCACGGCAGGTCGGACACCGTCGGCACCGCGACGCCGCAGTGGTACAGCGCCGCGGTCGGGTCGCCCCACGCTGCGGTCGACTGCGCGTCGGTGTTCCGCAGCGCCTGGTCGTTCCCGACGACCGCCGGCAGCCGGACCTGCACGGCGGCGCACTGGGCGGCGTCGGCCGACGGAGCCGGGGCCATCGACACGGCGTTCGAGCAGCCCGTCAGCCCGGCGGCGAGGGCGACGAGGACGCCCGCGATCGCGGTCCAGCGGAGGGGGCGGCGCACGGTGTCCATCGACGTCCAGGCTACCGTTGCCCCGTGGACGCGACGTACGACGCCTGGACCGGACCGACCGCGGGGGACACGGTCGGCACGGCCGGTGAGCTGGCGGTCCTCGACCGGATCGTCCGGCGCCTGCCCGCCGGTACACCCCTGCTCGGCCCCGGCGACGACTGCGCGGTCGTCGCCGCTCCGGACGGCCGCTTCGTCGTGACGACGGACATGATGGTGCACGGGCCGGACTTCCGCTGGGCGTGGTCGTCGCCCGCCGACGTCGGGTGGAAGGCGGCCGCGACGAACCTGTCCGACGTCGCCGCGATGGGGGCGGTGCCGACCGGGCTCGTGATCGCCCTCGCCGCACCGCAGGACACCCCCGTCGCGGTGCTCGAGTCCTTCGCGGACGGCGTGCGCGAGGCGGTGACGGCCCTGTCGCCCGGCTGCGGCGTCGTGGGCGGCGACCTGTCGACCTCCGCCACGTTCACGGTCTCGGTGACGGCGTTCGGCGACCTCGGTGGGCGGCCGCCCGTGCTCCGGTCGAGGGCCCGCGTCGGCGACGTGCTCGCGGTGTCCGGCGAGCTGGGCCGGGCGGCGCGTGGACTCGCGCGGCTGTTCCGGGAGGGCGTCGACCCGCAGGGCGAGCCCTCGCGGGCGGCGACGGTCGCGAGCGGAGCCGACACCGACCCGGACGTCGCCCGGCAGCGCCGTCCGGTGCCGCCGATCGCCGACGGTCCGGCCGCGGCCGCCGCGGGGGCGACCGCGATGCTCGACCTCTCCGACGGCCTGGCGATCGACGCCGGGCGCCTCGCCCGAGCCAGCCGGGTGACGCTCGCACTCGACGCGGACGGACCGCTCGACGCGACCCGACCGCTCGACGCGACCCGACCGCTCGACGACCTCGCCCTCCACGGGGGCGAGGACCACGGCCTGCTCGCGACCTTCCCGTCGGACGTCGCGCTGCCCGGGGGCTTCCGCCGGGTCGGGGTCGTCGTCGACCGCGGCGCCGCGGACCTGGTGCGCGGTGGTGCGCCGGTCCCGACGACCGGGTGGGACCCCTACGCCGACTGGGACGGCGCCGCGGGCTGACCGCCGGAGTCGCGCCGTGCCTCCCGGCCGGCGGTACCACGTGACGCGACGTCCCACGCGTCGATCGACGCGCGTCGTGTCGCACCAGGCGCGCCCCGCAGCCGGCCGAACTCCGTCTCAGGACGGTGTGACGGCCTCCCAGGCCACCGTCTCCCCGTAGCTGCGCTTGCTGAACGGGGCGAGCCCCGTCGGCCACGTCGGCTCCGGCGACCGCTTGCTGCGCTCGACGACGACGACGGCCCCCGCCGTCAGCCGTGGCACGAGTGCCTCGAGCACGTCGGCGATCTCCTCCTCGGCGACGTCGTAGGGCGGGTCGACGAAGACGAGGTCGAAGGTCCGCACGGTGCTGCGCAGGTACCCGAGCGCGGGCTGCGGTTGCACGTCGATCCGGACCCGCGGGACCCGCTGCTGCACCGCCTTCGCGTTCGCACGACAGGCCTGGACGGCCGGTGCGGCGCGGTCGACGAGCACGACCTCGACCGCACCGCGCGACGCCGCCTCGAGCCCGAGCGCGCCCGTCCCCGCGTAAAGGTCGGCGACCGCCGCGTCGTCGACGAGCCCCCGCGCCTCGAGCGACGAGAACAGGGCCTCGCGGACGCGGTCGCTCGTCGGCCGGGTGCCGGACTTCGGCACGCGGAGCGCGGTGGATCCGGCGGCGCCGGCGATGATGCGGGTCATGCAGCCACCGTAGCGGCGTGCGTGCCGTCCACAGGGCGGTCGGGAGGCACCCGGTGCGTCGGTCGCGCCCGGTACCGTGGTCGCGTGGTCACCTCCGACACCTCCGACGCCGCGGCACCGACGGAGTCCGCCGACCCCGCGGGACCCGCTGACGCCGTCGGACCTCCGGACCTCGGGCCCGCACCCCTCGACGCGCGGCTGCGCGGCGTGCTCGGCGGCCGGACGGCCAAGGCGATCGAGAAGGCGTTCGGGTACCGCACGGTCGGCGAGTTCCTCGAGCACGCCCCGCGCCGGTACGCGGAGCGCGGGGCGCTGACGGCCCTCGACTCGCTCGCGATCGGGGAGTCCGTGACGATCGTCGCCGAGGTCATCGACGTCCGCGAGCGCACGATGCGCGCCCGCCGCGGCTCGATCCTCGAGGCGAAGATCGGCGACGGGAAGGGCCTGCTCACCCTGACGTTCTTCAACCAGGGCTGGCGCACGAAGGACCTCGTGCCCGGCGCCCGCGGCATCTTCGCCGGCAAGGTGGGCGACTACCGCGGCGCCCGCCAGCTCGCCCACCCCGACTACGAGCTGTTCGACGCCGACGACCCGCGCGCCACCGCCGACCCCGAGGACGAGGAGGCGATCCGCTGGTCCCGCCAGCCGATCCCGATCTACCCGGCGACGGCCTCGCTCACCTCGTGGCAGATCGCGAAGGCGATGGCGGTCCTCCTCGACACCCTGCCCGACCTGCCGGACCCCGTCCCGGCACCCGCGCGCACGCGCCTCGGCCTGGTGCCGTTCCGTCGCGCCCTCGAGCTCCTGCACCGGCCGGAGAAGGTCGCCGACTTCAAGCGGGCGCAGGACGCCCTGCGCTACCGCGAGGCGTTCGTGCTGCAGACGGCGCTCGTGCAGCGGCGGATCGCGGCCCGCGCGACGGCGGCGACCCCGCGGACGGCGTCGAGCGGCGGCATCCTCGAGCGCTTCGACGCCTCGCTGCCGTTCACCCTGACCGACGACCAGCAGGCGGTGGGCGCCGAGATCGCGCACGACCTGGCGGGCGAGTGGCCCATGCACCGGCTCGTCCAGGGCGAGGTCGGCTCGGGCAAGACCCTCGTGGCGATCCGCGCGATGCTCACCGTGGCGGAGTCCGGCGGCCAGTCGGCCCTGATCGCGCCGACCGAGGTCCTGGCGGCGCAGCACCTCCGCTCGATCGTGAAGTTCCTCGGTCCGGACCTCGCCGCGGAGCTCCGGCCGGTCATCCTCACCGGCTCGCAGTCGACCGACGAGCGGCGTCGTGCCCTGCTCGCGGCCGCCTCCGGCAGCTCCCGGCTCGTCGTCGGGACGCACGCGCTCCTGGGCGACCGGGTCGACTTCGCCGAGCTCGGACTCGTGGTCGTCGACGAGCAGCACCGTTTCGGCGTGGAGCAGCGGGAGGCCCTGCGGACGAAGGGCGCGACGCCGCCGCACGTGCTCGTCCTGACGGCGACGCCGATCCCGCGCACCGTGGCGATGACGGTGTTCGGCGACCTCGACGTCTCCACCATCACCGGGCTGCCGTCCGGACGCGCGGGCATCGAGACCTTCGCGGTGGGCCTCGCCGAGCACCCCGGGTGGGAGGGGCGGATCTGGACGCGGATGGCCGAGGAGCTCGCCGCCGGGCGCCAGGCCTTCGTCGTCTGCCCGGCCATCGACGACGCGCACGCCGAGGACGACGGCGGCCCCGAGCCCGCCGAGGACGACACCCCGAAGCGCGCCCCGGCGACGGTACTCGCGACGGCCGAGCGGATGCGCACGATGCCGGTCCTGCAGGGCCGGCGGATCGAGGTGCTGCACGGGCGCATGACCGCGGACGAGAAGGACCGCGTGATGACGTCCTTCGCGGCCGGCGACGTCGACGTGCTCGTGGCGACGACGGTGATCGAGGTCGGTGTCGACGTGCCGAACGCGTCGATGATGGCGGTCCTCGACGCCGACCGCTTCGGCGTCTCGCAGCTCCACCAGCTCCGCGGCCGCATCGGCCGCGGGCAGTACGCCGGCGTCTGCCTGCTCGTCACCACGGCCGAGGCCGAGACGACCGCGCGCGAGCGCGTCGACGCGGTCGCGGCGTCCGACGACGGCTTCGAGCTCGCCCGGGTCGACCTCGAGCTCCGGCGCGAGGGCGACGTGCTCGGCGAGCGGCAGTCCGGCGGTCGGTCGTCCCTCAACCTGCTGCGCGTCGTCGAGCACGCCGACCTCATCGTCGACGCCCGGGGCGAGGCCGAGCGGGTCCTCGAGCCGGACCCGGAGCTCCGGGGGCACCCCGCGCTGCGCGAGGCCCTGGCCCGGCGTCTGGACGAGTCCGACGCCGCGTTCCTCGGCAAGAACTGACACGGGCCGCCGGTATCGTCGGCGGCATGGCACAGATCGCGGTCGTCCCCGGTTCCTTCGACCCCGTGACCCTCGGGCACCTCGACGTGATCGGTCGTGCCGCCCGCTTGTTCGACGAGGTGCACGTACTCGTGGTGCACAACCCGGAGAAGCCGCCGGCGATGTTCGCCGCCGCCGACCGCGTGCGGCTCATCGAGCGGTCGCTCGCCGAGGTCGGCGTGCCGGACACCGTGCGGGTCGGGGAGTGGACCTCCGGGCTCCTCGTCGACTACTGCCGACAGGTCGGTGCCGGCGTGCTCGTGAAGGGCGTGCGGTCCGGCGAGGACGTGGCGTACGAGACGCCGATGGCGATCATGAACCGGCACCTGGCCGACGTCGAGACGGTGTTCCTCCTCCCGGAGGCCTCGCGGGCGCACGTGTCGAGCTCGCTCATCCGCCAGGTCGCCACGCTCGGGGGCGACGTGACCCCGTACGTGCCGGTCGTCGTCGCGGACGCGCTCGCGGAGCACCTCGCACGCTGACACGCCGCGACCCGGGCGTCCTCGACGTCCGCCGCAGATCGCGGTAGACTCGTCGATCGTGTCTTCCCCCGTGAACAGCCCCTACGCCCTGCGCGTGCGCGACCTCGCGCACCGTCCGGGCGAGATGCGCGAGCACTCGCTCGACGTCGCGGTGCCGGACGCGATGGGAGCCGGCCTGATCGCCGTGCGCGAGGGCGCCACGATGCAGCTCGACGTCAAGCTCGAGGGCCTCCACGAGGGCGTCCTGGTGTCCGGTCACGCGTCGGCCGAGGCGACCGGCGAGTGCTCGCGGTGCCTCATCGACATCAGCGAACCGGTCGAGGTCGATTTCGCCGAGCTCTTCGCGTACGATGTCTCGGAGGATTTCGACTTCTTCGTTCGCGATGACCACGTGGACTGCGAACCGGTCGTTCGAGATGCGGTGGTGCTGTCGCTGCCGTTCCAGCCGGTCTGCCGACCGGACTGCCCCGGCCTCGACCCCGTCACGGGTGAGCGGCTGGCTGACCTCGACGAGCACCCGGTGCACGAGGTCCTGGACCCCCGTTGGGCCGCACTGAGCGGATTCCAGGGTGCCGGCGACGACACCGACGGCAGCACCCCCACCCAGAGCCCCGAGGGCGACGGCCGCACGGCCTGACGCTCCTCGCCCCTGACCACCGACCAACCGAAAGAGAACCACCATGGCCGTTCCCAAGCGCAAGCAGTCCCGTGCCAACACGCACGCCCGTCGTTCGCAGTGGAAGGCCGCGCCGGTCCAGCTCGTGAAGACGATCGAGAACGGCAAGGTCACCTACAGCCTCCCGCACCGCGCGAAGGTCGTCGAGGACTCGGCCGGCACCGCCCTGTACATGGAGTACAAGGGCCGCAAGGTCGCCGACGTCTGATCGGACACCGCACATGACAGCGACGTCCGGCGCCGCGGGGTCCCGCCCCGTGGGGTCGGACGTCGTTCGTCTGCAGGGCATCCTGGGGGTCGACCTCGACCTCCAGCTGCTCCAGCTCGCCCTGACGCACCGCTCGTACGCGTACGAGCACGGTGGGATCGGGCACAACGAACGCCTCGAGTTCCTCGGGGACTCCATCCTCGGCCAGGCCGTGACCGTGAAGCTCTTCCGGTCCTTCCCCGACCTCGACGAGGGCGAGCTCGCCAAGCGGCGCGCGAGCCTCGTCTCGACGGTCGCCCTCGCCGAGATCGCCCGGATGATCGGGCTCGGTGCCTACCTGCGCCTCGGCAAGGGCGAGGAGCAGACGGGCGGCCGTGACAAGGCGTCCATCCTCGCCGACACGGTCGAGGCCGTCATCGGCGCGACGTTCCTGTCCGCCGGCCCCGACGACGCGACCGCGCTCGTGCTGCGCCTCGTCGAGCCGCTCCTGGTCGACCCCGCCCGCTTCGGTGCGGCGATGGACCCGAAGACGAGCCTGCAGGAGCTCGCCGCGAGCCTGACCCTCGGCAACCCCGCCTACCGCGTGACGGAGGAGGGCCCGGACCACGACAAGACGTTCCACGCCACCGTCGTGCTGCAGGGTGAGGACGTCGCGACCGGCTCCGGCTCGAGCAAGAAGACCGCCGAGATGGCCGCCGCGCTCGAGGCGTGGACGCGCCTGTCCGGCCGGGCGGCCTGACCGCGTGCCCGAACTCCCCGAGGTCGAGGTGGTCCGCGCCGGCCTCGAACCCGCCGTCAGCGGTGCGCGCGTGCTGCACGTGGACGTCGTCGACGACCGTGCGCTCACCCGGCACGACGGCCCCGCAGAGGACTTCGCCGAGCGGCTGACCGGCCGGACCATCGCCGCGGCCGTGCGCCGCGGCAAGTTCATGTGGTTCCCGCTGGTGCCCGAACACGACGGCGACCGTCCCGAGGCGCTCGTCACGCACCTGGGGATGTCCGGCCAGGTGCTGCTCGGCCGCGGTCGCCCGGCCGCGAAGCACCGCCGCATCCTGATCGACGTGCAGCCGACCGGTCCCGACCGCGACGGCCGTCCGGAGGAACCGGTCGAACTCGAGTTCGTCGACCAGCGCACCTTCGGGTCGATGGCGATCGACGCGATGGTCCCGACGATCGACGGTGCCCCGGCCGGTGCCGCCGGCGCGGTCGACGAGCGGGAGCCGGACGCGGCGTGGCGGCGGAGCATCCCGACGCAGGTCTCGCACATCGCCCGCGACCCGCTCGACCCCGCGTTCGACGACGACCGGTTCGTCGCGACGGCACGGAAGCGGTCGAGCGGCATCAAGCGCGTCCTGCTCGACCAGGGCGTCGTGAGCGGCATCGGCAACATCTACGCCGACGAGTCGCTGTGGGCGGCGCGACTGCACTTCGACCGGCCCGCGGAGCGCCTGCCCCGCGCCGACCTGCGCCGGCTCCTCGCCGAGGTCCGCAGCGTCCTCGGCCGGGCGCTCGAGGACGGCGGCACGAGCTTCGACGCGCAGTACGTCAACGTCAACGGGCAGTCCGGGTACTTCTCGCAGCGCCTGGCGGTGTACGGGCAGCAGGGGAAGCCGTGCCCGCGGTGCGGCACGACGATCGTCCGCGAGGCCTTCATGAACCGGTCGAGCCACCGCTGCCCCGTGTGCCAGCCCGCTCCGCGCCTGCGCAGGCGTTAGCCTGCCCGGAAGCGAGAGACTCCGGAGACCCGCATGCACTTGAAGAGCCTGACCATCAAGGGGTTCAAGTCCTTCGCGCAGCCGACGACGTTCGCGTTCGAGCCGGGTGTCACCTGCATCGTCGGGCCGAACGGGTCGGGCAAGTCCAACGTGGTGGACGCCCTCGCCTGGGTCATGGGGGAGCAGGGCGCGAAGACCCTCCGCGGCGGCAAGATGGAGGACGTCATCTTCGCCGGGACCTCGACGCGCGGCCCGCTCGGCCGCGCGCAGGTGCTCCTGACGATCGACAACAGCGACGGGCTCCTGCCGATCGAGTACGCCGAGGTGACGATCTCCCGCACGCTGTTCCGGAACGGCGGGAGCGAGTACGCCATCAACGGCGAGAACTGCCGTCTGCTCGACGTGCAGGAGCTCCTGAGCGACACCGGGCTCGGGCGCGAGATGCACGTCATCGTCGGGCAGGGCCAGCTCGACAAGGTGCTGCACGCCACCCCGGAGGACCGCCGCGGCTTCATCGAGGAGGCCGCCGGGATCCTCAAGCACCGCCGGCGCAAGGAGAAGACGCTCCGCAAGCTCGACGCGATGCAGACGAACCTGACCCGGTTGTCCGACCTCGCGGGGGAGATCCGGCGCCAGCTGAAGCCGCTGGGCCGACAGGCCGAGGTCGCGCGCAAGGCACAGTCCGTCGCCGCGGTCGCGCGTGACGCGAAGGCGCGCATCCTCGCGGACGACGTGGTCCGGCTGCGCCGCGAGCTGCACGAGCACCAGGCGGTCGAGACGGGTCGGAAGTCCGAGCGGGTCGTCCTGCAGGAACGCCTCGACCAGACGCGCGCCCGACAGCAGCAGGTCGAGCAGAGCATGGTCGGGGACGACGTCGATCGCGCCCGCACCGTGGTGCACCGCCTGGAGAGCGTGCAGGAGCGCCTCCGCGGCCTGTCGAGCCTGGCCAACCAGCGGCTCGTGTTCCTCGCGCAGCAGGCCGACGCCCCGCAGCAGGGACCGACGATCACCCCGGAGCGGGTGGAGGGTGTCCGCGCCGAGGCGGAGCGGCTCGAGGCGCGCGCTGCCGAGATGACCGCCGGCTCCGGTGCCGCCGCCGCGGCCGTGCAGGACGCCCGTGCCCGACTCGACGCACTCGACGAGGAGATCGCCGCGCAGGCCGCGCGTGTGTCCCGGCACGACCTCGAGGCCCAGCGGTTCGGCGCCGCCGTCGACGTCGCCCGCTCGCGTCGCACGTCCGTCGTCGCCGACCGCGACCGTCGGGCCCGTGCCCTCGCGGAGGCCGAGGACCGCGCCGCCCGTGCCACGGCGGCACTCGAGGAGATCGGCCTCGATCCCGCGGAGGGCGTCGACGTCGACGCCCTCGCCACGGCGCACGACGAGGCGCGGCAGGAGCTCGAGCGCACGCAGACCGCACGCGACGCCCTCCGCGACCGGCTGCACGCCCTCGAGCGCGAGCGGGACGCCCTGGACGCCCGCGTCGCCGCGCTCGGCATGTCGATCGACGTCCGTGACGGCTCGCAGGCCGTGGTCGACGCCCGGCGCGACGGCGTGCTCGGTCGCCTCGCCGACGCGCTGACCGTCGAGCCCGGGTTCGAGGCGCCGGTCGCGACGGCGCTCGACGGCCTGGCCGACGCCGTGCTCGCCGCCGACCGGGGCACCGCCCTCGCCACGGTCGCGCACGCCCGCGAGGCCGACCTCGGCCGCGTGGACGTCGTCGTCGCCGACGCCGTCGTCGACGGTCCGGGGCTGCCGAGCACGCTGCCGGCCGGTGTCCGGCCGGCGCTCGACGTGGTGCAGGGTCCGGCCGCGCTGACCGCGGTGCTCCGGACGACGCTGGTCGCGGTGGACGAGGACGTCGACCTGGAGTCCGTGCTCGCCGCCGCCCCGCACGCGACGGTCGTGACGCGCTCCGGTGACCTCGTGCGCACCGTCCGCGTGACCGGTGGCGGTGCCCGCACCGTGTCCCGCATCGAGCTCGTGGCCGAGCGGGACGACGCGCAGGGCCGTCGTGACGCGGTGGCGACGGACGCGGCCGACGCGGCCACGGGCCTCCAGGCCGCGCGCACCGCCGTCGACGAGGCCCGCCGCCGTGCCGAGGAGGCCGACCGGGCGCTCCGCGCGCACACCGCGGCGAAGGCCGAGTACGACCGGTCGAGCGCGTCCACGCGGGCGAAGGCCGAGAACGCCGTCGCCGAGGTGGACCGGCTGCGCGCCTCCCTCGCCGAGACGGACGGGGCGATCGAGACCGTCGACCGTGCCGTGCGCGAGGCCGAGGAGGCCCGGCGGGTCTTCGACGAGGGACCACGACCGGTCGTCGACGCCTCCGGGCGGCCCGCGCTGCAGGAGGCGCTCGAGGGCGCGCGTGCGGCGCAGATCGAGCAGCGGATCCAGGTCGAGACCGTGCGCGAGCGGGCGCGGTCGGAGCGGAACCGGGCGGCGGGGCTGCAGCGGCAGCTCGAGGCCGAGCGCGCTGCTGCCGAGGAGGCAGCGCGCCGGGCGGTCGTCCGGCGCGCCCAGATCGCGGTGGCCGAGGACGTGCTCGCGGACCTGCCCGGTGTGCTCGCCGCGGTCGACCGCTCGCTCGCGGAGGCCCGGGTCCGGCTCGCGACCGAGGAGTCGGAGCGCACGAAGCGCAACACCGAGCTGCAGGTGATCCGGAACGAGGAGCGTGAGCTCCGCGACCGGCTGCAGACGATCACCGACGGCGTGCACTCGCTCGAGATGGAGATCTACGAGAAGAAGCTGCACGTGTCCGGCGTGCTCGACCGCGCGCAGAGCGAGCTCGGGCTGGGGGAGGCCGTGCTCGTCGCGGAGTACGGTCCCGACGTCCCGGTACCGGTCGACGTGCTGGTCGACCCGCGGGTGCTCGCCCGCCGGCACCGCGAGGCCGAGCGTGCCCGGGCGGCCGACGCAGCGGCCCGGGGCGACGAGGACCCCGCGGAGGACGTCGACGACGCGGACCTCGTGCCGGCCGAGTCGACCCTGCCCGGCGGACCCGCGCTGCCCGAGTTCGACGCCACCGACGGAGTGGACCGCGCCGACGTCGAGACCGTGCCGTACGTCCGCGCCGAACAGGAGCAGCGGCTCGCGGCGGCCGAGCGGGACCTCGGCCGGCTCGGCAAGGTGAACCCGCTCGCACTCGAGGAGTTCCAGGCGCTCGAGCAGCGGCACGCGTTCCTCGCGGAGCAGCTCGACGACCTGCAGAAGACCCGGACGGACCTCCTCACGATCATCGAGGAGCTCGACACGAAGATGCAGACGATCTTCGAGTCGGCGTACAACGACACGAAGGCCGCGTTCGACGTGGTGTTCCCGATCCTCTTCCCGGGCGGGACGGGGTCCATCACGCTGACGAACCCGGACGACATGCTCGCGACGGGGCTCGACGTGCAGGTGAAGCCCGCCGGCAAGAAGATCGACCGCCTCACCCTGCTCTCGGGCGGGGAGCGGTCGCTCGCGGCGGTGGCGCTCCTGGTGGCGATCTTCACGGCGCGCCCGTCGCCGTTCTACATCATGGACGAGGTCGAGGCGGCGCTCGACGACGCGAATCTCGGACGACTGCTCACGGTGTTCGAGCGGCTCCGCGAGTCCTCGCAGCTCATCGTCATCACGCACCAGAAGCGCACGATGGAGATCGCCGACGCGCTGTACGGCGTCTCGATGCGGCAGGACGGCGTGTCCGCCGTCGTCGGTCAGCGGGTGCAGCGGCGCGAGCCCGAGCCGCAGCCGGTCGACGCGGTCGCGTAGCGGGCGGGCTGGCAGCGGACGGACGGGAGGCGGGGGGGGGGCGGGGCCCCCCCCCCCCCCCCCGCCCCCCCCCCCCCCCCCGGGGCCCCCCCCCCCCCCCCCCGGAGGGGTGAGGCCGGGGGGGGTGTGTGAATT
>NZ_JBFBHK010000016.1:0-60659 GCF_040685235.1 Curtobacterium sp. NPDC089185 | reverse complement strand
AATAACAATGGGTGTTATTTTTTGTTTTAACCGGGTGACCTAGCCCCCCCCCCCCCCCCCCGGCGGGGGGGGGGGGGGGGCCCCCGCCCCCCCCCCCCCTCCCGTCCGTCCACTGGTTCCTGGGTACCGTGAACGGATGCTCCAGCCCGTCACCCGTCCCTTCGACACCCCTGCCGGCACGATCGAGGCGGTGGTCGACGGCGACGTGACCCGTGCGATGGGGATCCCCTACGCACGGGCGGCGCGCTTCGCGCCGCCGGAGCCGGAGCCGGCGTTCGCCGGACCGTTCCGCGCGGACACGCCGGCGCCCGTCCCGCCGCAGCCGACCGCGCTCCTCGTCGACCAGCTGCTGCCGCGGATGGACCACCTGCGGGTCGACGAGCACTGCCAACGCCTCACGGTCACGGTGCCCTCGGACCTGGGTGCGGACGACCGGCTGCCCGTGATGGTCTGGATCCACGGCGGGTCGTACGTCCTGGGCGGCGGCGACCTGCCGATCCACGACGCGCACGACCTCGTCACCGAGCAGCAGGTCGTCGTGGTGACGGTGACCTACCGGCTCGGCGTGCTCGGGTTCCTCGGCGACGGTGGGTCGGTGCCGGCCAACCTCGGGCTGCTCGACCTGGTCGAGGCGCTGCGCTGGGTGCAGCGCAACATCGCCGCGTTCGGCGGGGACCCCGGAACGGTCACCGTGTTCGGGCAGTCCGCCGGGGGCGACGCCGCCGCGCACCTGATGATCAGCGACGGGGCACGGGGACTCTTCCGTCGCGCGATCGTGCAGAGCGCACCGCTCGGCCTGTCCCGAGGGCGGGCACGGATGAACCGGGCGATGGTGCGGGCCGTGGGGACGGTGGCGGAGGACGCCCCGCTCGACACGGTCCTCGAGCGCCAGGAGCTCGCGACGAAGGCCGGTGCGCGGTACGGGCTCGCCGGGGGCATGCCGTTCGGGACGCAGTACGGCTTCGCGCCGCTGCCCGCCGAGCGGGACACGGACCGGGCCTGGCGCGCGGTCGCCCCCGACGTCGACGTGCTCATCGGCTCGGGGTCCGACGAGGCGGGCACGTACGTGCCGCTCGTGCCCGGCCTCGGGAGGGCGGCACGGTCGCGACTCGTGCGACCCCTGCTGCGCTGGCTGCTCGTCCGACCGCTGACCGAGCTCATCTACGGGCGCGACGCCCGCCGGTTCGCCCGACGGCACCGGGCGGCCGGCGGACGCGCGACCGTCTACCGGCTGCTGCGGCACCCGTCGGTGGCGCCGGTGGGTGCCGTCCACATGAGCGACCTGCCGCTGCTGCTCGGCGGTCGGGAGGTGTGGGGCGGCAGCCGCTTCGTCCCCTTGCGCGACCTGGCGGAGGTGGAGCGGCGCGGGCGGGCCTTCCGTGCGGTGTGGGCGGAGTTCGCCCGGACGGGCACCGTGACCGCGCCGGACGACGAGACGCTCGTGTTCGACCGGGGCTGACCGAGCCTGGTGGTCACGCCCGGGTCGCCTCGGCCGGGGATCGGTGACGCCCCCGAACGGGCGGTCGCGGCGGTTCGCGCGCCCGTGCAGGATCGACGCATGCCCGAGAGCGACGTCGACCTCCGCGCCCGCATCGTCCGCGGTGCCGCCGACGCGTACCGGGCGACGGACTTCCACCAGGTCGGGCCGGCGGAGGTCGCGGCGCACGCCGGGGTCACCGTCGACGAGGTCCGGCGGGCCTTCCCGTCCTGGGACCTCCTCGTCGTCGCGGTGGTCGACCGCTGGGGCAACGGCGGGCGACGGGCCACCTGGAGCGTGGCGGAGCGGCACGGTGCGGTCGCGTACCTGCGCGCACGCCTGGAGGACGGGCAGCGCGAGCCCGGGCTCGTGCGGCTCCGGATCGCCCTGCTGAGCGCCGCCTCCGCACCGGGGCACCCGGCGTCCGGGTGGTTCCGGCACCAGTACACGAGTTCGTTCGAGGACGTCGCCCTCGCCCTCGTGCGCGACGTCGTCGCCGGACGGGAGACGCGGGGCACCTCCCCGCGGCACGCCGCCGAGCAGCTCGTCGCGCTCTTCGAGGGGCTGCAGCTGCAGGCGATGCTCCTCGACGGGACGGACCTGCTCGCCGGCTGGGACCGGGCCGTCGCGCGCCTGCGGGCGGGATGGGCCGGCGCGGCCGTCACGGCCTGAACGGCACGACGACCTGAGCAGCACGACGGCCTGAGCAGGCCCGGTGGGCGTCCGCCTCGTCGCGTCCTGCTAGCGGGCCTCCCGCTCCGTCCCGCGACCGGTCCACCGGTGGTTCGTGAGGAGGACCACCGCCCCCGCGACGAGCGCGACCGCGACGAGGGTCGGCACGCGGAAGGCCAGCGCCGTGACGACGTCCGTCGCACCGCCGCCGGCCAGCACGACCCGGACCCCGACGACGAGGGCGGCGCCGACGACCCCGACGAGGGCGACCACCGGCACCGCGACCTCGACCCTGCCGAGTGGACGGACCGCACGGGCCTCGGCCCGACGCCACCACACCACCGCGGCGACGAGCAACGCGAGCAGCCCGAGCACGCTCGACGCGTCCTGCAGGAGGAACGGCAGCGGGTACGTGCCGACGGTCGCGTCCCGGAGCGCCGGCCAGGCGCGCACCACGAACCCCGACTCGTGCGTGAAGCCGTCCCACAGGACGTGCGTCACGCTCCCGAGCACGCAGCCGACGAGCACGGGGACGACGTCGCGGAAGGTGAGGGTCGGACGCCGGTGCCACGCCGCGGGCAGCCGTCGCCGGGCGGCCGGCGCGACCGGGGTCCAGGCCGGCCGGACGAGGAACCACCACACCGCGAGCACCACGAGGGAGACGGCGAGGTCGATCGTCAGGACGCCCCACCAGGAGTGTGCCGCGTCGTACGGCGGCAGGAACGGGGCGAAGAGCACGGCGTCGGGCGCCATCGACCCGACCGCGACGGCGGCGACCGGCAGGGGCAGCCGACGCACGCCCAGGGCGACGACCGCGTGGCTCACGGTGAAGGGCACGGTCGGGTCCTCGTCATCGTCATCGGGCCAGGTGCGTCCGGTGCATGAACCACACGACGCCCTCGGCCAGGGCGACACCGGCGGTGTGCCAGTCGTGTCCACCATCCTCGACCACGCGTTCGGTCACGGCGACCCCGGCGGCACGGGCGGCGGCCGCGACCCGGGGCACCACCGGCCCGTAGCGGGTGTCGTCGGCACCCGCTGCGATGAACGCCGCGGAGTCGGGGTAGGGCGCGTGCTCGGCGAGCACCCGGAGGGGTTGTGCCGCCCGGAAGGCCGCACTGTCGCCGCGGAAACCCCTCGTGATGGTGTCGTCACGATCGCGCAGCACCGGCCCGAGCTGCCCGGAGACGTCGATCCACGAGCCGAAGCGGTCCGGCCGTCCGGCCCCGAGCTGCAGGGCGCAGGTGCCGCCCTGCGAGAACCCCGAGACCGCCCAGTCGGCGCCGTCGGTCGCCGCGTGCAGATGCGCCTGCACCCACGCCGGGACGTCCCGCGTCAGGTAGGTCGCGCTGTTGCCGAGCGGACCGTCGACGCACATCGGGTTGTTCGTCGCCTCGGCGAGCTGGTCCGGCATCACCACGATCGGGGCGAGCCCGTGGTGCCGCCGTGCGACCTCGTCGAGCCGGTCCGCCATCCGTCCGGCCTCGAGGATGTTCGCCGGGGCCGCTCCCGGGCCCTGCCCGGACAGCATCACGACGACGGGGAGTTCCGGGGCGTGGTCGACCAGTGCGGCCGGCGGCAACCACACGAGCGCCGGACGCGCGCGGAAGTGCGACACCGTCCCGGGGATCCGCACCGAACCGTACCGACCGTGTGCGGGCAGGTCGTGCGGCGGCCGCCAGTCCGAGGCGTCGGCGAGCCGAGGCCCGGGGTGCGGGTCCATGGGCAGCCGGAGTGCCGGCACGTGGGACTCGCCCAGCGCGTCCGCGATCGTCGGGAAGAGTCCCGCGTCGCGGTTCACCGCGAGTCCGCCTGAGACGAGCGCGAGCGGCACCAGCAGGACCGCCACCGTCCGGGCGAGCAGGCGTCCGCGCACGAGCCCGACCACCGCGACGGCGAGCAGGGCGCACACGACCCCGGTCCACACCCGGTCGACCCAGGTGGGCGGGATGCCGAGCACGTCCAGCACGTCGCCGAGGAACCACGACAGCAGCGTCCCGAGCAGCGCGCCCGCGACGACCGCCACCGCGATCCACCGCCACGACCGGCGCACCGCGGCGGCGACGACCACCGCGGCCAGCAGGGTCACCGCGTACAGCGGCAGGAGCACGTGGGCGGAGAGGAGCGGCAGGGTCGTCACGGGTGGTTCCGGCGGTCGGGGCCCTCCCGGGTGCCGGCGGCGGGGGACGGGCGGGAGCGGCGTCGTCCCGCGACCGTAGCGAGCGGAGGTGTCCGCACGGCCCCGGGATCGAGCTTCCTCGGCGCCTTCCCGGCTGACCCTGAGCAGGCCCGCACCGAACGTGGCCGGGTGACGGGACCGCCGTGTCCGGTCGGCCACCGATCGGCGGCCGACGGTGGACGGGACCGGGGGCTCCTGCCCGGCGTCAGCGGCGCGTCTCGGAGCCGCCGACGGTCCGTGCTGGCAGGGTCGGCGGATGGAGTACACGGACTACGACACCCGGCTCGCCGCCTACGCGGTGGTCACCGAGGGCGACCGCGTGCTCCTCGCCCGCCTGCGCGTCCCCGAGGCCGGGACGTGGACGCTCCCCGGCGGCGGGGTCGAGTTCGACGAGACCGTCGAGCAGGCCGTCGTGCGCGAGGTCCTCGAGGAGACCGGGTACGAGGCCACCTGCGGCCGCCTGCTCGGCGTGCGGCACCACATCGTTCCGAAGGAGCGCCGGATGCACGACAACGGTCGGCCGATGAAGGCGGTGCAGGTGGTCTTCCGGGCGACCGTCACCGGCGGCACCCTGCGCAACGAGACCGACGGCTCGACGGACGAGGCCGCGTGGGTGCCGGTCGCGGAGCTGCCCCGTCGTCGGCACGGGCTGCTCGTCCCGATCGCCCTCGGCTGGGCGGGGGCCCTGCGCGCCTGAGCGCGGTCCCCCGCCCGTCCCGCTGCCGATCGCCCGGACCACTGACCACCGACCGCTGACCGCCGAGGGCGTCCGGGTACCCTCGGCGGCGTGACGAACCGAGGAGGACGGACGTGAGCGGTGCTGCCACCGACCTGTCCGCGCGCCTCTGGGACGAACGCGACGTGCTCGGGCGTCTGGTCCTCGCGGTCGACGACGCGGCCCGCGCCGACCCCCTGCTCGACCGGTTGCAGACGCTGCGCCTCGAGCAGGACGTCCTCGTGCACGCCCTCGCCGAGCAGTGGGGGGCCGCCCCGGACACCGCCACGCTCCGGACCCTGGAACGCGTCGCGCCACCGCCGTGGGACCTGCTCCTGCCGGACCACCTGGCGGCGCTGACGACGCTGACGGCCGAGCTCGACGGCATCGTGCCCGTCGGTCCGGTCGGGGACCGGTGGGACCGCCTGCGGTCCGCCCCGCGCTGAACCGGATCGGGCGCCGGTCCCGGCCGCGTCAGGACTCGAGCACGCTGAGCACGTTGCCCGACGGGTCCGTGAACCAGGCGATGAGCGGGCCGCCCCGTCGGTTCACGCCCCGCTCGTCGGTGACGCCCTCGTACCGGAGGAACGCGACCCCCTTCGCCGTGAGCTCGTCGACCGCGGCGTCGACGTCCGGCACGGGGAAGTTCAGCACCGTGAAGGACGCCGGTTCGTGCGCCGGACCCTTCGGGTACACCAGCACCCCGGGACCGTCGCCGACCTCGAGCACGAGCATGCCGTGGTCCTCGCGGACGGGGAGCCCGAGCACGCCCTCGTAGAAGGCCCGGGCCTCGGGCACGTCACGGACCGAGAACCCGCTGAACGCCGTCGTCGCGTCGACCATGCGGCCAGTGAACCACCCGGCCTGCGAGGATGGACGCGTGACCGGTACCGAGCTGTCCGTCGACGACGCCGTCGACCGGGCCGTCGCGCTCGCCGCAGCACCAGGGCGGGCGGTCCTCGGCATCACCGGTGCGCCCGGCGCGGGCAAGTCGACCCTCGCCCGGCGGATCGTCGCCGCCGTCGACGTCGCCCACGGCACCGGGACGGCCGTGCAGGTGCCGATGGACGGCTTCCACCTGACGAACGCGGCACTCGACGCCCTCGGTCGTCGTGGTCGGAAGGGCGCGGTCGACACGTTCGACGCCGGCGGGTACGTCGCGCTCGTGCGTCGCCTGGTGGCCGCGGACGAGGACGTCGTCTGGGCCCCGGACTTCGACCGTCGCGTCGACGAACCCGTGGCCGGGAGCATCCCCGTGCCCCGTTCGACCCGGCTCGTGGTCACCGAGGGCAACTACCTGCTCGACGCCGACGAGCCCTGGTCGGCCCTGCCGACCCTGTTCACCGAGACCTGGGCGTGCGTCGTCGACGACCGTGTCCGCGTCGACCGCCTGGTCGGGCGGCACATGCGCCACGGACGCGACCACGAGGCGGCCCGCAGCTGGGCGCTCGAGGTCGACGGCGTGAACGCGGCGAGGGTCGCGACCACGGTGACCCGTGCCTCCCGGACGGTCCTGACCTGACCTGACCCGACCCACCAGCCCGCCGACACGACAGGAGCGACCATGACCATCGCCATCACCGGGGCCACCGGCAACATCGGCGGCGCCGTCGCCCGCGCGCTCGCCGCGGCGGGCACGCCCGTCCGCCTGCTCGTCCGCGACGCGTCCCGGGCACCGGACCTCCCCGGCGCGGAGGTCGCGGTGGCGTCCTTCGCCGACGCGGGCGCCAGCCGTGCCGCGCTCGAGGGCGTGGACCTGCTCCTCATGGTCTCCGGCGCCGAGGCGCGGGACCGTCTCGACCAGCACCGCACCTTCGTGGCGGCGGCCGCCGACGCCGGCGTCGGGCACGTCGTCTACACGTCCTTCGTCGGCGCGGCCCCCGACGCGACGTTCACGCTGGGTCGGGACCACTGGGCGACCGAGCGGGCGATCGAGGAGTCGGGCTCGGCACACACCTTCCTGCGGGACTCGTTCTACCTGGACTTCGTCGAGGACCTGGTCGGCGAGGACGGCGTGATCCGCGGGCCGGCGGGGGTCGGTGCGATGGCCGCGGTCGCCCGGGCGGACGTCGCACGGGTCGCCACCGAGGTGCTGCTCCACCCGGACGAGCACCGTGACCGCACCTACGAGCTGACCGGACCCGAGGCGATCACTCTCGCGCAGGCCGCCGCCACCGTGTCCGAGGTCCGCGGCCGTGCGGTCACGTACCACCCGGAGTCGGTGGAGGAGGCGTACGCATCGCGGGCGCGGTGGAACCCGGAGCCCTGGCAGGCGGACGCCTGGGTGAGCACGTACACCGCGATCGCCGAGGGTGCGCTCGCGCACGTGTCGACGGACGTCGAGCGCGTGACCGGTCGACGTCCGCTGTCCCTGCGCGAGGTCCTGCAGGCCGGCTGACCCGCCGAGGGAGAACGATCGTTCTTCCCGCGTTGTGGGTCTCGTGGTACCCGCCGACGAGGTGGTCGACTGTGCGGGTGTCCGGCGCTCGCGCCGGGATCGCTGCAGCCCCCCGGGGGCGGCGGTCGACGTGTCTGGCTGTGTTCGGGTCACAGCCAGGCACCGCACCCAGCGCCGCACCCAGCGGCCGGCCAGACGCCTGTCCGGATGACGCACGCACCTGGGAGCGTCTCCGACCGCGCCTCGTAGTGTCGTCGGCGCTACTCCGCGCCGTACCCTGCGCGGAAGCCCGGATCCCTGTTCCCGGGCTGGTCTCGTCTCACCCAGCGTCGGACCCGACGGCGCCGTAGCGCGAGGGTGCCCGCCCGTGACCCGAACACCTACGGGCACCCTCGCAACCCCCGACCGGTGGTCGGTCCTGGTCAGGCGTGCCGCTCCCGGGCGGCTCGGAGCGTCTCGCCCGGGAGCTCGCCGAACTCCTCGCGGTACGCACCCGAGAACCGGCCGAGGTGCGTGATCCCGACGGACCGCGCGACGTCCGCGACCGCGGCGTGCTGTCCGGTCTCGAGCTGCTGCCGGGCCATCAGGAGCCGGACGCTCCGCAGGTAGGCCATGGGGGTGGTGCCGTGGATGCGCTGGAACGCGCTCTGCAGGCCGCGCACGCTCATCCCGGCGGCCGCGGCGACGTCGTCGACGGTGATGCGCTCGGCGACGTGGTCGAGGAGGAACGTCTCGGCGTCGGCGAGCCCGGCGTGGGCGGTCCGCGGTGCGTCGACCCGCGCGGGCCAGTGCGGGATCGCGGTGAGCAGGCCCGCGGCGGCCATCGCGGCGAGCTCGTGCTCGCGTGCCAGGGAGACCTCGCCCGTGGTGCCGAGGATCTCCGCGGCGACGGTGCGGACCATCAGCCACCACGCGGCGAGCGGTGCCCCGTCCGGGATGTGGTTCGGCTCGAACTCGAGCGGCCCCGGCTCCCACCCGCCGCGCTCGGCGGCGACGCGCTCGACGACCTCACGGTCGATGCGCAGGACGTCCTTCTGGAACCGGTCCCACTGCACCTGCTGGCGACCGGGCGAGTACAGGACCGGACGACCGATCGGCAGCTGCTGCCCACCCACCACCGCGTGGCCGGCCTTCAACCAGACCAGGACGATCGCAGCGGTCGCGTCGACCTCGCCGCGCACCGTGCCGGTGCAGCTGGTCGACTCGAGGGTCAGCAGCGGCGTGCCGGTCAGGGTCTCCTCGAACGTGAAGTCGCTGCTGCCGGTCACCTCGAGGCCGCGCACCAGGAAGGTGTGCAGGATCGCGTTCCGGGCGGTCGCGGTGTCGCGGGTCCGCGTCACGAGGCGCGTCCGCGCGATGGTGGCGGCGACCGGGTCGTCGTCGTGGTCGTGCATGCGTCCGTTCCTCAGCTGCGGCGGAGGGTGTCGCGGGGGTACTCCCCGTGCTGTTCGGCGTAGGAGGCGGAGAACCGACCGGCGTGCGCGAAGCCCCAGTGCCGCGCGACGTCGGCGATGTTCGTCGTCGCCGGGTCGCCGGCGAGCAGCGCGTCCCGCACCCGGTCGAGCCGGACGTGCCGGATGTACCCGTTCGGGCTCATCGCGACGGTGCGCTGGAAGGCGTGCTGCAGGGCACGGAGGCTGAGGTTCGCGACCGAGGCCACGTCGGCCGTGGTGATCGGCAGGTGGGCGTGCTCGTGCACGTACTCCACGGCGGTGCGGACGTGGCTGTTCTTCGGCAGCAGCAGGTCGGCCGGCAGCGACGCGGAGACCACCGGGTACAGCTCGAGCAGGGCGAGCGCCCCCAGTCGGCCCATCTCGGCCTGCAGGAGCGGTGACGCCTGACGGTCCATCACCGTGTGGGAGATGAGCTGCACGCTGCTGCGCCACACCTGCAGGGCCCGGTCGTCCGGTCGGACCGTGTGGTCGAGTCGCAGGGCACCTGGTGCCGTGCCGCGCTCGCCCGCCACGGTCTCGAGCGCCGCACGGTTCACCTGGACGATGCGCTGGTCGTAGTCGTCGTACGAGAACACCGCACCCTGCTGCGGCCAGAGCTGCGGCCGACCGGGCTCCATCCGGACCTGGTCGTCACCGGTGCCGATCGTCGCGGTGCCCTTCGTCGTCCACTGCACGACGAAGTCCTCGGACGGAGTCATCACGCCGTCGAGGTGTCCGTCGAACCGGATCGTCCGGAGCGTCATGGAACGGTCGCCGACCGCGGTGTACCGGAACGAGAACGGCTGCCGGGTCTGGTCGGCACTCCACTGCTGGCCCGCGTACGCCTCGGCGAGGAAGTCGCGAGCGACGTCGAGGTCGGTGCTCTGCGTCGCTTCCTGGACACGGGTCGGGTTCGGGTCATCCATGGGGTGGCAGCAGTGTGCCGGAGGAACCGGGCAGGGGCCGACCAGTATCCGGAACGCGTCAGGATCTGACCCAACCGGCGCCGTCCCCTCGCAGCCGCATCCGCTATCCGACGATCCCGCATCCGCTATCCGACGAGGTCGCCGCCGTCGGTCGCGGTCGTCCCCGCCCGCGCCGTACGGTCGGACCACCGCCCGACGCCACTCCTGATCCGGCGCCGAGCAGAACGAGGGACACCCGCATGACCACCATCACCGCCACCGACCTCCAGGTCGCGCCGACGACCGCGCACGACGCCGTGTCGCTCCGTCGCCGTCGCCGTCCGGCACAGCGCAGCCCCTTCACCGAGGTCCTCGAGGCGCGTCGGCAGCACACCCTGCAGGTGGCAGCCGTGAGTTCCGGCATCCTGTCCGTCACCGTCGCGGCCTCCGCGGCGATCATCCTCACCCTCTCCGCATGAGCGCCCTGCTCGCGCACGACGACCTGGCCACCCAGGCCATCGACATGACCGCCCTCCTCGCAGAACAGGACCGAACCGATGCGTGACCGCCACGACCTCGCCGCCCTCCGCCAGGACCCCACCGAGTGGCACCGCCGCGGCATGACCGCCCCGGCGGAGCTCGACCGGATGATCTCCGAGCGCCTCGGGGCGCAGTTCTCCAGCACCGCCCGCTCCGCCTTCGAACCGTCCTACGCGGACTTCTTCACCGCGGCCTGATCCCGGCCGCGCCCGACCCGGGTGCCGGTCAGCACCCCGATCGGACCCCGCACAACGGACACGTCACACCATGACCCTCCTCACCCTCACGCCCTCCCACCGCGAGACCGACGTGCAGCGCGCCGCCTCCGGTGCCGCCGACGCCCTCTTCACCGAGCGCGGTGTCATCCCGGTCACCCTCGAGGAGGTCGCTGACCGCGCGGGGCTGACCCTCGCCGAGCTCACCGCCGCCTACCCGACCAAGCGCGAGCTGGTCGTCGCCGTGCTCCAGCGGTGGCACGGAGCCTGGCGCCGGGCGCTGGACCGGATCGCGTCGTCCGAGAGCGATCCGCGGGACGAGGTCCTCGCGATCTTCGGGTACCTCGAGGAGTGCTTCGAGGACGAGGGGTGGCGCGGCTGCGCCTTCATCAACGGCCACGCGGAGCTCGGTCGGCAGGACCCGGGCGTCGCCGAGCTCGCGCGCGAGCACTTCCTCGACGTCCAGCGGCACCTCACGCTCGTCTGCGAGCGGGGCGCGATGCCGGCGCACATCGCGCAGGGCCTGTCGCTCCTGATCGAGGGCGCGCGCGTCGAGTCCGCCGTCCAGCGGTCCGCGCAGCCGGCGCGCTCCGCTCGGCTGGCCGCCGCCGTGCTCATGTCGGTCTACGAGTCGCGTCCGACCTTCTGAGGCCCGGGCGGGCGGTCGCCGGCTCGTGGTGCGGCGCGCTCCCGCACCACGGAAGGCCCGTCGCGCCGCGTGATCTCGTGGCGCGACGCGCTCCTCGTCGTGCACGTGCTGCTGCCGGCTGCGCGGGCTGCGGGCTGCGCGGCTGTGGGGCTCCGGCCGGGAGGCTCGGCGCACGTCCGCCTCGGCGGCGCGCGGTGACCCCGTGGTGCGGCGCGCTTCCGCACCACTGCAGGCACGTCGCGCCGCGTGATCTCGTGGCGCGAGGTGCTCCCGGTTGTGCACGCGCCCGCCGAACACGCGCCCGCGCGCGCCGCAGCCGCAGCGCCCGCGTCAGTCGACGCGACGCGCCGCGATCGTCCCCGCGACGCCGAGCGTCAGCACCGCGACGAGCACGACGAGCAGGGGTGCCGTCCAGTTCCCGGTCGCACCGTGCAGGGACCCGGCGACGAGCGGCCCCGCCGAGCCGATCAGGTACCCGCCGCCCTGCACGAACGCGGACATCCGCCGGGCGTCGTCGTCGCTCGTCACGATCCGGACGATCACGATGAAGATGACCGTGATGCCCCCGCCCTGCGCGGCCCCGCCGAGGATCGACCAGAGCAGCCAGAGCTGCGGTGCGAACAGCAGCCCGAGCGGCATCGCGAGCCACAGGAAGCCCACCAGGGCGATGATCCCGCGCGGCCGGAACCGGGTCGCGAGCACCGGGACCCCGAGTGCGCCGACGACCGCCATGATCTGGAACACCGACGAGCTCGCGCCGGACGACTCGGCCGAGAAGCCGATCTCGTCGTGCAGCAGGGTCGGGATCCACGCCGTGAGCGCGTAGTACGAGAACGCCTGCCCGCCGAAGGCCAGCGTCAGCCCCCACGTGATGAGCCGTCGGGCCGGTCGCACCGGCTCGGCCGCGGCACCGGACCGCGAGGCGGACGCGACGGTGCGGATCGACCCGGTCTCGGTCAGCAGCTCGACGGGCCCCGTGGCCGCGACGGGCTCGTGGTGCAGCGGCCGGAGCCACGCGGCCCGGGCGCCGACGGTGTACGTCCACGCGAGTCCGGCGACGACGGCGAAGACCGCCCACACGGCGATCGCGACGGGCCAGCCCCACGCGGCGGCGATCGGCGCGGTGCCGAGCGAGGTGATCATCGACCCGACGTTGAGCGCCGACGTGTACACGCCCGTGACGATGCCGACGCGCTCGGGGGAGGTGTCCCGCCGGATGACCACCGGGACGACCACGTTGCCGATCGTGATGCCGATGCCGATCACCGCGGTGCCGACGAGCAGCGCGGCCGACGACGGCAGCGACCGCACGACCGTGCCCACGAGCACGATGAGGAGCGAGAGCGAGACCGCCCGCTCGGGGTCGGCCTTCGCGATGACCCAGCTCGCGAACGGCGTCGCGAGCGAGAAGCACAGCACCGGGATCGTCGTGAGGAGCCCGGCGATCGTCGCGGTCAGGCCGAGGTCGACCCGGACCTCGCCGATCACCGGCGCCGGCGCGACGATCGGGCCGCGGAAGTTCAGGGCGATGAGGACGATCGCGGCGGGCAGCAGCCAGGCGGCCCCGCGGAGTCCGCGGCGGACCGCGGTGCCGTCCGTCACGAGGCGGGCAGCAGGATCGGCAGCAGGTCGAGCGGGGTCGCGGCCTGCGCCACGGTCCCCTCGGCCTCGGACGGGGCACCGTAGCCCCACTCGGCGAAGACCACCGGGACGCCGTGCACGCGGGCGCCCTCGACGTCGTGCAACCGGTCGCCGACCAGCACCGGGCGGCTGACGTCGTGGCCAGCAGCCTCCAGGCGGCGCAGGGCCTCGGCGACGACGTCGGCCTTGGCGCTGCGGACCTCGTCGTCGCTGGCGCCGGTGACGAAGTCGATGTACCGCGTCAGGCCGTAGTGGTCGAGGATGACGGTCGCCGGGGTCTCGGGCTTGCTCGTCGCGGTCGAGATCGGCAGCCCGGCCTCGTGCAGGGTGCGGAGGACCACGTCGATCCCGGGGAACATCGCCGAGTCGAGCGCGCCGCGGGACAGGTAGTGCTCGCGGTAGACGGCGAGCGTGTGCTCCGCCTGCGCGTCGTCCATGCCCATCGCGGTCCGGAAGGTGTCCATGATCGGCGGGCCGACGAACGACATCAGCGTCGCGTGGTCGGGCACGGGCACGCCGACCGTCCGGAAGGTGTGCGTCATGCTCTCGAGGATCCCCGGAGCGGAGTCACTGATGGTGCCGTCGAGGTCGAACAGGATGGCGGTGTACGGGCGCGTCATGTCCTGCTCAGCCTAGTCGGGGCGGTGGCGGCGACCACGGGACGGCCGCAGCGGGGTGGCGGACCGCAGCCGCGCCTCCCGGCCGGACGTCAGAACCGGCCGGACGTCAGAAGAGGCGGGTGTGCCCGCCCTCGATGCCGCGCATCGCGTCGTAGTCGAGCACCAGGACGCGGATGCCGCGGTCCTCGGCGAGGGTGCGCGCCTGCGGTGCCACCGTCTGCGCGGCGAGCACGCCCTGCACCGGACGGAGGTGCGGGTCGCGGTTCATGAGCTCGAGGTACCGGGTGAGCTGCTCGACGGCGTCGATGTTCGCGTTGCGCTTCATCTCGACCGCGACGCTCGCCCCCGCGTCGTCGCGCGCCAGGATGTCGACCGGTCCGATGGCCGTCATGTACTCGCGGCGGACGAGCGTGTGCCCGTCACCGAGGAGCTCGATCTGCTCCGCGAGGAGCTGCTGCAGGTGCGCCTCGACGCCGTCCTTGACCAGGCCGGGGTCGGTGCCGAGGTCGTGGCTCTCGTCGGCGAGGACCTCGTACAGGCTCACGATGAGCTTGTCCTGCGTCTTCTTCTGCGTGACCGTCCACACCTGCGTGATGCCGGCACTTGCCTGCTCCTCGTCGGGCTCGCCGATCTCGACGGAGCACGGCGGGCTCATCCAGTTCAGCGGCTTGTAGCTGCCACCGTCGGAGTGGACGAGCAGCGAGCCGTCCGCCTTGAGCATGAGCAGGCGGGTCGCGAGCGGCAGGTGGGCCGACAGGCGTCCGGCGTAGTCGACGGAGCAGCGGGCGATGACGAGACGCACCCGGCGATCCTAACGGTCGGTGTGCGCTCCGGCGTCCGTCGGCTCGGCCTGGAGGCGCGGGGCACGCCCGTCGACGGTCGTCCCGTCCGTCCCGTGGTCACCGTCCGTCCCGTGGTCACCGTCCGACCCGTGGTCGCCCCCGTCCCGCCGCGCGCGTCGACGCCGCAGGGTCTCGGCCGCCGCGCCCGTCTCGCGGGCTGCGCCCGACGCCAGGCCGGCCGCGATGATGAACACGAACACCACGAGCAGTGCGCCGAGCAGGCCGATGTGCTCGCCGAGGAAGCCGATGAGCGGGGGGCCGGCCAGGAACGCCACGTAGCCGATCGTCGCCACCGCGCTGACCTTGAGCGCCGCCGAGCGGGGGTCGTCGGCCGCGGCGGACATGCCCATCGGGAAGCCGAGGCTGGCACCGAGGCCCCAGAGCACCACGCCGACGATCGCGATCGGGACGACGTCCACGAAGATGAGCATGCCGAGGCCCACGACGGCGACGATCGCGCTCGCCCGGAGCACCGGCACCCGGCCGAACCGGTCGATGAGCGGGCTGCCGGCGATGCGTCCCGCGGTCATCGCCGCGAGGAAGACCGTGAGCACCGCGGAACCGGCCGCGTTGTCGAGCCCGTGCCCGTCGATCATCGCGAGGGGCAGCCAGTCGTTGGCGGAGCCCTCGGCCAGCGCCATGCCGAGCACGATCACGCCGATGAGGATCGTCGACGGCTGCGCCCAGACCTGCCAGCGCGTGAGCTGCACGGGCGTCGGGCTCGTGGCGGTGGACTCGTGCTCCTCGTACCGGTGCTCGTCGCCGAAGCGCGACGCGGCCGCGAGCATGACCAGGCAGACCACGACCCCGAGGACCGCGAAGTGCAGCACGACGGGCACCTCGAGGGCTTCGGTCAGTGCGCCGAGACCGGCACCCGCGAGCGTCCCGACGCTGAAGGCCGCGTGGAACAGCGGCATGATCGTGCGGCCGCCGGCCTTCTCGGCGGCGGCGCCGGAGACGTTCATCGAGACGTCGACCAGGCCGTTGCCGAAGCCGAAGGCGATCAGGCCGACCCAGATGGCCGCGAAGCCCCAGCCGTACGTGACGGCGAAGCCGGCGAAGACCAGACCGACGGCCAGGCACACGGACGCGACCTGCACGCCCCGACGGGCGCCGACCTTCGACACGATGTGCCCGGCGAACGTCAGGCCACCGATGGAGCCGACGGCCATGCCGAGGACGAGCAGACCCATCTCGAACGTCGTCGCGCCGAGCGAGTCACGGACGCTCGGGATCCGGCCGAGCCAGGTCGCGATGGCGAGCCCGGAGAGCGTGAAGGCCACGAAGACCGCGGTGATCCACACCCGGGTCGTCGGGGCGGTGCGGGTGGACGTCGTCGTCATGTTGGTTCCGGTCTCGTGCTGATGGTGGCTGCTGCCGTGCGGTCGCGGTGCGTCCCGGCGGCTGTCGAATCGATTCGACCGCTCGGTGTGACTACGCTAACGGGCGATGGACCAACCGGCAACAGCACGCGGCGCGTCCGGGACCGACGGCTCCCGCGACCGCGCCGCCGTCGCGCCGCGCCGTGGGCCCCGCCCCACGCTGGCCGCCGTGGCCCGGGCGGCGGGCGTCGCCCCGTCCACCGCCTCGCTCGCGTTCAGCGGTGCCGGCCCTGTCTCCGAGGACGCGAAGGCCCGCGTGCTCGCCGCCGCCGCGGAGCTCGGGTACGGCGGCCCCGACCCCCGCGCACGATCGCTCCGCCGTGGGCGCTCGGGGGTGATCGGTGTCGTCATGGACGAACGCCTGAGCGATGCGTTCCGCGACCCGGTGAACGTCCTGACGCTCGACGGGATCGCCGAGGTCGCGGGCGAGGCCGGCGCGTCGCTGCTGCTCGTCCGCAGCCCCCTCGACGACGAGCGCGGCACCGGGCCCATCGTCGACGCCCCGATGGACGCCGTCGTCCTGGTCGGGTGCAACGTGCGCATCGACCCCGCGGTCGCCGTCCTCCGTCGTCGGCAGATCCCCGTCGTCGCGATCGAGGCGGACGACATCGAGGGCGCGGTGCCGATCCACCTCGACAACCGCGACGCCTCGCGGCGGGCGGCCTCCTACCTCGCCGAGCTCGGCCACACCGCCGTGACGATCGTGACCCTGCCGCTCGACGCCGAGCGCCGCTGCGGACCGGTCGACGCTGTCCGCGAGGCCGCCGGCGTCGCGCACACGACGCTCGAGCGGTTGCGGGGTGTCCGCGAGGTCTACCCGGACGCGGCCGCGGTCGAGGCCGCCGGGAGTTCGGTGGAGGACGGCCGCGCCGCCGCACGGACCCTGTTCACCGACGGCGCGCCCGCGCCCACCGCCGTCGTGGCGCAGAGCGACCTGCTCGCCGTCGGGGTGATCTCGGCCGCGCTCGACGCCGGGCTCCGCGTGCCGGAGGACGTCAGCGTGATCGGGTTCGACGGCATCACGGTCGACGACAGCCTGCTGCACCGCTCGCCGATCCAGCGGCTCACGACGCTCGAGCAGCCGTTCGAGCAGAAGGGCCGGGCCGCGGCACGTGCGGCGCTGGCGATGCTCGAGGGGGCCCAGCCGGAGCCGGCCGCGTTCCGGTCGGAGCTGCGGATCGGGGACACGACGGGGCCGGTGCGGACCGGGACCTGATCCTCCGGTCGCCGGTACCTCGACGGTCGCGGGACGTGTGCTGGGCGCTTCCTCAGCACTGCGCGCGCCGGTCGGTGCCCGTTCCGGGGCGCGGTCCCTACGCTCTGGACCGTGCAGCACGCGCGTCGTCCCTCCTCGCTCCCGGGAGTCCTCCTGACCATCGCGGTCCTGGTGGTCGCGGTCGTCGTCGCCGCCGTGGTGTGGACCCGTTCGCCGGCTGCGCCGGCACCCGCAGCGGCGTCGACACCGACCGCCGCCCCGACACCGGCGGAGACCCCGCTGCCCGTCGATGCGGACGGCATCCCCCTGTCGGAGCGGCCCGCGCCGCACGAGCCGGCCACGGTCGACCTCGCCAGGACGTGGCGTGCGCCCGCCGACCTGCCCCCGGACGGCCGACTGCTCCACGTGTCCGTCCCGGGCACGACGTCGCACTTCGTCGCCCGCGACGCCCTCCTCTGGCTGCCGCCGGCGGCGCTCGTCGCCGACCCGCCGCCGCTGCCGGTCGCGGTCCTCATGCCCGGACAGTCGAAGGGCTCCGGCCCCGACGACATGGAGTCGGGCGGGCAGATCGCCCGCAGCATGGACGCGATCGCCGCCCTGCACCGGGGGCTCGCACCGATCGTCGTCGTCCCCGACCAGCTCGGACCGCGGTCGGGCAACCCGATGTGCATCGACGGCCCGCTCGGCAACAGCCGGAGCTACCTGGAGCACGACGTCCCCGCGTGGATCACCGGACACCTGCGGGTGCAGACCGGTGCCGCGGCGTGGACGATCGGCGGGTTCTCGCAGGGCGGCACATGCGCGATCCAGCTCGGCGCCGGGGACCCCGACCGCTTCGGGAACATCATCGACGTCTCCGGCGAGCTCGGCCCCTCCCTCGGGGACCCGGCGCGGACGATCGCCCGCGGGTTCTCGGGGAACGCGGCGGCGTACCGGGCGGCCCAGCCCCTGGCGGTCATGGCCCGGCACGGCCACTACGCGTCGACGTGGGCGTTCTTCACCGCGGCGCAGCTCGACACCCACTACGGCCCGGCGATGCCCGTCGTCGCGGACCGTGCGGCGGCGGTCGGGATGCACGTGACGCGGTGGGTCCTGCCCGGTGCTCGGCACAACTGGACGATGGCGCGGGCGGCGATCGCCGCGGGGATGGCGTGGCTGGAGCCGCACGTGGGGCTGGCGCCCGCCGACTGACGCATCCGCTCTCGTCGCTTGCCCGAGCACGACGGACCGTCGACAGGTCAGCGCCGCCGCAGGCCCAGCACCACCACCGCCACCAGGTTCACCGCGCTCCCCACGAGGAACCCCGTGGTCCCCCCGGCCACCCCCGTCGACGGCGCGAGCACCGCCATGAGCACCACGCCCACGACGAACCCCGCCACCGACGCCAGCGCCACCTGCCGTGACCGACCGGACGCCAGCAGGAGCGCCGCCGGCACGAGTCCGACGGTGAACACCCACACGCCGACCATCAGGTACCGCAGGTCCGCGACCGCGGCGGCTCCCTCGGCCGGGTAGACCAGCGGCAGGAACCACCCGGCGAGCCAGGCGACGAGGCCGAAGACCACGGCGGTGCCCGCGGCGAAGCCGCCCACGAGCAGCAGCACCCCGCGCGAGCGCAGCGACCCGCCGTCCGACCGGTGCGCGAACGCCGGCACGAGCACCTGCCCCAGGGCCTGGCCGACCATCGACGCGGGTGTCGCGAGCGTGAAGGCCGCGGCGTAGACCCCGGCCTCGAGCGCCGAGGAGGACACCTGCGCCGAGATCATCGTCAGCTGCAGCAGCCCGTTCGAGGTCACGACCGCGAGCACGTTCCACGCGGCGAAGCCGAGCACCCCCGCGGTCGGCTCCGGCGCGCCGGCGGCCCGGTTGCCCCGCGGCCAGCAGGCGATCGCGAAGACGGTGTACCCGACGGCGAGGGGGAGCAGGACGAGCGGCTCGAGGCGGGCGACGCAGGCCGCGACGAGCAGTCCGAGCGCGAGCAGGCTCGTGACCGTGTCCCACAGTGCGACGCGTGGTGCGCGGTCGTACCCGAGCTGGGCCCCGCGGGCGTAGCAGTACAGGCCGTACCCGACGACGACCCCGACCCCGCCGACCACCATGCCGGGGCTCGCACCCCAGGCGATCGCGACCGGTACGGTCACCGCGGCGAGCACGACGCTCGACACCGCCATCGAGGCCCCGAGCAGCCTGTTCACCGCCGTGTCGGACCGGCGCCCGCGCAGCGTGATCGCCAGCACCCGCGAGGCGGTGTTGCCCGCCGCGTTCGGCCACAGCAGGGCGGTGAACACCGAGAGGGACAGCAGGGCCGTCGTCTGCCCGAGGGTTTCGGTGCCGAACACCCGCCCGACGACCACCGTGACGAGCAGCTTCGCGAGTCCCTGCACGCCGATGCCGACCGTGGCGAGGAGCGCCGACGACGCGACGCGCGACCGCCCGCTCACCGGGCCAGCGCCTGTCCGACCCAGCCGGGTCGGTGCGCGCGCACCCCGAGGGTGACCGCCCGGACGCCGATGTAGCCGAGCGCGAAGGCGGCCCAGAGCCCGGCGAGGCTCCCACCGAGCCACCAGAGCAGCGGCAGGTACACGACGAGGTTCACGACGCCGGCCAGCGCGAGGTACCGCGCGTCCCCGGCGCCGATGAGCACGCCGTCGAGCACGAACACGTAGCCGGCGACGGGCATCCCCACGGCGATGAGCACGAGCACGACCGGCAGCGCCGACCGGACCGCGGCGGAGTCCGAGAACACCGGGCCGAGCACCCCGCTGACGGCGACGACGACCACGCCGAGCAGCACGCCGCCGAGGATCCCGAGCACCACGAGCCGCCGCGTGACCAGTCGTACCCGTGCGGGGTCGCGCGCGCCGAGGCCGTGCCCGACGAGCGCCTGCCCGGCGATGGCGAGGGCGTCCAGCGCGAAGGCCAGCGTGGAGAACACGGTCAGCCCGACCTGCGTCGTCGCCAGGCCGGTCGTCCCGAGCCCGCTCGCGGTCGCCACGGTCGCGAGCATCGCCACCCGCAGCGACACTGTCCGGAGGAACAGCCAGGCACCGGAGCGCAGGGCCCGCACGACCCCGGAGGCGCCCGGCCGCAGCGGCGCACCCGAGGCCCGGGCGGCGCGCACGGCGATGACGACGTACACCGCGGCCATCGCCCACTGGACCACGACGGTGCCGGCGGCGGACCCCTCGACGCCCCACCCGACGCCGTAGATGAGCACGGCGTTGAGGAGCCCGTTCGCCACGAAGCCGACGGTCGCCACGACGAGCGGCGTCCGGGTGTCCTGCAGCCCACGCAGCAGCCCGGTCGAGGCGGTGACGACGAGGATCCCGGGCAGGCCGACCAGCGAGAGGGTCAGGTACGCGGTCGCAGCGGCCGACACCTCGGGCGACGCCCCGAACAGGTCGACGAGCGGTCCGGCGAGCGGCCACCCGACGAGCGCGAGCACGACGCCGAGCGCCAGCGCGAGCCACATGCCGTCGATGCCCGCGTGCACCGCTCCGCGACGGTCGCCGCCGCCGAGCGCGCGTGCGACCGCGGGCGTCGTGGCGTACGCCAGGAAGACGAGCAGCCCGGTGACCGTCTGCAGGACGACGCTCGCCAGCCCCACGGCCGCCAGGGCGGTCGCCCCGAGGTGGCCGACCAGCGCGGTGTCGGTGAGCAGGAAGAGCGGCTCGACGACGAGGGCCCCGAGCGCGGGGACGGCGAGGCGGACGACGTCCCGGTCGACCGACCGGCGCTCGGCGCGCTCGGCGGTGGTCGTGGGTCGGGGCACCGGCCCATTCTGGCCGTCCCGCGGCCGGTCCGGTGACCGGCGGCGCGCCCTGCGGCGTGACCACCTGACGGACGGGAGGCCCGTGGCGGCGTCGCCACGGGCCTCCCGTCCGTCAGGTGGTCCGACTCAGTCCGCGCGCGGCTCTGCCGGGACCGCCCCGGTCGCGGCGTGCGCCTGCTCCGACGCCGTCGGAGTCGCCGGGTCCGTGCCGCGGGCCCGGCCGACCAGGTCCATCAGGTGGTAGACGACGATCGCGGCGATCGTGCCCACGATGATGCCGCCGAACGTCGCACCGCCGAACGAGAACGTGAAGTCGGCGATGCCCATGATGAGCGCGATGCCGGCGGTGAGCTGGTTCTTGGGCTTGGCGAAGTCGACGCGGTTCTCGACCCAGATCCGGATGCCGATGACACCGATCAGGCCGTAGAGCGCGGTCGTGGCACCGCCGAGCACCCCGGCGGGCACGGACGAGATGATCATGCCGACCTTGGGCGACAGCCCGAGCAGGATCGCGACGATCGCGGCGACCCAGTAGGCGGCCGTCGAGAAGACGCGGGTGGCGGCCATGACGCCGATGTTCTCGCCGTACGTCGTCGTCGCCGAGCCGCCGCCCGCTCCGGCGAGCACCGTCGAGACGCCGTCGGCGAAGAGCGCGCGACCGGTCAGCGGCGTGAGGTCGCGCCCGGTCAGCTGGCCGACGCCCTTCACGTGGCCGACGTTCTCGGCGACGAGGGCGAGCACGACCGGCACGAAGCCGAGGTAGACCGCGAGCTGCCCGGCGTCGAACGCGGGGGCGGTGAAGGTCGGCAGGCCGACCCAGGCCGCCTCGCCGACCTTCGACAGGTCGACCTGGCCGCCGACGAGCGCCGCGACGTAGCCGACCGCGACGCCGATCACGATCGACAGCCGGCCGATCAGCCCCTTGAAGAGCACCGTGACGAGGATGATCGCCGCGAGGGTGATGAGCGCGACGACCGGGGCCTTCGTGAAGTTGTCGCGGGCGGCGGGTGCGAGGTTGAAGCCGATCAGCGCGACGATCGCTCCCGACACCACCGGCGGCATCAGGCGGTCGATCCACCCGGCGCCCGCCAGGTGCACGATCGCACCGACGATCGCCAGCAGCACACCGACCACGATGATGCCGGACAGGGCGAGCGGGATGCCGCCGATCTTCGTCGCGGCACCGATCGGGGCGAGGAACGCGAACGACGACCCGAGGTAGCTCGGCAGTCGGTTGCCGGTGATGAGCAGGAACAGGATCGTCCCGATGCCGCTGAACAACAGGGTCGTCGACGGTGGGAAGCCCGTGATGAGCGGGACGAGGAAGGTCGCGCCGAACATCGCGACGACGTGCTGGACGCCGAGACCGATCGTGCGGCCCCAGGAGAGGCGCTCGTCCGGCGCCACGATGGTCGAGGAGGAGACGGTCGCGCCGTCACCGTGCAGCTTCCAGCCGAGTGCCATGGGATGACGGTACCGGGTGGGGTGGGTCCTTCGCGGGTGCAGCGCGTCGGCGCGGGCGCGCGCTCGACCAGTCGGTGCTGTGCCAGATCGTCCCCCTCTTCTGGGGGTGCGCAGCTGAGGCATGCTCCGTGGCGTCCTGAGTGGCCGCACAGCGCCGTCATGGGGACTGCAGAGCTGGCGCGGCCGTGATGAGGGGTTCTTCCGCGTGTTCGCAACGTCGTCGTTGTCTGCTGCCCGGCCTCGAAGGGTGCTCCTCGCGCTCGTCGCCGTCGTGGCCCTGTTGGGATCGCTGCTCGCGGTCGTCAGTCCTCCTGCTCCTGCCCGGGCGGAGGTGACGGGAACCGGCGGTCAGTACGTGCCGATGGCGGACAACGCCGAGGTCTTCAAGGGTGGGACGACGGCCGGGGTGTTCAAGACCGTCAAGGTCAACGGTGTCGACGGTCTCCCGACGTCGGGCATCGGCGCGGTGAGCGTGCTGGTCACGGTCGCGAGCGCGAGTGCTCAGGGGCAGCTCGTCGGTCGTCCGAACGCGTCCGACCCCGACACGCTGCTGATGATCTACGGCGCCGGTGTCGGCGGGAACACCTCGAACACGGCGCTGCTGGCGGTGGGTGATGACGGGTCGATCCGCATCCGCACCGGCACCGACCAGTCGAACGTGTCGGTCAACGTCACCGGCTACTACACGAGCACGCAGAACGGTGTCGGCGCGGGCGGCTTCGTCCCGATGTCGGGCACCCGTATCGCGAACACCGTCAACGGGACCGGCGTCCGCAGGGGCACGCTCTCCGGCGGGGACAGCATCACCTTCCAGGTCGGCGGCGCCAACGGGATCCCGGCGAACGCCGCTGCGGTCGCGCTCGGGGTCATCGTGCAGAACACCGGCGGCGGTGCAGGCTGGGTTCGTCCGTACCCCACAGGTGGGACGAAGAGCACCGGTGTGCTCAACTACGTGTCGACCAAGGGCATCTCCACGACGATGACGGCGCAGGTGCCGATCGGCTCCGACGGCAAGGTCACGATCGACACTGCTGCCGGCGGCGGCACGATCGACGTCATCGCAGACGTGCAGGGCTACTACATGGCGAGCAACCCGGGTGGTGGGTTCACCCCGCTGACGGGGCGCATCATCGACACTCGGCAGAGCTCGTCGGTCGCGTCGAACAGCTCCCTCGCGGTGCAGATCGCCGGCGCACGCGGCGGGCTCTCGAGTGTCGAAGGTGGCCTCGCGGCGGTGGCGATCACCCTGACGGCCATCCACTCCGGTACGAACAGTGGGTACGCCAAGGTGTGGGGTGACGGTATGCCCGAGCCCGGCGCCAGCGCCATCAACTACGCGCCCACCGGGTCGATCCGCACCACGACCGCGATCGTGCCGGTCGGGGCGAACGGGAAGATCCGGATCAAGAACGCATCGACCACGGCGACGGACTTCGTCGTCGACCTGCAGGGCGCGTACAACTCGCTGCCCGGCGGTCCGTCGGACACGAACCAGACCGGTCAGCGGAAGTCCGCCACCACGCTGCCGTTCCCGATCACGGACCAGACCAACGCCTCGGTCGACGTCGGTACCGGGAACCTGCTGGTCACCACGAGCGCGCTGTCGCTGCCGGGCGTGACGCAGAACGCGACGATCGGTGCGGCGTACAACTCCCGCAGCACCCGTGCCGCGGACGCGAACACGATGGCCGCCAACCGGTGGCAGTACGCCCTCGCCGGTGCAGGCGACCTCACCGCGAACGCCTCCGGTGTCGTCTACACGGACGCCGCCGGCACAGCATGGCAGTTCACGCCGTCGCTGGCGCTCGGGCAGGGCAAGTTCACCACGCCCGCTGGCCTGCAGCAGACGCTGGAGCGTGTGAGCACGTCGGGCACGGACGCGGAGTACCAGCTGAAGGGGTGGACGACGAACTCGGTCACGCACTTCAACCTCGCCGGTCAGCCGACCTCGGTTGTCGACCGCAACGGCAACCAGGTCAGCTTCAACACCTCGGACGGGTACGCACTGTCCGAGGTCGTGTCCACCGCCGGCACGACGGGCGCGAAGACGGCGAAGTCGTCCTACGCCAACAGCACCCAGACGTTCTCGCAGACCTCCGGCTCGAGCTCCCGCTCTGTCTCGTGGGCGAAGAGCGCCGCGGGTGACATCACCACGTACACGGACGGGAACGGTGCGAAGACCATCTTCGGCTACACGAACGGTGCCCTCACGTCGATCACGGCTCCCACCGGTGGTGTGACCGCGTTCACGTACGACTCGTCGGACCGGGTCACGAAGGTCGAGCAGCGGAACGCGACGGCGGGGTCGGCCGGTACCGCGGTGACCCGGTTCTCGTACGCCTCGGACACGTCGACGCAGGTTGCTGACCCGCGGTCGGACCAGTCGAAGGCGGTCGCGGACGCGGCACACACCACGTACACCCTCGACGGCAACGACCTGGTCACGAAGGCTGTCGATGCTGCGAACCGTGAGCAGTCCCGGTCGTACAAGTCGACCAACAACGGCGTGCTCAGCTCGACCGTCGGCTCCGGAGCGAGCGGGTCGACCACGACGAACGCTTACGACGGCAACAACGGCCAGTCGCTGACGCAGTCGCAGTCCGACTCCGGTAGCACGAGCTCCGCGACGTACGGTTCCTCAGCTCCGACGGCGTACCTGCCCTCGTCGACGACGGACAGCTCCGGTAACAAGAGCAGCTACGGCTACGACGGACCTGGCAACCAGTCCTCGACCGGAACCGGGACGGGGCCGGAGGCTGCGACGGCGACCCTCGAGTACAACAAGAAGGGCACCGACCCGTACGCGTGGGGGGCGGTGAAGACCGCGACCGCGCCGGGCGACGGCGATCGGAAGACGACGTACACGTACAACGCGAACAACCAGCTCGGAGCCATCACGGCACCGGCGAACACGGTCGGTGAGCAGCAGTACGCGTACGACGACTTCGGCCGGGTGAAGACCCACACCGACGGAAACGGCGGCGTCACCACGTACACGTACGACAACGACGACCGCATGCTCACCACCGCGTTCGATGACGGCACCCCGACGGTGACGAACACCTACGACGGCAACGGCAACCTCCTGACCGAGCAGTCCGCGACCGGCACCATCACCAACACCTACGACCAGCGCAATCGGCTCACCTCGACGGTGAACACCGCCGGCGGTGGACAGGTGTCCTACGGGTACGACCTCGCCGGCAACACCAGCCAGGTCACCGACCAGCACAGCACCGTCACCCACGACTACGACCCGGCGAACGTGCTCGTCAAGACCACCTACCCCGCCGCTGACGGTGGAACGGCGAAGCAGGTCTACAAGAACGACGACCACGGCCGCCGCACCGACGCCTGGCTCGGCGCGAGCAGCGACTCGGACCCGACGTCCTGGCAGGCGCACCAGACGATCACGTACGGTGCGTCGAACAAGGTCACGCGCGTGCAGGCCTGGCAGGCAAGCGACACCAGCAAGCCGGTCGTCGACCTCTCGTACTGCTACATCACCGGGATCGCCGCTGGCGGTGACTGCAGCGCGACGACCAGCACCAACGACACCGACAAGATCCAGTGGGTCAAGAACAACGTCACCGGCCAAACCACGACGTACACCTACGAGTCCAACAGCAGACTGACCAAGGCTGCACAGGCCAGCGGTGCGAAGAACACCACCTGGGCGTACACGTACGACGTCGCCGGGAACCGGCTCACCGCGAAGGCGTCCGGGGACACGACGAGTTCGCAGACGCTGACGTACAACGCGGTCGGGCAGATCACTACCACCGGGTACGGGTACGACAAGGTCGGTAACCTCACCTCCGCGCCCGGTCAGACGTTCACCTACAACGGTGCGCAGCAGCTGACTTCGTCCACGAAGGACGGAGTGACGACCAGCTACGAGTACGCCGGTGCCGACATGAACAAGCTGCTCTGGCAGTCCACGGACGGGGGAGCGGAGTACGGATACACGTATGGCACCACCGACCAGAACGGCGTTCCCGTGATCGCCGCGCGCGAGATCATCGGCTCAGGAACCGCTTCGGTGATCAGCGACCCGACCACCGGGCAGCCGCTGGATCTGCAGACCACCGATGGCACCACCAGCATGTGGATTGTCGACGGTGCCGGGAACCCCGCGGCCGCGATCGCGGACACCGGTAAGACTGCCTACACCGTTTCCTACGACCCGTACGGCATCGAGACCGTCGGCGTCGGCAGTGACAGTGCGCAGTGGAAGCAGAACCCCTACGGGTTCAAGAGCGGGCTCCGCTCGAGCAGCACGAACAACGGGCTCACCAAGTTCGGGTACCGGTGGCAGACCAGCGTCACCGGCGGCTGGATCGAACGCGACACCCTCGACGCACCCCTCGGCCCGAGCAACGCCAACCGATACGCTTACGCCGGTGGTGATCCCATCAACAGCATGGATCCGACTGGCCAACTTTCATCTTTCGGAACCTACGCAACCCAGTGCGCTACGGGCGCTCTGACTAGCGTTGGTATCGGTCTCGGAATTGGCACGTCATACACGCCTCAAGGGTTGGCGCTGGAGGCTGGCCTTGGTTGCGCATTCAATGTAGGCGCGCAGCTGGCGACCGATTTGGTGCCGGAGGATCAGAAAGCTGGAGTTGCTGGAGGGTCTGGATATCTTTCATTTTTGCTGGCTGTTGGTCAGGTTGGAAAGGCGTTGAAGTGAGTAACGTCCCTTGGATAATACTGGCCGTCTTTTTGATGGTAGGTGCGGGGGCTATTCTTAGCGGCCGTTGGGTTCGCGCGCTTAACGAGCGAGGTCGAGGCGAGCCCCGACAGCCTCTCACTAAAGGTGCCTGGATTGTAGTTGGAGCCGTTGTTGCATTCTTTATGCTGGCCATGGTGCTGAACTTTACAGGTGTGTGGTGAGGCGCTAGGTAGTAATTATTGCCCGACCGCTGTGGCATCGGCACCCCTGCGCATGAACCGGTCCGGTTCGGCCGGCGTGTCCGCCCTGTACGCCACACGCTGAATTGAAAAAACTTAGTTTAGGTGAACACATTCTTGACTATCTTAGCCTTTGATGTAATCATTGGCGGAGTGGGGTAGTTGGGGTGGTCTCTTTCTCGCGGGATCAAGAAACGCCAAGAGGGCTATACACCCCATCTCACTCGGGGGTTCTGGATTGTGGTATTAGTTATGGCAATCCTCTCGATTGTTGCTTGGGGCCTCAAGTTGACGGGCCACTGATGCGCGAAGCATTCTGATGTCAGGGGCGGTAATGTACGCACGAGCCGCCCGTGTTTTGACTCGGACACACAGCCGCTGGGTTCTTCTCAGTGGCTGTGTGTACGTGAGCGGTCAGCGCGCGCGCGCCATAGCGGAAAACCGCTTCTATTTCCGCCATAATATCCCGAGAATCTGGCGATATCGGCGCTGATGGCGCCAGCGAAGGCGCTTGTCTTCGGGCTGCGGTTGTCTGAATCGGTACTTCGAAGGAGACAACCAAGGGCGACCGCATGTGAGCCAAAGCGGCGACCTAGGGCTGCAGGCGTTGACGCTTTCGCCGACGCGCACTTGCCCTGGATTGGATGCTGCAATGGTCAGTCCTAGAGCACGCGGCGCACTGACGCTGTCGACCCGCCAGAAACTTGTCGTCGCCGCATATACGTAAATCCCGAGTGCACGTGAGGCTGCCCTGGTGCTCGGGGTGACCGAGGAGGCGTTGCTCGAAGAACTCCACCTCATCCGTGCGGTGTTTCGGAGTGACGGATACGCGGCGACGGCATCTCGACCTGCGCTGCTGAAAGCCGGCCGTGACACCCATCAGCTCCCGTCGTCCGCCGGTCACGAAGCGTAGCGGCGGCCCGAACCCGTGGTGCTCGTGTTGATCGCCCAGCGTGCTATTGGCGAAGGCTGCCGGCCAAACGCGGGCGGTGCCACTGTAGCTGCTTCCACCCCTGCCGATACGATTCGAGAAGAACCATTATCGGAGCTGATGCGGTGACCGCTCGGAGTCGCCCTCACGCGGGGGAGTGCGCTCATGGCGGACGGATTCCCGGTGCTCGAGGGCGTGGTGACGATCCTCGGGACGCTCGGCGGCATCGTGACGACAGTCGCAGCGCTCCGCGCCTCGGGGGCGCGGCGCCATGTCGAGCGAGCGCAAGGTGCATCCGCGATGCTGTCCGCGCTCGCTCAGCTCTCGCAGCAGAACGGCACCCGATTGGTCACCGCCGGCCAAGACGACGAGCTGAGCGCCGAACTCAGTCGCATCGTCTGCGAGAACGCCGCTTCTGACGTCAAACGGAACCCGACTCCGGTCGGCTTCGACTTCCCACGCGTGCTCATGCCCGCCTACGTAGCGTTCTTCGCGATCGTCAGCATCGCGGCTTTCATCCGCGCGGCGACCGGCGGCACTTGGGGCGACACGGCCGCCGGGTTCATCTTCGCTGCCGCGTCGCAGTCCGGCTCGGGTTCCTCGTCCTCCGCTGAGTACGGATCCTCGTCCGCGGCGGCGGCGTACCTGCCGTCGAAGGTCACGAGCAGTTCGGGCAGCAGCACGAGCATGGAGTACGACGACTACGGGAACCAGAAGTCCTCGCAGTCAGGCTCAGTTGCAGGCTCGAAAGCCTCGATCAACTACAACAAGGACGGCACCGTCCAGCAGGCGACCGCGCCGGGCAACTCGGGCAACCCGACCAAGTACACATACGACGCGAACAAGCAGCTGAAGACGATTGATGCGCCGACGCAGACGGCAGACGGCGTGACAAAGCCAATCGTTGGGCAGAAGGTGTACACCTACGACGACTTCGGACGTGTCAAGACGCAGACCGACGGCCGGAACAACACCACCACGTTCGGCCACGACTACGACGACCGCCTCTTGACAACCTCCTTCAGCGACGGCACCGCCACGGTCATGAACACGTACGACGGTAACGGGAACCAAACCGGGCCGAGCTCCGCCGGCGGCACCATCAGCACCACCTACGACCTACGACGACGCCGGCAACCGCACCGAGGCGAAAGCCACCGACGTCGTCAGCGGTGACGTGACCACCGACACGAAGCTCAGCTTCAACGCGATCGGACAGATCACCACCGCCGGGTACAGCTACGACGGCACCGGCAACATGGTCGCCGCCCCGGAGCAAACTTTCACCTATAACGGCGCTCAGTAGATGACCGCCTCAACAAAGGACGGCGTCAAAACCAGCTACACCTACGCCGGTGCATCCATGGTGAAGCTGCTTTCCCAGGCGACCGACGGTGGGAGCGCCTACCGGTACACCTACGGCAAGTCGGGCACGTTGACGGCTCGAACCGTGGCTGGTGTTGGCACTGCTTCAGTGCTCAATGACCCGTCTGGCGGTCGGCCGGTGGACCTCCGGACCACCGACGGCACCACGACCATGTGGATCATCAACGGCATCGGCAACCCCGCGGCCGCCATCACCGACCAGGGCGCCAAGGCATATACCGTCTCGTACTCGCCGTACGGCGGGGAGAACGTTTCCTGCGGTGACAGCAGTATCCAGTGGCAACAAAACCCCTTCGGGTTCAAGGGTGGCACCCGCGCCAGCAGCACCAGCAACGGACTCACCAAGTTCGGGTATCGCTGGCAATCGGCCGTTACCGGCGGTTGGATCGAACGCGACACACTTGACGCGCCTCTTGACCCGAACAACGCGAATCGGTATGCCTTCGCTGGTTCAGACCCAATCAATGGTTCCGACCCGACCGGACGGAGTGATGTAGGGACGTTCCTTGGCTTCTCGAGCGCTCTCTTGTCCGGGGTAGGCCTCATCGCTTCGGCAACAGGCGTCGGGGCGGGAGTCGGAATCGGTCTCGGAATCGCTAGCTCTGCGGCAAACGTGGCGTCTCTCGCGGTCGACGGTGCACCTCCCGCTGCTATCGGCAGCGCCGCCGTTCTAGGTGTAGCGACCCTCGGGATTGGAGGTTTGGGTGCCGGTCTGAAGGCTGGGAACGCTGCTGGTGTAGCTACCGGAGCCTTCTCTGGACTCGAGATTGCGGCCGGATCGGCGTACACAGAATCTCAATGCCTAGAGTGGTCGTATGTTCGCATCAGGTGCCTCAGGGCTCGGTTGGGTTGCGCTGGCGATCCTCGCCGTCAGTCTCATCATCGTTTTCCTAATAAATAGGAAGAAAAAATGACTCAGGAGCTATCCGCCCCACCCGCCAGCCGCACTAGTACTGCTGGTGCTTGGCTACTTTGTGCTGCGGTGATGATTCTGATGGCATTTCTATTCCCGAAGGCTTCCTGGGTGTTCACATTGCTTGCAATTGGGGCTTGCTTCATAGGATGGCGTTGGGTGCGAATGCGTGTGATTCTGCAGGAAGATCAGCTAATCCTGCGGAACTTGTTCGTCACTCGAGTCGTTCCCCGTGAACAAGTCACAGGTGTTCGAGATGGACAGTTTCTGAATTGGAAATCTGGTGACCAGCAGCATGAATCTCTTATTGGCTACTTGATGGGCTCTATGGATACCGGTAGTCCTAATATGGAGGGTCGGGCCAAGCGGATAGCGACTGATGCAATAGAAAAGTGGTGTACTTCCAAGTCCTAGTGAGGGAATCGCACACTAGGGAAGTCGCAGCGCCGGTTCAATTCCTCAGTAGGCTCGAGTTGCTCGTAAATCTGGCCAGCGGTAAATGGCTATTCGGTCGACGATAATGCTGTCCCGGTCATAGTTGAGGGTGACCGTATCGGCGACCTACCCGGCTACAAGGCGTCGGCCGCCGATGTGTCAACGAGCTGATGTGACTGTCCGATGCCGGCTACGTTCGTCCCAGGAGGAAGTCGAAGTTCGCGGCTGCAGTGTTCGGAGGTGTCGGTATTCTTGCCGATGGCGCTGGCTTCATCCTTGGATCTATAGCGACCGCGGGAACGCTTGACATACTGATTAGCGCGCTGGGCGCGGTGTCGTTTGCGACGGGAGCGCCCGGCGCGCTCCTCACGGCAAAGTCCCTCTCCCCTGGCGGGTGCTGACATGCAGGTAGCACTCCTTGTGGGCCTCATTGGGTTCCTCGTGACGCTCGCAGTTTGGCTGTTTCGGCGGGTCAGGCGACGAGCAGCAGACGGCTTGCAGCTCGTGCTAGCTGTGATTGGATTGGCGTTCGGCGTAGTAGCCCTGATCGGAGTGGTCGGAACTCTGCTCAGCTGAATCTTTTGAGCGATTAGATGTTCCGCGAGCAGGCGTGAACAGTGCTTGTAGTTGCGGGACCCGCCGTGACCCCAAGCTCTACCATAGGCACGCCGATCAGCGTGGTTCGGACGGGGTGATTCGGTCCGGCAGCGGGCGTGGGTCAAGATGCCTTCCAAGACGAGTGGACCAGGTCGGAACGCCCCGTGGGAACCTGGCAATGGCTGCGTGAGAAGCGCCATCGTGCTTATCGGTCACACCAAGCGCTTCCGGCGCCCTCGAGCGTGCTCCGAGCGGTCGGGGCGCCACTCTCGACATCCAAGGACAGTCGCTTCCGCCCCTGCTAAGACGTTCTGAGAAGGACCGTTATCGGAGTTGATTCTGACCCGTCCGCTGTTCGTGAGCATGGGTGGCATCCGCGACAGCGGCCGTGATCAGCGTGTGCTGCGTGCATTTGTCTCCGCTGGTGAGTTCGTGAACTTTGCGAGGAACTGCACGCCGCCGATCGGGGTAGTGCTGTCGAGGACCGCGACGAGCTACTCGATCGGCAGCTGGATCCGGACTTGCAGCGTACGGAAGTGGCGGGCGATGCTGACGCGAAGGTGCTGCTGCAACTCATTTGCTGGGTTCATCCTCGACCAGAGGCTTTCGCTCGACTGCTCGGACCTTCCACCATGACCAGGAACGCGCGCTCGGCGATTTCAGCCTGCACGAATCGATGGGCAGGGCCGGTGTGAGCAAGGGCGACGCGGCGTTTTGAGTCGGTCTTGGCCCTCCTGCAGAAGAACGTCCTGATCCGAATGCGATTGAAGCGAGCCCTGACCTTATTTGCTGGGTTCCTCTGTGTTGCCAATTCACTTGAAGGCGGCGAGGAGCCAGCGGGTCACCTGAAGTAACGGCGACCATTCGTCTCCGGCACCTTCCGGGGGTGGCTCGCAGACGCCATTGTCCGACAGGCGAAATGCCGCTGCCTAGCAGTCTGTTGTGACCTTCGGTGTGGCCTGGGATCCGTTCGGAGTGCGCTGAATACGTTCGTCGTGAGCGATGGCTTCGGTCGGCTTCCCCGGCAAGTACCTGACCTCGACACCAGTCGCATCAGTGGTGACGTCGGCAACTTCTCCGAAGCGGGCTGCGCCTTTGACCTCGTAGCGGCGTCCGTTGACGGTGTATGCGTAGATCGCCGCATACTGCGTGTATGAACCCCTGTACTTCCGCACTTCAAAGGAACAGATCTCGCCGGTAGGTGTGCCGGTGGTGTTCGCGCCGTCATCGGCGAGACGTTCAGTGCTCGTCCTGGTCAGCCACATCCCAATGCTCGCCACGACGATGACTGCCATGACGACCGCCAGAAGAACGAGCAGGCGGGCGCTGGTCGGTGCCGCGAACCTTCGCGCGCGTAGCGGTTCGATGCCCATGGACAGATCGTAGGTCGATGAGCCGTCAGCGCTCAGCGTCGGTACGTAGTTCCACTGGGTACCGCGGCCGGCAGCTCCGGGCGACATTCGCACCGCCGCCGAACAGGTGAACCGCGCTATTTCGGATCGTCAGCAGCAAGAACCGGTTCGTTGTTGACCGATAGGCGGAGCGCCTCCACTTGAGCAGAGATCAAGACGCGGGCGTCGATACGGCTCAACTACGGCGTACGAGCCGGCCCCGCTCAGCCCGGCGCGATGATGTTCGGCGCGAACCGGCACCAGTAGTCGGTGATCGGGCCGTCGGACTCACGGATGCCGACGCCGAACGACTCACCGTCCACCACCCAGGACCCGAGGACCGGGTGGTTGTGCCCGTTCGACCCGGGGAAGTCCGGCAGCTCGTGGTACTGCTGCCACACCCGCTCGCCGGCGGTCCCGGCGCGACGGTACTCCGAGCCGTTCGACGTCACCGACCCGTCGGCGCGGTGGACGGCGATGCCATCGCCCTCACGGCCGAAGACCGGCTTCACGACGAAGTCCGTCATGCCGTCCGGCCCGTCGGCGTACGACGGCAGCAGGTTCTGGTGCCCGGGGAACAGCCGCCAGAGCGCCACGAGCAGGAGCTTGTTCGACAGGAACATCTTCCAGGCGGGCTCGTACCAGCGCCCGAGCCGACCGCGGTCGCGCACGAGGAAGGCCCCGAACTCCTGGTCGCCCGTGGCGCGGTCCTCCCCGGAGACCAGGTCCTCCCACGGGTAGAGCTTGAACAGGTTCCGGATGACCGGCCACTGTGTGCCGGGCTCGTCGCCGGGCAGGGTGAAGACGCTCCGCGCGGACCCCGAGGGCTCCTGGTTGCCGACGAACTGCCGGGCGACACCGTGCCAGCCGATGTCCTTCATCTCGATGCCGGTGTGCTCCCAACCGGCCTCGCCGGCAAGGTCGCGCATGTACGCAACGGTGTCCCAGTCCTCGCCCGCGGTGTCGAGGTCCGAGTGCGCGACGAACAGCCGTCCGCCGTCCTCGGCGCGGAGCGAGTCGTGCAGGAGCGTCCGCCACCGTGCGACGAGCGCCTCGTGGATGCCGTTCCACTGGTCGGTGTCGGCCGGCAGCTCACCGGACTCGACGCGCTCGCGCATCCAGTGCCACTGCGTGACCGAAGCCTCGATGAGCCCGGTCGGGGTGTCGCCGTTGTACTCGAGGAGCTTCGCGGGGGAGCCGTCGCCGGCGTACGCGAGGTCGAAGCGTGCGTAGACGTCCGGTTCGCCCTGCTCGAGGGACCACGCTGCGAGCTCGAAGCCGTCCCGCGTCAGGCCGAGGGTGCCGAGTTCGCCCGAGGCCATGTACCGGGCGGCCTCGAGGCACATCCGGTGCAGCTCCTCGGTCTGCTGCTCGAGCGCCTCGACCTCGGGGAGGGTGAAGACGTAGGCGGCGCCGTCGTTCCAGTACTCGACCTCGGTGCCGTCCTCGCGGTGCGACCGCGAGTAGACGAGCCCGGTCTGCTGGATCTTCCGCTGCCAGTCCGGTCGCGGCGTGTACTCCACGCGCTCCATCAGCCGCCGAACCCGCCGTGCTCGCCGGATCCGCCGAAGCCGCCCTTCGAGACGGAGCTACCGCGCGACGAGAGGCCGGACTTCGCCGTCTTCCCCGAGGGCAGCGACGTCGTCCCGCCGGAGGCGCGCTCGCCGACCGCGGGGACCCGGGTGCTGCGGCTGCTGCTCACCGGCAGGTAGTACCAGCCCGCGTGGCCGCCGTGGTTGTTGCAGTCGTCGTCCGGGAGGCGCTTCTGCGTCGAGTTGTCGCGGCAGATCTTCGCGTAGTCGGCGTTGACGCCGGCTCCCTGGCCGCAGCCCGTCAGGGAAGCGGCCAGCGCGGCGACCACGCCGATGGAGACAGCGCGCGATGCGCGACGACGAACACTCACGATCACGACCCTAGCGATCCACGGTGGGCCGGGGCTGTCGTCGCTCGACCGAGTCCGAGTTCGGGTCCTTGCCGGCCGCGCCGGTGCGTCCGACGAAGAACGCCGGCGACCGGAGACGCCACACGACCATGAGGACGACGCCGACCGCGATGGCGGCGACGCCCACGACGGCGACCGCACCGATCCCGAGGACCGTCACGTTCCTCCCGTCCGCGTCCTGCAGCCAGTCGGGCCGCGCGAACTGCGCGAGCCCGTAGCCGAACGCGACCGTCAGCGTCGCACCGCCGAGGAGCGGGACGACGCCGCGCACCACGAAGTGGCGCGCGCTGTCGAGCAGGGTCCGTCGGAACACCCAGACGCACGCGAACCCGGTGAGGGCGTAGTAGAAGGCGATCATCAGCCCGACGGACCCGATGAGCGCGGTGAGCAGGTTGCCGGACAGCACCGTGAAGAGCACGTAGCACCCGGCCGAGGCGATCCCCATCCCGAAGGTCGACCACGTCGGGGTGCGGAAGCGCGCGTGCACCCGGGCGAAGCGCGACGGCAGGGCACCGTGGGCCGCCATCGAGAGCGCCGTGCGGGCGGTCGGCAGGATCGTCGTCTGCGTGGACGCCGATGCCGAGGTCAGGATCGCGAACGCGAGCAGCGCCGTGGCCGCGTGCCCGAGGACGGACGACCCGAACAGCGCGGGCGCGATCGCGGCGAAGACGTCGTCGGCGTTGCCCGGTGACCCCAGACCGATGCCGTCCGTCCCGACACCGGCGAAGGCGATCGTCGCCGTCGCCAGGAGGACGTAGGTGCCGAGCAGCAGGACGGTGCTGATGACGGCCGATCGGCCCGGCGTTCGTCGTGGGTCGGTCGTCTCCTCGTTGAGCGAGAGGGCCGTGTCCCATCCCCAGTAGATGAAGAGCGCGGTCAGCATCGCGGGCGCGATCACGGTCGCCGGGTCGAGACCGCTCGGCCAGAGCCAGTCGAGCGAGGGGGTGATCGACGTCACGCCGGCCGTGCCGTCGAACACGCGGAACGCCGCGACCCCCGCGAACACCGCCAGTGCCAGCACCTCGATGCCGAGGAGCGCGTACTGCAGGCGGGTGGACACCTCGACACCGAGGTGGCAGACGACCGTCATGACCGCGATCCAGGCGACACCGGCGACCGTCGACCACAGGGTGTCGCCGCCGAGTGCGGTGATCGCGTCGACGTCCGTGACCGCACCGACGAAGCGGAACCCGTACGACCCGGCGATCTGGGCCAGGTTCGCCATGACGATGACGTCCGCAGCGATGATCCCCCAGCCGCCGAGCCACCCGGTCGTCGGCCCGAACGCACGGGTCACCCACGTGAAGGTCGTGCCGCAGTCCGGGTCGAGACGGTTCAGCTCCTGGAAGGCCACCGCGATCATCCACATCGGGACGAACGCCAGCAGCAGGATGCTCGGCGCCTTGACGCCGGCGAGCAGCACGCCGCCGCTCGCCACGACGAGGCCCAGGCTCGCGGCCAGGCTGTAGGCGGGGGCCGTCGACGACAGGCTGACGACGATGCTCCCCAGGAGGCCGATCGACCCGGGCTTCAGGCCCTTCGCCGTGGTGTTCGGACCGGTCGTCGCCACGGCGGGGGCCGCTCCGGGGCTCGGGGTCGGTCCGGTGGTGGCACGCATCCCTGCACTCAACACGATCCGAGCACCGGCCGGGGCGCGGCGTGACCAGGATCGTCCGCCGCGAGCGCTGACCTCGGATCGGAGGGCACCCGGCCGGTGCCGCTGCGCCCCGACTCCGAGCGGCCGCGGCCCCGGTGGCTATCGTGGACCGCATGACCGACGTCGCACGCACCGCAGGGATCCACACCGACGAGCTCGACCCGGACGTCCGCCCCCAGGACGACCTCTACCGGCACGTGAACGGGACCTGGGTCGCGCAGACACCGATCCCCGACGACAAGGCGCGGTACGGCTCCTTCACGGTCCTCGCCGAGGAGGCCGAGGTCGCCGTGCGCGACATCGTCGAGCGCTCGCAGCAGGCCGCACCCGGCTCAGAGGAGCGCAAGGTCGGCGACCTCTACACGTCCTTCACCGACGAGCACCACCTCGAGGAGCTCGGCACCGGTCCGATCGATCCGCTGCTCCGCGAGGTCGATGCGGTCGAGACCGTCGACGAGGTCATCGCGATGGTCGGCCGGTTCGAGCGGCTCGGCCTGCCCGGCTTCGTGCAGCTCTTCGTCGACAACGACCCGGGCGACCCGGAGTCGTACATCGTGTTCCTCGAGCAGTCCGGCCTCGGGCTCCCCGACGAGTCGTACTACCGCGAGGAGCGGTTCGCCGACATCCGCTCGAAGTACCGCGAGTTCGTCGCGTCGATGTTCCCGCTCGCCGGCTTCGCCGACGGCGGCCAGCGCACCGAGGCCGTCATCGCACTCGAGACGGCGCTCGCCGCGGTGCACTGGGACAACGTCACGACCCGTGACAGCCAGAAGACCTACAACAAGATGACCTGGGACGAGGTCACGGTGCTCGCGAACGGCGCGGACCTGCACCTCTGGTGGCAGGCCATCGGGGCCCCGGAGGGCGCGTTCGGGACCGTCGTGGTCCGTGAGCCCTCGTTCGTCACGGGCCTGGCCGAGCTGCTCCGCTCGCAGCCGCTCGAGGCGTGGAAGGACTGGCTGCGCTGGCAGGTCATCCGTGGTTCGGCCGCGTACCTGACGAGCGCGATGTCGGCCACGAACTTCTCGTTCTACGGCACCGCCCTCACGGGTGCACCGAAGCAGCGCGAGCGCTGGAAGCGCGGCGTCTCGCTGGTCGAGGGCGCGATGGGCGAGGCAGTCGGCCGCATCTACGTGCAGGAGCACTTCGACGAGACCTCCAAGGCCGAGATGGACGAGCTCGTCGCGAACCTGGTCGAGGCGTACCGGCAGAGCATCACGGCGCTCGACTGGATGACCGAGGAGACCCGGGCCCGGGCACTCGACAAGCTCGACAAGTTCACGCCGAAGATCGGCTACCCCGTCAAGTGGCGCGACTACTCGGCGCTGCCCGTCAGCCCCGACGACCTGATCGGCAACGTCCGCGCGGTCGCGAGCTTCCAGGTGGACCGCGAGCTCGGCAAGATCGGCAAGCCGATCGACCGCGACGAGTGGTTCATGACCCCGCAGACCATCAACGCGTACTACAACCCGGGCTTCAACGAGATCGTGTTCCCCGCGGCGATCCTGCAGTTCCCGTTCTTCGACGCCGCGCGTGACGCCGCCGCGAACTACGGTGCGATCGGTGCCGTCATCGGGCACGAGATCGGGCACGGCTTCGACGACCAGGGCTCGCAGTACGACGGCGACGGCCGGCTCCAGAACTGGTGGACCGAGGCCGACCGCACCGCCTTCGAGGAGCGCACGAAGGCCCTCATCGCCCAGTACGACGCCCTGGTGCCGACCGAGGTGCCGGACGCGCACGTCAACGGCGCGCTGACGATCGGCGAGAACATCGGCGACCTCGGCGGCCTGTCCATCGCGTGGAAGGCCTACCTGCTGTCGCTCGACGGCCAGGAGCCCCCGGTGGTGGACGGCCTGACCGGTGCCGAGCGCTTCTTCCTGAGCTGGGCGCAGGCCTGGCGCATGGCGATCCGCCCGGAGGAGGCCGCGCGCCTGCTCAGCATCGACCCGCACTCGCCGAACGAGTTCCGCTGCAACCAGATCGTGCGCAACATCGACGTCTACTACGACACCTTCGGCGTGACCGAGTCGGACGCGATGTACCTCGACCCGGCCGAGCGCGTCGCGATCTGGTGATGACCGAGCCGGACGCGGCTCCGTCGTCCGATCCGGGTGCCCCCGAGCCGGGTGCGCAGCCCGGAGCCGACGCAGACGCACCTCGCCGTCCCCGTCGCCGACCACAGGTCGGTGGCGGGGACGGCGCCCGTGCGCGCGGACGGCACCGCGGCGGGGCGGACGAACGCTTCGGCGCCGGCCTGGAGGCACTGGGCGCGTTGGCACGGGACGGCGCGTCCGTCAGTGCCTCCGTCATCGACACCTCGACCGGCAGGGCCCTGCTCGCCGTCGACGACACCCTCGTCCAGCCCGTCGCGAGCCTCGGTCGGATCCTCCTGCTCATCGAGGTCGCCGCCCAGCTCGAGGACGGACGCCTGCACGGCGACCGGCTCCAGCGGATGGCCCGCGACACGGCGACCGGTGCGGGCCTGTGGCAGTTCCTGCAGGAACCGACCATGCAGGTGCCGGACCTGGCGACCCTCGTCGGCGCGACGGCGGACGCGTGGGCGATGAACGCCCTGCTCTCGACGGTCGGCATCGACGCGGTCCGGCGCCGGGCGGAGGCGCTCGGCATCGACCGGACGGCGCTCATCGACCGGGTCCGCGACCGCCGCGGCCCGGACGACGCCCCGGACGCCTCCGTGGCGCCGTCGGGGGAGCTCGCCTGGCTCATGCGCGGCCTGGCGCTCGGCGAGGTCGTCGACGAACCGGTGTCGAACCGGGTGCTCGGGTGGTTGTCCCTGGCGAGTGACACGTCGCTCGTCGCGGGCGCGTTCGGCGTCGACCCGCTGGCGCACCGGGCGCTCGACCACGGGCTGCAGGCCGTCGTCGTGACGGGCTCGTCGACGGGGGTCCGCGCCGAGGCCGGGATCCTCCGCGGGCCGGGCTCGTCGGTGAGCTACGCCGTCACCGTGACCTTCGACGACGCGACCCTGCAGCAGCGCCTGGCAGTCATCGAGGCCCTGCGGACCGTGGGCACCGAGGTGCTCGAGGTCGTGCACACCCCCTCGTACCGGTGAGCCCCTCGTTGAGCAGGCCGGCCCGGGCGGGCGTGGGTGCGGTCGTCGCGGTGATCGCGGTCGCCCTGACGGGCTGCTCCGTCGAGGTGCACACTCCGACGTCGGACGCGACCGAGATCGCCGAGGCGAACGGGTCCCGCCTGCTGCGGGCCCTGAGCAGCACGGCGCTGGGGGCCCCTGATGGTCCCGCGCTCCAGGCCGCTGTCCGCGAGCAGCGCTTCGGTGGGTACGGGGACGTCGAATCGCTCACCCCTGCGGAGCTGGCTCGCCAGCGCGGCAACCTGCGAGCCGCCGTGTACGGGACGGCGCGGTCGTCCACGGGGGTCGAGGTGTCCGCCTACGCGTCGGGCACCGCGCAGGGCGCCGGTCTCTCGAGCAGTGCGACCGTCTACGGGTGCTTCCGCGCACAGCTCACCGCAGGGAGCTCCGCGGTGTCGTCGCGTGCTGTCCCGTGCCCGGACTTCGGGACGTCCGGCTCGGATACGGAGCGGACCCTCGTGCTCGACCTGCCCGCACCACCAGGGCCGGACCCACGAGCGACCCCCGGCGGGTAGCCGGCCGGACCACGCACGTCACTCTGCCGCCTGGCCCTCCGGCACCAGTCCGGACACGTTGAGGAGCCCGGCGTCTTCGGACCGGCACGCGGTGAAGTCCGTGTCCCGCACGAACAGCGACTCCTTCGACCCCGGCGGGTAGACGCGGAAGCCGTCCGCCGCGACCGGCTGGCACTTCTCGGTGGGGTAGTTGGCGGCGGTGGTGACCTGGATCGGGGCCACGGCGACGGCCCCGGGGGCGAGCGTCACGGTCGGGTGCGGCGAGTTCGTGGCGCGGGTCGCGGCAGCGCCGATCTGGCTGCCGTCACCACCCCCGACGAAGGACACCCCCGGCCAGCCCTGCAGCGTGCAGGTGCTCGACCCGGTGTTCCGCAGGGCCAGGTGCACGTAGGTGCTGCCCGCGGCACCGCCGCTGCCCGACTCGATGCTCCCGGCGAGCGAGTCGGTGTCACAGCGGTCGCCGGCCGCGGTCCCACCGGTCGAGCTCGGTGCCGCCGTCGGGGTCGGGGCCCTCGACGGCGCGGACGACCCCGCCGGAGGTGCCGACGAGGACCCGGTCGTCGGCGCGGCGGTCACCGTCCGGGTCGCGGTGGGCGCCGTGTCCGGACCACCGGAGGAACAGCCGGAGAGCGCGAGGGCCAGGACGACCCCGGTGGTGGCGAGGAGGACGGGAGCGACGGTGCTGCGGTGCATGCCTCGACGCAACTCCGGCCCGTCCCGTCGTGTTCGGGTAGCGTCCAGACGTCGCGTCCACACTCGCGGCACAGCCAGGCACACGAGCGACGGAGGTCGGAACATGGCAGGCAAGCACGAGCAGGCACGCGGCGACGAGGGCCGGGCGGACGGCGTCGAGCCGCACGCCGGAGCCTTCACCGACAGCGAGATCCCGGGCGAGCAGCACGTCGAGTCGCACGAGCCCGCGGGGGAGTTCGTCTCCAGCGACATCCCCGGCGAGACGCGGCCGGACGACGCACCGGCGGCCGACACCGGCGAGTACGTCGAGTCGGACATCCCCGGCGAGGCCGAGCCGACCCAGGACGGCGAGACCGGCCACTACGTCGACAAGGACGAGTGAGCGAGACCGAGTGAGCGACACCGAGTGACCCCGGCCCGGGCTGGTCGGATCTTCAGTCGACCAGGCCGGCGTCCACCAGCCGGCGGAGCGTCTCGACGCCCGCCGGCGGACACCGGTCGGCGTCCGCGGAGGTGACCCACTCCACCTCGTCGACCTCTGCGGAGGCGACGGGCGTGGCGGAGTCGGTCGCGCCTCCCGGCCGGACCGTGAACAGCGCCATCGCGACCATCGTCCCCTCGCCCTGGCCGTGCGCGGCCTCGGTGACGGTGCCGAAGGGCTCGACGTCCGCCTCGGTGAGGTGCAGGCCGGTCTCCTCGCGCGCCTCGCGCAGCGCTGCCTGCACGTCGGTCTCGTGGGGCTCCGCCTTGCCGCCGGGCAGGTAGAGCACGTCGCGGCCGCGGGCACGCACCATGAGCACGCGCCGGTCGCGCACCAGCAGCAGCGCGCTGACACAGAGCGTCCGTGGTCGGGCCGGGAGGGTCAGCTCGCGTCCGCCTCGCCGGTGCGGTCCGTCGACACGGGGCACTCGGGCGCGGTGCGCTCCGCGAGCGGCACCACAGGGGCGGGCAGCTCCGCCTCGGGCTCGGGACGGACCCCGAACAGGGCGTCGAGCGCCCCGACGAACTCCTCGCCGCGACCGGCCCGACCGAGCTCCCGCGCGCGGACCGACGGCCGGTGCAGCAGGACGCCGACCAGGTGCCGGAGCGCGCGCTCGGTCTGCTCGGCGGCCTCGGTGTCGCCCTCACGGCGCTTCGCGCGGTCGATCTCGTCGTCGAGGATGTCGAACACGTGCTTGCGGAAGGCCACGAGTGCCGGGGTGGTCGACTGCTCGAGCGCCTGCGCCCGGAACCGGGACACGGCGTCGTCGACCATCTGGCGCGCCTCGGACTCGGCGTTCAGCTCGGCGATCGGGGCGTGGATGCTGATCGTCTCGAGGTCGAGCAGCTCGACGCCGTCGACGTGGGCCACGTCGGGATCGACGTTGCGGGGGAGCCCGAGGTCGATGACGATGCGGCGCCGCCCGTCGTCGAGGTCCGCCGGTTCGACGACCGGGACCTCGGTCGAGGTGCAGGTGATGAGGACGTCGGTCGTGCGGATCGCCTCGCGCAGGTCGGTGGCGGCCACGAGGTCGTGCTTCGCGGCGAACCACGGTGCCCGGCCGGACGGCGAGAACACCTGGATGTCGGCGGCACCGCGGTCGCGCAGCGCGGCGATGGTCGTGGCCGCGTAGCTGCCGGTGCCGACGAGCAGCACCCGGGTCCGGGCCCAGTCGGTGATGCGCGACGAGGCGAGCTCGAGGCCGAGACGCACGAGCGAGCGACCGGCGGCACCGATGCGCGTGCGGGTCTTCACGCCGCGCGAGGTGTGCGCTGCCTCCTGGAACAGGCGCTCGAGGTCCGAGGTCGTGGTGCCGTTGGCGCGGGCGTCCTCGAGGGCGCGGCGGACCTGGCCGGAGATCTCGGTCTCGCCGACGACGACGGACTCGAGGCCGCTCGACACGGCGAACAGGTGCTGCACGACGTCACCGCCGCCGAGCACGTTGACGGACTCGAGCACCTCGGCGGGCACGAGGTCACTGGCGGTGGCGACGGCGTCGACGGTGGCCGAGACGGCGGAGTCGCGGTCGTCGCCCGCGATGTCGAGGTAGGCCTCGAAGCGGTTGCAGGTGGCGAGGACGACGGCCCCGTCGAGCACGCCCGAGTCCGTCACCAGACGGCTCGCCGCGGTCGGTGCGCCGATGCTCAGTCGCTCCAGGAGGTCGAAGCTGGCGTTGCGGTGCGACGCCGTGAGACAGATGAGCACGTGTTCCATGGTAACTCGCCATCGGTTCACCGGCTGTTCGCCCTCCGCGTGCACAGCGGACCGGCAGCCGGGAATGCGCTCGGTGTCCCGTCCGGTCGCGGATGGGATGATCGGAGCGTGACCACCGCCGCACCCGCCGCCCTGCCCGACAGCCACCCGCTCGTGACCGGACGGACCTCGGGGTCGCCGCTCGTCCGGGCGCTCCGCGGCGACCGCCCGGAGACGCTGCCGGTCTGGTTCATGCGCCAGGCGGGCCGCTCGCTGCCGGAGTACCGCGAGCTGCGGGTCGGCACGGCCATGCTCGACGCGTGCCTCGACCCGGCGATGGCGTCCGAGATCACCCTGCAGCCGGTCCGTCGGCACGGGGTCGACGCCGGCATCTTCTTCAGCGACATCGTCGTGCCGATCAAGCTCGCGGGCGTCGACGTCGAGATCGTCCCCGGTCGCGGCCCCGTGCTCGGTGCGCCGATCCGCACGGCCGCCGACGTGAACGCACTCGCCCCGCTCGACCCGGACGCCCTCGCGCCGATCACCGAGGCCGTGCAGCGCACCGTCGCCGAGCTCGGGGACACCCCGCTCATCGGGTTCGCGGGCGCGCCCTTCACCCTCGCCGCCTACCTGGTCGAGGGCGGGCCGTCGAAGGACCACATCCGCGCCCGCACGATGATGCACAGCGACCCGGAGACCTGGGCGCGCCTGCTCGACTGGGCGGCCGGGGTGTCGGGTGCGTTCCTCCGTGCGCAGGTCACCGCGGGCGCGTCGGCCGCGCAGCTCTTCGACTCGTGGGTCGGCTCGCTGTCCCGCGCGGACTACGTGGCCTCGGTGGCCCCGCACTCGGCGACGGCGCTCGGGCACGTGGCGGACCTCGGCGTCCCGCGCATCCACTTCGGCGTCGGCAGCGGCGAGGTCCTGCACGAGATGACGACGCTGGGCGACCCGGCGGACACGGTCGCGGTAGACGCGGTCGGTGTCGACTGGCGGCTCCCGCTCGACGAGGCTGTGCGCCGCGTGGGCACCGGTGTGACCGTGCAGGGGAACATCGACCCCGCGATGCTCGCCGCCCCGTGGTCGGTGCTCGAGGCCCACGTGCGCGACGTCGTCCGCCGCGGCGGCACGGCCCGGGCACACGTCGTGAACCTCGGCCACGGTGTCCCGCCGGAGACCGACCCGGCCGTGCTGACCCGCGTCGTCGAGCTGGTCCACTCGCTCGGCGACGGCACGGGCGTGGGCGAGGAGTCCGCCGCGTGACCGACGTCGTCGTGGTCGGCGGCGGGGTCGCCGGACTGGTCGCCGCCCGCGACCTGGCGAAGGCGGGGGCCCACGTCGTCCTCGTCGAGGCGGGGGACCGCCTGGGCGGGATGCTCCGCCGGCACACCGTCGCCGGGCTCGACCTCGACATGGGTGCGGAGTCCTTCGCGACCCGGACCGACGCCGTCGAGCGGCTCGCGATCGAGCTCGGTCTCGGCAACGACATCGTGTCGCCCGACCCGCGCGGTGCGTGGCTGATGACCCGCGACGGTCGGACGGCCCCGATCCCGCAGACCGGGTTCCTCGGCATCCCCGGCAGCCCGATGGCCGCCGACGTCCTGGCCGTGATCGGTCAGGGGGCCGCGTTCCGCGCACAGATGGACTCGCTGCTGCCCTCGCCGGTGGGCGCCCGGGCGGAGTCGCTCGGGGCGCTCGTCCGGAAGCGGATGGGCGAGCGGGTCCTCGACGACCTCGTCGTCCCCGTTGCCGGCGGTGTCTACTCCACGCACCCCGACCAGCTCGACCCCGACCGCGTCGCACCCGGGCTCCGTGCGGCCCTGCAGCGGGAGGGCTCCCTCGCCCGAGCCGTGCTCGCCCTCCGCTCCCGTGCGGCGGCGGGTTCCGCGGTGCAGGGCATCCGCGGGGGCATCGTCCGCCTCGTCGACGAGCTCGTCGCCGACACGGTGACGTACGGCGTGGACGTCCGGCTCGGCACCCGTGCCACGGCCGTCGAGCGGTACGCCGTGGAGACCCTGGCCGCGGACGGCACGCGGGAGCGCCTGCCCGCGCAGCACGTGCTCGCCTCGACGGCCGACCCGACGCGGACCACGGCACCGGACCGCACCGGCATCGAGCTCGTGACGCTCGTCGTCGACCAGCCGGAGCTCGACGCGGCACCGCGCGGCACCGGGATGCTCGTGCACCCCGATGCGGCGGGGGTCGGTGCGAAGGCGCTCACCCACGCGACCGCGAAGTGGCCGTGGCTCGCCGAGGCGGCCGGTGGACGGCACGTGCTGCGGCTCAGCTACGCGACCCCGCCGCACGACGACGTGACGGACCCGTCGGGCGCGGCCACGAGCCTCCCGGTCGCGCCGGACGACACCGTCGGCACCCGCGCCACCCAGGACGCGACCGCTCTGCTCGGTGTGCCGGTCACGGCGGACCGGGTGCTCGGCGCGGCCCGTGTCCGGTGGTACGGACCCGACCTGGCGGCAGCCGGCCTGACCGAGGGCGTCGTCGGCATCGGGGAGACCTCGTCCGGACGCGGGCTCGCGGGCATCGTCGCCGCCGCGCGCGCTGCTGCCGGACGCATCCTGGATTCCTGAGCGGACCGACGAGGCCCCGAGGGCTACTGTGAGTGGAACGCCGGACGTATACCGCTCGGCGCATGACCACCGCACACCCCTCAACAACGGAGGATCGCACATGCGAGGCAAGCTCCTGTTCGTCGCCGGCGCCGCACTCGGGTACGTCCTGGGATCGCGAGCCGGACGGGCGCGGTACGAGCAGATCAAGACCGTCAGCGGCAAGATCTGGAACAACGGGAACGTCCAGAAGGGCGTGCACCAGGCCGAGGAGTTCATCCAGGACAAGGGCCCGGACGTGGCCGAGTTCGTCGGTGAGCAGACCAAGAAGGTCGTCCGCAAGGTCAGCCAGAAGAAGGACACGACCACCTCATGACCGACACCCGCGACCGCAAGTCGCGATCGCTGTTCGGTCTGGTCGGGGACGTCCCGAAGCTGGTGAAGAACCTCGTCAAGGGCGAGGTGGACCTGCTCAAGGCCGAGATGATCGCCAAGGCGAAGGTCTTCGGCCTCGCCGCGGGGCTCCTCATCGGCGCGCTCGTCATCGTGCTGTACGCCATCGGAGTCCTGCTCACCGCCGCCGTGATGGGGCTGGCGACCGTGATGCCGGCGTGGCTCGCCGCGCTCCTGCTCGCCGTCCTGATGCTCATCGTGGCCGGGATCCTCGGGTTCGTGGGCTGGAAGCGCTTCAAGAAGGGGCTGCCCCTCACGCCGAAGCGCACGATCGACAGCGTCAAGGACGACATCAACGCGGTGAAGGGCCTGGGCAACAAGCCCGGCCAGCACGACCGCACCCCCCGCTCCTGAGCGGGGCGACCGACACCCCCGACGTGAGGACCCCTGTGACCGACCAGCACGACGACCTGGCGAACCGCGTGACGGCGATGCGGACGCAGCTGTTCGAGACGCTCGACGCGATCGAGGACAAGTTCAACGTGCCGAAGCAGCTCGGCATCGCGGCGTCGAAGGTCAAGCAGGGGATCGACGAGAAGCCGGTGCCCTACCTGGCCGGGCTCGCAGCCGGCGTGGCGGTGGTCGGGAGTATCGTCGTGGTGGTGCTCCGACGGCGGTAGACCGCCGGATCGGTGGTCCTCCGGCCGCGGCGCGCAGCCACGACCCAGGCAACCGACAAGACGAGGAACCATGAGCTCCGACGTGCACGCAGCACCGCACGACAACGCCACCAGCAGCCCTGCGCACGAGACCGACCCGGCGAGCGGCATCGACCCGAACCTCCTCACCGCGTTCGCGCTGTGGGCCGTGTTCCAGCGGCCGCTCGGCCCCGTCTCGCACGACGGCGACCGGGCGGTCGCCGAACTCGACGCCGTTGTCGCCCGCGCCGCCGAGCGCGGGGTCACCATCCGCGGCTTCTACGACGTCTCCGGCTTCCGTGCCGACGCCGACGTCATGATCTGGCTGCACGGCGACGACGCCCAGGCGATCCAGGCCGTGCTGCGCGAGATCCGGCGCACCGGGCTGTTCGCCGACGCCGAGCCCGTCTGGCACGCGATGGCCATGCACCGCGAGGCCGAGTTCAACAAGCGCCACACCCCCGCCTTCCTGCGCGGCAAGGACCCCGAGGCCTGGATCACGGTGTACCCGTTCGTCCGGTCCTTCGAGTGGTACCTCCTGCCGGAGGAGGAGCGTTCGAAGATGCTCCGCGACCACGGCATCGCCGGCGCGAAGTACCGTCGCGTGCTCACCAACACCATCGCAACGTTCGCCCTGAGCGACTACGAGTGGATCCTGCCGCTCGAGAGCCCGGAGCTCGTCGACCTCGTCGACCTCATGCGCGACCTGCGCGCCACCGAAGCGCGTCTGCACGTGCGCGAGGAGGTCCCCTTCTTCACCGGTCGTCGGGTGACGACCGCCGAGCTGCCGGAGGTGCTGTCGTGACCGACACAAGCAACATCACGAACGGGCGGGGCACGGTCCTCGCCGCCACTGCCGCCGCCGTCGACGGCCCCGAGCACGTCGAGGTGCCGACCGCGTACGACGCGATCCTGCTCGCCGGCTTCGGCGGCCCCGAGGGCCAGGACGACGTCATCCCCTTCCTCCGCAACGTCACCCGCGGCCGCGGGATCCCGGACGAGCGGCTCGAGGAGGTCGCGCACCACTACCGCCACTTCGGCGGCGTCAGCCCGATCAACGCGCAGAACCGCGCGCTGAAGGCCGCGCTCGAGGCGGAGCTCGCGTCCCGCGGGATCGACATGCCGGTGCTGTGGGGCAACCGCAACTGGGAGCCCTACCTGGAGGAGGCCTTCACCGAGGCCGCCGACAAGGGCTACACGAAGCTCATCGCGATCGCGACGAGCGCGTACTCGTCCTTCTCGAGCTGCCGGCAGTACCGCGAGGACTACGCCCGCGTGCTCACCGAGACCGGCCTGATCGACACGATCCAGGTCGACAAGGTCCGGCAGTTCTTCGACCACCCGGGCTTCGTCCGCCCGTTCGTCGACGGCGTGCGTGACGGCATGGCCCGCGCGATCGCCGAGAACGAGGGGCTCGACGTCGCCACCGAGCTGCGCATCCTGTTCTCGACGCACTCCATCCCGTCCACCGACGCCGCCCGGTCCGGCCCCGACTACCGCGGCTTCGACGAGCACGGCGCGTACGAGGCGCAGCACCTGGCCGTCGGCGAGGTCGTCCTCGAGCAGGCGTGGAACGAGCTGCTCGAGCAGCCCGAGCACGCGCACCTCCGGGGCACGTCGAAGCCCGACTGGAAGCTCGTCTACCAGTCGCGGTCCGGCCCCCCGACGCAGCCGTGGCTCGAGCCCGACATCAACGACTACATGAACGAGGAGCTCCAGGGCGGTCCGACCCGCGCCGTGCTCATCGTCCCGCTCGGCTTCGTGAGCGACCACATGGAGGTCATGTGGGACCTCGACGAAGAGGCGACCGAGACCGCGGGCGAGCTCGGCTTCTGGTCGCTCCGCACGCAGACGCCCGGTGTGGACCCGGCGTACGTGTCCGGCCTGGTCGACCTCGTGCTCGAGCGCGTCAACGGCACGCCGACCGCGGAGCGCCCGCACCTGACGGACATCGGCCCCTGGTACGACGTGTGCCGCCCGGGTTGCTGCGAGAACGTGCGTGCCGGGTTCAAGCCCGCCGCGGCCGGCGTCGCCCCGTGACGGACGGCCCCGCTGCGATCCGGCTCGGTACCCGTGCCAGCCGGCTCGCGGTCGCGCAGTCGCAGGACGTCGCCGACCGCCTGGCGAAGGCGGCCGGGCGACCGGTCGAACTCGTCACCGTGACGAGCGAGGGCGACACGAACCGCGCCTCGCTCGCGAGCCTCGGCGGCACCGGCGTGTTCGCCAGCGCCCTGCGCGAGGCCCTGGTCGCCGGCGAGGTCGACGTCCTCGTGCACTCGCTCAAGGACCTGCCGACCGCGCCGTACGACGGCCTGACGATCGCCTCGGTGCCGAAGCGCGCCGACGCCCGAGACGTCCTGGTCGCGCGGAACGGCGCGACGGTCGAGACCCTGCCCGAGGGCGCGAAGGTCGGCACGGGGTCACCCCGCCGCGTCGCGCAGCTCAAGGCCAAGCGTCCCGACCTCGACGTGATCGACATCCGCGGCAACATCGACACCCGGCTCGGTCGGGTGGACGACGACCTCGACGCCGTCGTGCTCGCCGCCGCGGGCCTCGGACGCATCGACCGGCTGAACGCCGCGACGGAGCTCCTCGACCTCGGCTTCTGGCCGAGCGCCCCGGGCCAGGGTGCGCTCGCGGTCGAGATCCGCGCGGACGAGACCGACAAGGGCCTGCTCGCCGCGCTCCGGAAGCTCGACCACGCACCGACCCGGCTCACCGTGACGGCCGAGCGCGAGGTGCTCGCGAAGCTCGAGGCCGGCTGCTCCGCACCGATCGGCGCCACGGCGGTCGTGGACGCCGAGCTGCTGCTCGTGTCGGCGACGGTCTACCGCCCCGACGGCTCGGAGTACCGCACGGCGTCGCACGCCGCGCACCTCGACGGGTCCGCGCAGGACCGTCTCGACGAGGCACTCGAGGTGGCCGGTCGGGTCGCCGCCGAGCTGCTGGAGAACGGTGCGGCCGAGCTCGCCGACCTGGCCTCCTCGGTCTCCGGCACGCCCGCCGAGGGCGACCACTCCGCCGGACCCGGTCTGGCGACGCCCGGGGCCGAGCAGCCGGCCGACGACGCCTCGACGAACACCGCGTCCACGCCGACCACCGCGACGGACTAGGCACCATCACGGACGACACCACCCCCGCCGCGGACGAGGCACGACCCCCGGTCGTCCTCGTCCCGCGCGGCGGTGCGTGGGGTGACGTGGTCGCCGAGGCGGCACGCGCACGCGGGCTCGCGCCCGTCGTGGTCCCGCTCATCACCGACGCGCGGCCGGCCAACCCGGCAGCCCTCGACGCGGCCCTCGCCCGACTGACGGACCCTCCCGGGAGGCGCGACGCACCACCCGCGGACCGCACCCGTCCCGACGGGGCCGGTCCCGGCGCCCCCTGGCTGGCGGTGACCAGTGCGACGGCCGTGCGCGTGGTCGCCGGGCGGATGCCGCGCCTCCCGGCCGGTGTGCGCGTGGCGTGCGTCGGCGGGGCGACCGCACGGGCCGCCCGTGCTGCCGGGTGGTCCGTCGACCTGGTGCCCGACGAGGAGTCGGCGGCCGGGCTCGCGGCCGCGCTGCCGGCCGACGCGGCGCACGTGCTCTTCCCCCGCTCCGAGATCGCGGCGCCCACCTTCGTCGACGCGCTGCGGGCACGCGGCATCCCGGTGTCGGAGGTGGTCGCGTACCGTACCGTGGGGACGGGCGACGAGCCGGTCGTCCTCACCCCACCCCCCGACGCCGTGCTCGTGACGAGCGGCAGCGTCGCGCAGCAGGTCGTCCGCCGGATGACCCCCCTCGACCCCCGCACGCACGTCGCGTGCATCGGACCGTCCACCGCTGAAGCGGCCCGTGCAGCCGGGCTCCCCGTGCACGTCGTCGCCCGCGAGCGGTCCGCCGAAGCCCTCCTCGACGCCGTCGTCGAGACCCTCCACCCGAACCCCAGAACAGGAAGGTCATCGTGACCGGACGCTTCCCCCAGGTCCGCCCCCGGCGGCTCCGTGCGACCCCCGCCATGCGCCGACTCGTCGCCGAGACCCGGATCCACCCCGCCGAGCTCGTGCTGCCGATGTTCATCCGCGAGGGCGCCACCGACGCCGTGGACATCTCGAGCATGCCGGGCGTGCAGCAGCACTCGCTCGACTCGTTCCGCCGCGCACTCAATCAGGCGGCGGAGCAGGGCGTCGGCGGCGTGAACCTGTTCGGCGTGCCGACGTCGAAGGACGCCGAGGGGTCCGGCGCGACCGACCCGGACGGCATCCTCAACGTCGCGATCCGCATCGCGAAGGAGGAGGTAGGGGACGCGCTCGTCGTGCAGTCCGACCTGTGCCTCGACGAGTTCACCGACCACGGCCACTGCGGGGTGCTCGCCGCCGACGGCTCGGTCGACAACGACGCGACGCTCCTGCGCTACCGCGACATGGCGGTCGCCCAGGCCGAGGCCGGCGCCGAGCTCGTCTGCATGAGCGGCATGATGGACGGCCAGATCGCCGCCGCCCGCGACGCCCTCGACAGCGCCGGCCACAGCGGCACCGCGCTCCTGGCGTACTCGGCGAAGTACGCCTCGGCGTTCTACGGGCCCTTCCGGGAGGCCGTCGCCTCGACGCTCGTCGGGGACCGCCGGACCTACCAGATCGACGCCGCCGACGGTCGCCAGGGCCTGCGCGAGGTCCTGCTCGACATCGAGGAGGGAGCCGACATCGTCATGGTGAAGCCCGCGATGAGCTACCTCGACGTCCTCGCCCGCACTGCCGACGTCTCCGAGGTCCCCGTGTGGGCGTACCAGATCTCCGGGGAGTACGCGATGATCACGGCGGCCGCCCAGAACGGGTGGATCGACCGCGACGCCGCGGCGATGGAGGCCCTCGTCGGCATCAAGCGCGCCGGCGCGGACGCGATCCTGACGTACTTCGCGGTCGACATCGCGCGGAAGCTCAACCAGGAGGCCGGCCTGCGCACGTCCGGCAGCACCGCGGCGGTGTCCGGCGTCGCCTCGACCGGGAAGGCCCCCGAATGACCACCACCGCACCGACCACGACCAACGACGCGCTCTTCGGTCGTGCGAAGGACAGCATCCCCGGCGGGGTGAACTCGCCGGTCCGCGCCTACGGCTCGGTCGGCGGGACCCCACGCTTCCTCACGGCCGCGAAGGGCGCGTACGTCACCGACGCCGAGGGTCGCGAGTACGTCGACCTCGTCGCGTCGTGGGGCCCCGCGATCCTCGGGCACGCCCACCCCGGCACGGTCGAGGCCGTGCAGCAGGCGGCGTCCCGCGGCCTGTCCTTCGGGGCGTCGACCCCGGGCGAGACCGAGCTCGCCGAGTTCGTGAAGCAGCGCGTGCAGGTCGACGGCGACGGTCCGATCGAGAAGCTCCGCATGGTGTCGACCGGCACCGAGGCGACGATGACCGCGATCCGGCTCGCCCGCGGCTACACCGGCCGCGACCTCCTCGTGAAGTTCGCCGGGCACTACCACGGCCACTCGGACTCGCTGCTGGCCGAGGCCGGTTCGGGCGTCGCGACCCTGGCCCTGCCGGGCAGCGCGGGCATCACCGCCGAGACCGCCGCGCAGACCCTCGTGCTGCCGTACAACGACCTGGACGCCGTGCGGGCCGCCTTCGACGAGCACTCCGAACGCATCGCCGCCGTGATCGTCGAGTCCGCCGCCGCGAACATGGGCGTGCTCGCGCCGGAGCCCGGCTTCAACCGGGCGCTCGCGGAGATCACGCACGCGCAGGGTGCGCTGCTCATCGTCGACGAGGTCCTGACCGGCTTCCGCGTCGGCCCCGCCGGGTGGTGGGGCCTGGAGGCCGACGGCACCGTCCCCGAGGGCACCGGCTGGAAGCCCGACATCATCACGTTCGGCAAGGTCATCGGTGGCGGCATGCCCCTCGCCGCGCTCGGCGGCCGTCGGGAGGTCATGGACTTCCTCGCACCGCTCGGCCCCGTGTACCAGGCCGGCACGCTCTCCGGGAACCCGCTCGCCGTGGCCGCCGGCACCGCCACGCTCCGGGCCGCGACGCCCGACGTGTACGCGCACCTGGACCGCACCGCCGCGACGATCGCCGACGCGACCAGCGCCGCGCTGTCCGCCGAGGGTGTCGCACACACCGTGCAGCACGCCGGGAACCTGTTCTCGTTCGCCTTCACCGAGACCGCGCCGCGGAACTACGACGACGTCCGCGCGCAGGACGTCTTCCGGTACGCCCCGTTCTTCCACAGCATGCTCGACTCGGGGGTCACCCTGCCGCCGAGCGTGTTCGAGGCGTGGTTCGTCACGGCGGCGCACGACGACGCTGCCGTCGGCCGCGTGCTCGACGCGCTGCCGGCTGCCGCGCGGGCGGCGGCCGCCGCGACGGCCTAGCCCGAGCCACTTCCGCAAGACGCAACGTCGGCGGTTCCTCGCAGCGACATCCCGCTGCGCGGAGCCGCCGACGTTGCGTTTCGCGAGCGGGACGAGCGGGACAACGGCCGGGAGGCGCGGGGCGGCTACCGCGCGCGGCGCGCCTGCCAGCGGCCCCCGTCGCGCGAGACGGTCAGCGGGAACGCGAAGGCGTCGGACACCGCCCCGGACGTGATCACCTCGTCGGCGGGACCCTGCGCCACCACGGCACCGTCCCGCAGCAGCATCGCGTGCGAGGTCGACGCGGGCAGGTCCTCGAGGTGGTGGGTCACCATGACGCTGCCGAGGTCCGGGTGTCCCTGCCGCAGGGCGTCGACCGTCTCGAGCAGGTGCTCGCGCGCCGCGACGTCGAGTCCGGTCGCCGGCTCGTCGAGCAGCAGCAGCCGTGGCTCGCTCATGAGCGCCCGGGCGATGAGCGTCCGACCGCGCTCCCCCTGGGACAGGACCGGCCAGCGGGAGTCGACCCGTGCCTCCATGCCGACGTCCGCGACGTGCCGACGAGCCGTGGCGACCTGCTCGGCCGTCGGTTCCCACCGCAGCATGAGGTCGGCGGTGCCGGTCAGCCCGGTCAGGACGGTCTCGAGCACCGTCAGCGGCGACAGCATCCGGTGGCGGGGGTCGACGTGCCCGATGTGCTCGCGGAGCTCCCGGACGTCGACGCGACCGAGCCGGCGCCCGAGCAGTTCGACGGTCCCCGCGGTCGGGTGGCCGGCCGCCCCGAGCACGGTGAGCAGCGTCGACTTGCCCGCACCGTTCGGTCCGAGCAGCGCCCAGTGCTCACCGCGCCGGACGGTCAGGTCGACGTCGTGCAGCAGGTCGCGACCGGAGCGGGTGACGCGGAGGCCGGTGGCGGAGACGAGGAGGTCGGTCACGTCCCCATCGTGCCGTACCGGTCCCGGACGTCGGTCACGTGCGCGTCGACGTGGCGCGCGAGGGCGTGCGCCGCGTTCGCGGCGGCCCGTTCGTCCCCGTCGAACGCTCGGTCGAGGTGCGCCGCGACGTCCGTGACGCCCCACTGCCGGAAGGGCGGCGGTTCGTCGAGCAGCAGGAACGCGCGGCTGTGCGTGTAGTGCAGGGCGTCGCGCACGAACGGGTCGGGGACGTGGTCGGCGATCCACCCGGCCAGGTCGACCAGCGCACTCGTCAGTCGCGGGTCGCGGACGGTCGCGTGGCGGCGGACCTGGTCGACGATCGTCCGGGCCTCGGCGACCTGCGTGTGGTCGTCGTGTCCGACCAGGATCCGGAGACCGAGCTCGGCGAACGCGACGACGGCGGCGGCGTTCTCCGCCCACTCGTCGAGCGACGGTGTGCGGGGGCTGAAGTCGGTGCGGTTGCCCGGGAGGAACCGGGCGAGCCCCATGACCTCGAGCTGCCGGACCGCGAGGTCCGCGTCGGCGTCCCGCTGCCCGGTGATCCGCACGACGTCGTCGACGGTGTACCGCTGCTCGGCCTCGAGTGCGCCGCTGCGAACCGCTCCGAGCAGAGAGTCCCAGGCGGTGCCGACGGCGCTCGACGGCACGACGCTCGGGACGGCCGGACGCAGGTCCGGCGGACGCACGAGGGTACCGTCCGCCAGCCCGGCCTGCGCCTCGACGTCGGCGACCCGGACGTCGCGGAACCGGGCGAGCGCGTGGCCGGCGTCGTGGGCCGTGTCACGGTCGCCGGTCGTCGCCGCGAGCAGGGACGAGGCGAGCCAGGCGTCGGCGTCCCAGGTGCGCCACGCGGTCCCCGGTACGAGCCCGAACGTGACGAGCTCGAGCATGCGTCGCGTGAAGCGTGCGAGCAGCACGTCGGGGCAGACGTCCACCCAGAACCCGAGCGTCGCGAGCAGTGCCGACCGTGCGCCGTCCGACCGGAGGCGCAGGGATCGGTCGGCCTCGTCGACGAGCGTGCGGTAGCGGTCGACGTCGTCCGCCGTCAGCACGGGGACCGCACTGCGGACCGCGTACTCGAGCATGCCGACGAGGGCGCGGGTGCCGGCGGCCCACCGCTCGGGTCCGGCCTGCGTCAGGACGACGACGTCGTCGTCGACCCGTCGGGCGAACCCCTGGTACTCGAGCCGGAAGAGCGCCCCGCGTACCGCACCGGGCGCGGCACCGAGTCGCGCGGCGAGCTCGGCGACCGACCACGGCCTGCCCTCCGCGAGCACGCCGGAACGAGCGGCGCGGAGGATCGCCAGCCACGCGTCGTCCCACGGCGTCGCCCGGGTGCCCGCCCGGTCGGCCTCCGTGTCCCGCACCGCTCCGGTCAGCCCCGCGAGGAGCGGACCGCGTCGATGTGGTGCTCGATGTTCCGGGTGAGCGCACGCCCGGCCTCGGCGGCGGTCTCGCCGTCGCGGTCCTCCAGCGACTCGCGCAGGATCGAGAAGAACGCCTCGGAGTCCCACTGCTCGAACGGCGGCGTCGGGTTCAGCGTGAACCGGACGCGCTCGAGGGCACCCTGTGCCGCGTTCCGGACGAGCGGGTTGCCCGAGTGCTCGACGGCGAACTCGATGACGGCCGTGACCGCGCCGCTGAAGCCGTTGTCGCGGACCTTCCGCAGGTCGTCCGCGCGGTCCAGGAGCTTCCGCAGGTCGCGGACCTCGGCGTCGGAGTACTCCGGGACGCCCCAGCGCAGGCTGAGCTCGAAGAACCCGGTCATCGCACGGCTCGCGGTCACCCAGTCGTCGAGCGTCGGGGTCGCGACGCGGGTGTACCGGTTCGCCTCCATCTCGACGAGCCCGATGTCGACGAGCTTCGCGATCGCCTCGCGGATGGGCGTGCGACTGACGCCGAGCCACGCGACGAGCTCGTCGTCGTTGAGGCGCTCGCCGTGCTCGAGGGTCCCGTCGCGGAGCGCGGCCAGCATCTTCTCGTAGACGACGTCACGCAGGAGCTTCCGAGGGGAGTTCTCGACGGTCGACTTGGGGACGGGCATGCGCTGCTCCTCACAGGGTCCGGTGTGTGCCGTGTACCAAACCTAGCGTGTCAGTGAGCAAGCGCTTGGGAAATCGCCTGCAAGGGCGTCGGCGTCACGCCCGGACGTCGACCACCGTCCGCCCGTGCACGCGGCCGGCGACGACCTCCGCGCCCACGGTCACCGCACGTTCGAGGTCGACCGTCCGGGTGACGTCGGCGAGCAGGGCGCGGTCGAGATCGGTCGCGAGCCGGTCCCACGCCCGCTGCCGGAGCGGGAGCGGGGCCTCGACCGAGTTGATGCCGAGCAGCGACACCGCACGCAGGATGAAGGGCATCACGGTCGTCGGCAGCGCCGAGTCCTGCGCGAGGCCGCACGCGGTGACCGCCCCGCCCCACCGCGTCGACGCCAGGACGTTCGCGAGCGTCGCACCCCCGACGCTGTCGACGGCACCGGCCCAGGTCGCCCGCTGCAGCGGCCGACCGAGCTCGGCGATCGTCGCACGGTCGACGACCTCGGCGGCGCCGAGCGCGCGGAGCGAGGCCTCGTTCGACGTCCGCCCCGTCGATGCGGTCACCCGGTACCCGCGGGCGGCGAGCAGCGCGATCGCGACCGTGCCGACACCGCCCGACGCTCCCGTCACGAGGACCGGTCCGTCGTCCGGCGACACCGTGCGCTCGAGTGCGAGCACCGAGAGCATCGCGGTGAAGCCGGCGGTGCCGATCGCGGCAGCGAAGGAGTCCTCGACGGCGTCGGGCAGCACCACGAGGGCGCCGCTCGGCACCACCGCGTGCTCCGCCCAGCCGCCGTACCGGGTCTCGCCGAGGCCGGCGCCGTTGCAGACCACCCGGTCGCCGATCGCCACGTCGTGCACCCCGGGGCCGAGCGCCGACACCGTGCCGACGACGTCGATGCCGGGGACGAGCGGGTCGATGCGGGCGACACCGGGGTTGCCGGCCAGGGCGAGCCCGTCCTTGTAGTTCACGCTCGAGCACGTCACGTCGACGAGGACCTCGCCCTCGGTGGGGTCCGGCAGGTCGACCTGCGTGACGGTCGGCGGGGTGGAACGGGAGACGAGGACTGCGCGCGTCATGCGCCGGACGCTACCCCGTGCCTCCCGTCCGGCGCACCGGCGGGGTGCGTCAGCCGAACATGATGGCGGCCTCGTCGTAGCGCGCCTGCGGCACGGTCTTCAGCTCGCCGAGCGCCTCCTCGAAGGACACGTGCTCGATGTCGGTCCCGCGGAGCGCGACCATCCGGCCCCACCGCTCCTCGACCACCGCGTCGATCGCCGCGAGACCGAGCCGGGTCGAGAGCACCCGGTCGTACGCGGTCGGCGTGCCACCGCGCTGGATGTGCCCGAGGGTCGTGGCGCGGGTCTCGATGCCCGTCATCTCCTCGATGAGCGGTGCCAGGCGCTCCCCGATCCCGCCGAGCCGCGGCCGACCGAACGCGTCGAGCCCCCGCTCGGTGTGGGCGTTGTCCTCGTGGTCGGGCACGAAGCCCTCGGCCACGACCACCAGCGGCGCGCGTCCGCGGTCGTAGGCGGCACGCACCCACGCCGCGATCTGCTCCATGCTCGTCTTCTGCTCGGGGATGAGGATCGCGTGCGCGCCCGCTGCCATCCCGGAGTGCAGCGCGATCCACCCGACGTGGCGGCCCATCACCTCGGCGACCATGCAGCGCGAGTGGGACTCGCCCGTGGTGCGGAGACGGTCCATCGCCTCGGTCGCGATCGCGACGGCGGTGTCGAACCCGAAGGTGTAGTCGGTGGCGCCGAGGTCGTTGTCGACCGTCTTCGGGACGCCGACGATCTTGAGCCCGGCGTCCGTCAGGCGCTTCGCCGCCGCCAGGGTGCCCTCGCCGCCGATCGCGACGATCGCGTCGATGCCGTGCCGGCCGAGGGTCGCCGTGATGTTCTCGACGCCGCCGTTCGGGCCCTCGAAGGGGTTCGTCCGGCTCGTGCCGAGGATGGTGCCGCCCTGCTTCGCGATGCCCTGGATGTCCTTGCGCCCGAGCGGCACGATGTCCCCGTCGACGACGCCCCGCCAGCCGTCGCGGAACCCGACGAACTCGTGCCCGTAGATCGCGATGCCCTTGAGCACGATGGCCCGGATGACCGCGTTGAGTCCGGGGCAGTCGCCTCCGGAGGTGAGGATGCCGATGCGCATGGGAACTCCGTCGTCTGGTGCAGGGGACGCTCCCATCATGTCTGACGGTGGTGTGGCATTACCATCCCCGTGTGTCCCTGCCAGCCGCCCTCGCCTCCGGTCCGTCCGGTGACGCGTCCGCCGCGGCCGGTCGGGTTGACACCGTGTACCGGCCGGGAGGCGCGGTGGACGTTCGCGCGACCCTCCGGCCCCTGCAGCGTGGCTCCGGCGACCCCGCCTTCCAGGTGGTCGGCGCCGACACGTGGCTCGCCCTGCGCACACCGGCCGGAGCGGCCTCGGTGCTCGTTCGCCGAGCGGGCAACGACGCGATCGCGGTGTCCGCGTGGGGCGACGGGGCCGCGTGGGCGGTCACCCACGCTCCGGACCTGCTCGGACGCGGCGACGACTGGTCCGACCTCGACGTCAGCGCGCACGCCTTCCTCGCCGAGGCGCGACACCGGCAGCCGGGGCTGCGGCTGCTCCGGACGAACACCGTCGTCGCGATGCTCGTGCCCGCGGTGATGGAGCAGAAGGTGACCTCGCGGCAGGCCTGGCGAGCCTGGCGGTACCTGCTCCGCCGCTTCGGCGAACGGGCACCGGGACCGGTCCCCGTCGAGATGTTCGTCCCGCCGACCCCCGAGCAGTGGGCGCGGATCCCGAGCTGGGAGTGGCACCGCGCCGGCATCGAGCCCGGACGCTCCGCCACGGTGATGCGCGCGGTGAAGCTCGCGCCCGCACTCGAGCGGACGCTCGCCCTCGGCCGCGGTGGTGCCGTCGTGTCGCAGCGGCTCCGGTCGGTACCCGGCATCGGACCGTGGACGGCTGCCGAGACGGCGCAGCGGTCCCACGGCGACCCGGACTCGCCGAGCGTGGGCGACTTCCACGTCCCGGCGCTCGTCGGGTGGGCGCTCGCCGGGGGGCCGGTCGACGATGACGGGATGCTCGAGCTCCTCGAGCCCTGGCGCGGGCACCGGGAGCGGGTCGTGCGGCTGATCGGGGGCTCGGGCTTCCGGAAGCCGGCGTTCGGTCCGCGGATGACGATCCAGGACCACCGCTGGCACTGACCGGCCCGGACACGGCGGCGGCCGCGACGTACGCTCCAGGTGAGAACCGATCTCACTCAGGAGGAACCATGTCGGACCCGAACACCACCCCCGCCGTCGAGGCCGAGACCGAGGCGCACCGCGTCGCCGAGCACGACGTCGCGGGACACGACCACGAGCAGGACGGCGGCGAGCACGAGACCGTCGAGCACGGCGACCACGTCGACTTCGTGCACGACGGGCACCGCCACGCCCGTCACGAGGACCACTACGACGAGCACTGACGGTCGCTGACGCGACCACCCGACGGCCGGGAGGGACGGGGCGAGCCCGCCACGTCCCTCCCGTCCGTCGACCGCGTACCCGACTACGGGTGCCGCGTGCCCTCGCCGGCGAGCACCGCGCGGTAGCCCTCGCGGAACGTCGGGTAGCGCGGCTCCCAGCCCGTGGACCGGAGCAGCGCGTTCGACAGGCGCTTGTCCCCGCCGGCCTGCCGCCCCTCGGGGTCCGCACGCGGGGGTTCCGGGGTGCCGAGCTCGGACGCCAGGAAGGTCAGGACGTCGTCGAGCCGCACGGGCTCGTCGTCGGTACCGAGGTAGGTCGGCGCGGGCTGGTCCACGCCCGCCAGGTGCACGAGCGCCTGGGCGGCGTCGTCGCGGTGGATGCGGTTCGTGTGCGGGGAGTCGCCCGTGGACAGCGTCGCCCGCCCGCTGCGCACCTGTTCGACGAGGCGTTCCCGCCCCGGCCCGTAGATGCCGGACAGGCGGACGAGCACGGCGTCGGGCGCCCGGTCGCGCAGCAGCGCCTCGGCCTCGAGCAGCACGCCCGCCGTCGGGGTGGCGGCGCGGGTCGGCGTCTGCTCGGTCACCTCGCTGCCGTCGTCGACGTCGTACACCGCGGTGGACGACACGACCAGGAGGCGCGGTGTCGCCCCCGACGCGTCGATGCCGTCGAGGACGTTCCGGAGGCCGTCCACGTAGGTCGCGCGGTACTCGTCGACGTCACGCGACCCGGCCGCGAACGCGACCACCACGACGCCGGTGTCCGGGTCGACGGCCGGGGCCTCGTGCCGCAGGTCGACGCTCCGGCCGGTGATCGGTGCCGGGATGCGCTCGGCACGGCGGCGGAGGCCGGTCACCGGGTGTCCGAGCGCGGCGAAGCGCAGGCCGGCCTCGGTACCGAGGTCGCCGCACCCGGCGATGACGACGGGGGAGTGGTGCTGCATGCTCCGAGCTTGTCAGGTCGACGTCGGAGCGGTCCGGGCGCGAGCGCCCGGGCCGACGGCCGTCAGACCTGCTCGTTGTCGGGCGACTCGGGCTCGCCGCCCGAGTCGACGTCGCTGTCCTGCTGCGGGTCCTCGGTCGCGTTGCCGGTGGACGAGCCGTCGGGCAGGTCCTCGGTGCGCTGGAACTCGCTCTCGGGGGCGTCCGTGGAACCGTCGGTCGGGTTGGTGTCGCTGTGCTGGTCGCTCATGCGGCGCACGCTACGCGCCCTCGGCTCCACCGCCGTCCGGATGCCCCTCGGACGAGGGGGTGTCCCCCGGTTCTGTAACAGAACGGTAACGAGACCGAACCGACCCAAACCCTCCGGCGGAGGGTGCCGAACCACTGTCACAAGCCGGGAAACACCCGGAGCGCTCACCAGCCGCAGGTAGCTGGTTCTCCACCCCTGGTCGGGGTGTGTTCGGCGCGCACACAGCATGCCGCGCCGAGCGCGACGACGAAAGGAACGCATCCCATGCGCAA
>NZ_JBFBHK010000015.1:0-62002 GCF_040685235.1 Curtobacterium sp. NPDC089185 | reverse complement strand
CCTTTTCTGGGCGCCCCGTTTCTCCCCAACCCCCCCGTTTCCCCCCGACCCCACGGCGGGGGCCCCGCCCGCTATCACCCCCCCCCCCCCCCCCCCGGGGGGGGGGGGGCCCGCCCCCCCCCCCGCCTCCCGTCCGTGCGGTCGCGTCAGCGGAGCGTGCGCACCCAGTCCTCGATCGCCGCGCTGATGCGCTGGCGAGCGTCCTCGCGCGAGATCGTCGCCGTCCGGTCACCCGGCTGGTCGCCGTACGCACCGAAGTCGGCGTGGTTCGCCCCCTCGATCTCGACCATCCGCGCGGTGGAGGGGAGCTCGTCGCGTGCGGCGGCGACCTTCTCCGGCGTCGACAGGCCGTCACGGGAGCCGGAGACGCTGAGGACCTGGACGTACGAGCGGGCGATGTCGTTCGCGCAGTAGCTGCCGAGCAGCAGGAGCCCGTCGGCGTCCTGGGCGAGCTGGCACGCGCGGACCCCGCCGAGGGAGTGCCCGCCGACGGCCCAGGTCGCCACATCGGGGGCGTGCGCCTCGAACGTCGCCAGCGGCCGGGTGTCGAAGAACGCGAGGTTGAGCGTCGGCTTCGTGATGACGACGGTCGTGCCGCTCGCGACCACCTGCCGGAACGTCGCCAGGTACGCGTAGGGGTCGACCTTCGCACCGGGGATGAACACGATCCCGGTGCCGTCGGCGGTCCCGGTCGGGGTCATCACGACGCTGTCGTCGGCGTCACGGACGGCCACGCGGTCGTCGCGCCAGACCTGGAGCGCGGCGCTCCGGGTGCCCTGCATGACGATGTTCGCGTACACCAGGAACACGAGCGCGAGCAGCACCACGACGGCGACGACCCAGGCGGTCCAGCGGAGTGCACGGTTCACGGTCGGTCCTCCTCGTCCGGACGGTCCCCTTCCGGCCGACGGGCCGTCACGGTCAGCCAGCGCTCCTCGGCGCCGGGGCGGGTGGTCTCGCGCACGTCGACGGCTGCCCACCCGGCGCTCGTGACGGCAGCGGCGAGGGCGTCCTCGTCCCAGTACGTGAACCAGCGAGGGTCGTCGAGCCCGCGATCGCTCCAGCCGTCGCCGTCGCCCCGCTTCACGGTCGCCGCGAGGATCCCGCCGGGGCGGACCGCGTCTCGTGCGCGCTCGAGCACGGCACCGGTGTCCGACCGCGGGACGTGCAGCAGGACGGCGTTCGCGAAGACGGCGTCGTACGGGCCGCCCCAGCCGTCACGGCGGACGTCGAGCACGCGGGCGTCGTGTCCAGCCGAGCGGAGGCGGTCCACGAACGCGACGCTGCCGTCGGTGCGGTCGACGCGCAGGCCCGCCGACTCGAGTGCGTCGGCGTCACGCCCGGGGCCGGAGCCGAGCTCCAGGACGCGGGCGCGGGCGGGCACGAGGGCGAGCAGGTCGTCGACCAGCCCCGCGCGGTGGTCGTCGGTCCGATCCGTGTAGCGGTCGGCGCCGCGCTCGTAGGCCAGGAGCGTGCGCTCGGCGGTGAGGTCGCGGCGCATGACCGTCTCGTACCGACCGTCCGGCAGTCGGTCGCCGAGGGTGCCCGTCGCGGTGAACCCGATGCGCTCGTACGCTCGGCGGGCGCGGTCGTTGTCGGGCATCACGGACAGCTCGAGCTGCTCCACACCCTGCGCGGTGAGCGACCGGGCGATCGCGTCCACCAGGAGTGCGACGGTCCCCCGGCCACGTGCGTCCGGGGCGACCCACATCGAGACGAGCTCGGCGAGCGCTGGGTCGTCCGGGTCCGGGACCCCGCTCGCCATCCCTACGACGTCGTCGTCCTCGACCGCGAGCAGGTCGACCGCTCCCGGCAGCGACAGCCGTGTGCGCCACCGGTGCTCCGGCGCGTCCTGCCAGTCGTCGAGGCGGGAGCCGAACGCCCGCGGGGCGTCGGCCAGGGCGGCGAGGCGGACCGGGCGCCAGACGGCCCAGTCCTCGGCGGTCACCCGGCGCAGCTCGATCGTCACGGATCGACGGTACCGCCCGGCCCTGTCCGGAGGAGGCGGGCGGCACCGGCGGTGTCCGTGGTCAGGAAGACGGCGTGAGGTCGTACATCGTGACGCCGTCGACGGTCGTTGCCTCGAAGTGAGCGGCGACCCACTCGGCGATCTGCTCGGCTGCGTCGCTCCCGCTGCTGCTGCCCGACCGCGAGCCACCGATGAACCAGTGGATCTTCCCCGCGGCGACCAGGGCCCGGAACGCCGCCAAGGTCGGGGCCGGGTCGGTGCCGTTGTAGCCGCCGATCGCCATCACCGGGTCGCCCGTGGCGAGCTGGTAGGTCGCGGCACTGTTCGAGCCGACGGTCGCCGCAGCCCACGTGAAGTCGTCGGCGTCCGTGGTGAGCGCGGCCACGACCGGGTCCGGGACCTCGGTGGAACCCCCGAGGAGGTTCATGCCGCCACCGCCACCGCCGGCAGCCGGTCCGACGCCTCGGCCGTTCGTCGCCTGGCCGGGTGCACCCTGCCCACCGGGACCCGCCTGCCCTGCCTGTCCGCCGGGCCCGCCCTGCCCGCCGGGACCGCCCTGGCCGCCCTGGCCGCCCTGGCCGCCCTGACCACCGGGCATGCCACCGCGACCGCCGCCGGACCCACTCGTCGTGACGCTCGGGCCGGCCGTCGGCAGCGCCCCCGTGTGTCCGACCGTGGTGGTCTGCACCGAGAACGCCGTGGGCCCGAGCAGCGCCGCGACGAGCACCGCGGCCACCGTCGCCCCGGACAGCCCCCGGCCACGCGGCGGCAGCAGGACGAGCACCGCTCCGACGATCGTCGCCACCAGGACGACCCAGCGGATCCACGGCTGCCACGACGATGCCTGGGACAGCAGCGCGAACGACCACCCACCGGAGAGCGCGACGACCCCGGCGGTGACGATGCGCCAGGCGAGCACCTCGCGTCGTTGCCAGAGGAGCCCGGCGCCGATGCCGACCAGCCCGGCGACGTAGGGCGCGAGCGCCACCGTGTAGTACGGGTGGAAGATCCCGCCCATGAAGCTGAACACCAGGCCGGTGACGAGCAGCGAGCCGCCGAGCACCAGGACCGTGGCCAGCCGCGGGTCACGCCGCCGACGGACCCCGACGGCGACGAGCGCCACGACGAGCAGCACGAGCGCGGTCGGCAGCAGCCACGTCACCTGCGTGCCGAACTCCGAGCCGAACAGCCGCGTCAGCCCGGTCGAGCCCCACGACCCCGCGCCGGTCGTCCCGCCGGGCACCACGCTGCCGGTCTCGTCGCCGGTGACCCGACCGAGGCCGTTGTAGCCGAAGGTGAGCTCCAGGAAGCTGTTCGTCTGCGAACCGCCGACGTACGGCCGCGCCGAAGCCGGCACGAGCTCGACGATCGCGACCCACCACCCGGCGGAGACCACCACGGCGAGCGCCGCGGCGAGCAGGTGCCCGACCCGTCGGAGCACCGGTCGGGGCGACGCGACGAGGTACACGCCGACCAGGGGCGGCAGCACGAGGAACGCCTGCAGCTGCTTCGTCAGGAAGCCGAGCCCGACGAGCACCCCCGTCCAGACGACCCAGCGCATCCGACCGGACTCGATGCCGCGGAGCGTCAGGGCGATCGCGCCGACCGTCAGCAGGACGAGGAGCGCGTCCGGGTTGTCGTAGCGGAACATCAGGGTCGCCACCGGGGTGGTCGCGAGGACCGCACCGGCGACGAGCGCGGCTCCGGCGGAGAAGCGCCGCCGGACGATCCGGTACAGGACCGCCACCGACGCCACGCCCATGACCGCCTGCGGTACGAGGATCGACCACGAGTTCAGCCCGAACAGGCGGACGGAGATGCCGATCACCCAGAGGAACGCCGGCGGCTTGTCGACCGTGATGGAGTTCGCGGCGTCGGACGAGCCGTAGAAGAACGCCTCCCAGCTCTGGCTGCCCGCCTGCACGGCCGCGGAGTAGAAGGCGTTGGCCCACCCGTTGACGCCGAGGTTCACGACGTACAGCACGCCGGTCACCAGCAGCAGGCCGAGGAACGCGGGGCGCTCCCACCGCGCGGCGTCCGCACGACCGCGGACCAGCCCCGCCAGGCGCTCGCGGAGGGCACGTGGCCCCGGGGTCGGTGGCGGCAGGAGGCGCGGGCGCTCGGCGGGGATCGTCTCGGTCATGCCCCCGAGCGTGCGACCCCCACGTGCGCGGATCGTCGGCGCAGCCTTGGACGGCCCTAAGGGACGAGCGACCGGCTCCAGGCGACCTCGCGCGCGAGCTGGCCGGTGGAGCGGAACAGCTCGACCTGGGCCGTCCCGGCGAGGACCGTCGCGAGCTCCTGCCGGTCCGCGGCGACGAAGCCGAGACCCTGCCAGAAGGGGCCGGACCGCCGGCTGAACAGCCAGGCCCGCCGTGCGCCAGCAGCCGACGCCTCGGTCATCGCGAACCGGGCGAGCGCCGCCCCGCGGCCCGAGCCGCGCAGCGTCGGTCCGACGGCCACGCTGCGGAGGAGGGCGTGCCTCCCGTCCGGCCCGGTCTCGTAGCCCGTGGTGCCGACGACGGTGCCGGCCGCATCACGGACCGTCCAGAGACGGACGCCCGGATCGGACAGGCCCGCGACCGTCAGGTCGCACGCCGACAGGAAGGCGTGCACCTCGTCGACGTCCTCCGGCCCGACGCGGACCGGCGTCGGCTCAGCGAGCCGCACGGACCGGCGCGCCGGACGCGTGCGACAGCGGCCAGCGGCGGTCGAGCCGCGGGCCCATCACGGTGTCGAGCAGGAACCGACCGACCGGGTACCGGACGGCCCAGTAGGCCCCCACGAGCAGGAACACCAGCGCCGACCACACGTGCAGGACGAGGAGCACCACGGTGACGATGCCGAACAGCACACCGAGGGCCGTGGACATCGACCAGAAGCCGGCGACGAACCGGTCGCGCGCCGCCTGGTCGGACGCTGCGGCCGCCGCCGCTGCCTCCGTCCGCTCGTCGAGACCGCGGACCCCAGCGTCGAGCGCGGCACCGTCCTCCGCCGCGAAGAGCTCGCGCACCGGCACGTCCAGCGCCCGGGCGATCGCCGACAGCGTCTCGAGGCTCGCCTCGTTGCCCCGCTCGAGCCGTTGCACGGTCCGGACGGCGATCCCGCTCGTCTCGGCCAGTCGTTCCTGGGTCCAGCCCCGCTCGCGTCGGAGGGTGGCGATCCGCATCTCGTTCATGGTGCCGAGCCTAGGAACGCCAGGCACGACAGCACCACGACACGGACACGACAGGCTCCCGACACCTCCCCGACAGCAGGCTCACGCGCCGTTCGGGGCGAACCGGTACCCCATCCCCGACTCGGTCACCAGGTACCGCGGGTGCGACGGTTCCGGCTCGAGCTTCCGTCGCAGCTGCGCCATGTACAGCCGGAGGTACCCGGAGTCGTTGCCGTGCGTCGGGCCCCACACCTCGGTGAGGAGCATCTCGCGCGTCATGAGCCGCCCCGGGTTCGTCACGAGGACCTCGAGCAGTCGCCACTCCGTCGGGGTGAGCCGGATCGCGGGCCCGGTCGGCGGCGTGACCTGCTTCGCGACGAGGTCCACCACGAGGTCCCCGATCGTGACGGTCGGGGTCGCGCCGGCGGTGGCCGCCGCGGTCGCCTGCCGTCGCCCGAGGGCCCGGAGCCGGGCGAGCAGCTCGTCCATCTGGAAGGGCTTGGTCACGTAGTCGTCGGCACCGGCGTCGAGCGCGTCGACCTTGTCCGACGAGTCGGTCCGGCCGGAGAGCACGAGCACCGGCACCTGCGACCAGGCGCGGATGCCCTCGAGCACCCCGATCCCGTCGAGCCGGGGCATGCCGAGGTCGAGCAGCACGATGTCGGGCCGCTCCGTGATCACGGCGTCGATGGCGGCCCGGCCGTCCCGCGCGGTCGCGACGTCGTACCCTCGGGCGGACAGCGTGACGGAGAGCGCCCGGACGAGCTGCGCGTCGTCGTCGGCGATGAGGACCTTCGTGCTCACTTGACATCCACTCCCAGGTGTCCGGCGATCGGCAACCGCACGACGACGGTCAGGCCGCCGCCCGGGGTGTCGTCGACCTCGATCGTGCCGCCCATGCCCTCGGTGAACCCGCGCGCCAGGGCGAGTCCCAGGCCGAGGCCGGTGTCGTTGTCGGTGTCCCCGAGTCGCTGGAACGGCTGGAACACATCGCCCCGCCGGTCCTCCGGGATGCCGGGCCCGTGGTCGGCGACGCGGAGCTCCACACCGCCGCCGAAGGCGCTCGCGGCGACGCGGACCCGGGTGCCCTCGGGGGCGTAACGGCTCGCGTTGGCGAGCAGGTTCACCACCACGCGCTGCAGCAGGCCGGGGTCAGCGAGGACGGGCGGCAGGTCCCCGGGCAGGTCGAGGTCCACGTCGTCCGGGCCGAGCTCGAGCTCGTCGAGCGCGGGGGCGACGACCGTCTCGAGCGCGGTCGGCAGCGGGGTCACGGCGAGCACCCCGGCCTGCACGCGGCTGACGTCGAGCAGGTCGGCCAGCAGCACCGCCAGCTGACGGAGGCTCTCGTCGGCGGTGGTGAGCAGCGCCTCCCGGTCGGCGGCCGACAGCTGGATGTCGGCGGCGTGCAGCGTCTGCACGGCGGCCGAGGCGGCCGCGATCGGCCGCCGCACGTCGTGCCCGACGGCCGCGAGGATCGCGCTGCGGACGCGGTCCGCGGCCGCGATGCGCTCCGCGTCGACCGCGGTGCGGGTGAGCCGACGGTGCTCGACGGCGGCGTCGAGCTGCTGCTCGACGACGCGCAGCAACCGGCGCTGGGTCGGGTCGTCGGGCGCGCCCGCGAACTCCAGGACGGCGCCGGACGGGAGGCCCGTGGTGGCGTCCGGCTCCCCCGCGAACGTCCCCGACGTGGCCGGGACCTCGTCGCCCTGCCGGATCCGCACGCCGGTGAACCCGAAGGCCTCGCGCGTGCGGTCGAGCAGCGCCTGCAGGGCGTCGTCGCCGCGCAGGACGCTGCCGGCGATGCCGACGAGGAGCCCCGACTCGGCCGCCGCCCGACGTGCCGTTCGGCTGCGGCGGGCGGACCGGTCGACCACGAAGCTGACGAGGACGGCGCTGATCACGTACATCACGAGGGCCACGAGGTGCCACGGCTGCTGGACGGTGACCATGTAGAGGGGTTGCACGAAGAAGTAGTCGAGGCTCAGCCCGGACAGCACCGCCGTGAAGACCGCCGGCCACATCCCGCCCGTGAGCGCGACGACGAGCACGAGCAGCTGGTACGCGAGCACGTCGACCGTGATGGCGTCCGGGTCGTTGCCGAAGGACAGCAGCCAGGTCAGGAGCGGACCGAGCACGAGCGACACGGCGAACGCCGCCACGATCCGCCCTCGGGACAGGCTGCCGCCGAGCTTCGGCAGCGCGAACCCGCCGCCGGCCCGCTCGTGCGTGACGACGTGGACGTCGATGTCGCCGGACTCGCGGACGACCGTGTTGCCGATCCCGGGCCCGGTCATCGCCGCGGCCAGACGGCTCCGACGACTGACGCCGATGACGATCTGCGTGGCGTCGACCGACCGCGCGAAGCGCACGAGCGTCGACGGCACGTCGTCGCCGACCACCTGGTGGTAGGTGCCGCCGAGCTGCTCGAGCAGGGTGCGCTGCTTGCCGAGGGCCCCGGGGTGCCGTTCGCGCAGCCCGTCGTTCGTCGTGACGTGGACCGCGGCGAGCTCGCCGCCGGCGCTCCGTGCGGCGATGCGGGCACCGCGGCGCAGGAGCGTCTCGCCCTCCGGACCGCCGGTGAGCGCGACGAGGACCCGTTCGCGGGTCTCCCAGCGGTGGTCGATGCCGTGCTCGGCGCGGTAGGCCTTCAGGGCGTCGTCGACCTCGTCGGCGAGCCAGAGCAGGGCGATCTCGCGCAGGGCGGTGAGGTTGCCGAGGCGGAAGTAGTTCGACAGCGCGGCGTCGATGCGGGCGGCCGGGTAGACGAGGCCGTCGGAGAGTCGTTCGCGCAGGGACGCCGGGGACAGGTCGACGACCTCGATCTGGTCGGCGGCGCGCACCACGGCGTCCGGCACGGTCTCCCGCTGCACGGTGCCGGTGATCTCGCGGACGACGTCGCCGAGGGACTGCATGTGCTGGATGTTCACGGTCGAGATGACGCTGATGCCGGCCGCGAGGAGCGCCTCGACGTCCTGCCAGCGCTTCTCGTTCGGGCTGCCGGGCGCGTTCGTGTGGGCGAGTTCGTCGACCAGGGCCACGTCGGGCGCCCGGGCGACCACGGCGTCGAGGTCCATGTCGTCGAGGGCCACCCCGCGGTGCTCGACGACCCGACGGGGGACGACCTCCAGGCCGTCGACGAGCGCGGCCGTGGCGGCACGGTCGTGGGTCTCGACGACGGCGACCACGACGTCGCGGCCCTCGGACCGGAGCCGGTGGCCCTCCTCGAGCATCGTGAACGTCTTGCCGACGCCGGGGGCCGCGCCGAGCAGGACCCGCAGTTTGCCTCGCTTCACGGGCTCATCCTCTCGCTGTTCGCTGCTGGTGCGGTGGTGGGTGGCCGGGGTCGTCCGTGGTGCGGGGCGGCCTCGCACAACCGGAAGCACGTCGCGCCACGCGGTTCCGTGGTTCGAGGTGCTTCCGGTTGTGCGCGCTGCTCCGGCGCCCCGCGCTCAGCGTGCGGCGGCCAGCGCCAGGTTCAGCTCGAGGACGTTCACGACCGGTTCGCCGAGGAACCCGAGCTGGCGCGACTCGGTGTGCTCGTCGACGAGTCTCCGGACCGCCGACTCCGACAGCCCGCGGACCTCGGCGACGCGGGACACCTGCTGCCGCGCGTACTCCGGGCTGATGTCCGGGTCGAGACCGGAACCGGACGCCGTGACCGCGTCCGCGGGGACGTCCGCGGCGGACACCCCGTCGGCCTCCGCCACGGCGGCCCGACGCTCCTCGATGGACTTCACCAGGTCGGGGTTGTTCGGTCCGAGGTTCGAGCCGGACGAGGCGTTCGCGTCGTAGCCCTTCTCGCCGGCGGCACTCGGACGCGACTGGAACCACCGCGCGGACGACGACCCGTCGAACGACTGCCCGATGAGGGACGAGCCCACGACCTTCCCGGAGGAGTCGGTCACCATCGAGCCGTTCGCCTGGTCGTGGAAGGCGGCCTGCCCGACGCCCCACACCGCGAGCGGGTAGGCGACGCCGAGGACGACGGTGGACAGCAGGGTGAGACGGATCGCCACACCGGTGGAACGGAAGAAGGAACGGGAGGAGGAAGCCATGGTTCAGAACCCCGGGATGAGACCGACCACGAGGTCGATCAGCTTGATGCCGATGAAGGGGACGATGACGCCGCCGAGCCCGTAGACGAGCAGGTTGCGTCCGAGGACGGACGACGCCGAGGCCGCCCGGTAGCGCACGCCCCGCAGCGAGAGCGGGATGAGCGCCACGATGACGAGGGCGTTGAAGACGACGGCCGACAGGATGGCCGACGCCGGGCTGTGCAGCCCCATGACGTTGAGCGCCGCGAGGCCGGGGAACGCCAGCTGGAACATCGCCGGGATGATCGCGAAGTACTTCGCGATGTCGTTGGCGATCGAGAACGTGGTGAGCGCCCCGCGGGTGATGAGCAGCTGCTTCCCGATCCGGACGACGTCGATGAGCTTCGTCGGATCGGAGTCGAGGTCGACCATGTTGCCGGCCTCCTTCGCAGCGGTCGTGCCGGTGTTCATCGCCACGCCGACGTCCGCCTGCGCCAGGGCCGGGGCGTCGTTCGTGCCGTCGCCGGTCATCGCGACGAGGTTGCCGCCCTCCTGCTCCCGCTTGATGAGCGCGAGCTTGTCCTCCGGTGTGGCCTCGGCGAGGAAGTCGTCGACCCCGGCCTCGGCGGCGATCGCCTTCGCGGTGCGCGGGTTGTCGCCGGTGATCATCACCGTGCGGATGCCCATGCTCCGGAGCTCGGCGAACCGGGCGGCCATGCCCTCCTTCACGACGTCCTTGAGGTGCACGACGCCGAGCAGCGCGACCGACCCGTCGGGCGAGCGGCGTCCGACGACGAGCGGCGTCCCGCCCTGGTCGGAGACCTCGGCGACGGTGGCGTCGATCGACGCGACGACCGCGGCGTCGGCGGGACCGGCCCAGGCGAGCACGGCCGCTGCTGCGCCCTTGCGGATCTGCGACCCGTCGGCCAGGTCGAGCCCGGACATGCGGGTCTGCGCGGTGAACGGCACCTCGACGGCCCCGGCGGGCAGGCCCGTGGCGGCTCCGGCGGCGAGCGCGAGGTCGACGATCGAGCGGCCCTCGGGCGTGCCGTCCGCGGCGCTGGACAGCGCGGCGGCGGCCGTGAGGTCGGCCTCGGTCACCCCGGGCACCGGCACGAAGCGGGAGGCCCGGCGGTTGCCGTACGTGATCGTGCCGGTCTTGTCGAGGAGCAGCGTCGTGATGTCGCCGGCGGCCTCGACCGCCCGGCCGGACATCGCCAGGACGTTGTGCTGCACGAGGCGGTCCATGCCGGCGATGCCGATCGCGGAGAGCAACGCCCCGATGGTCGTCGGGATGAGGCAGACGAGCAGGGCGATGAGCACCGGCACGCTGACCGTCGCACCGACCAGGCCGGCGATGGGCTGCATGGTCAGGCAGACGATCACGAACACGATCGACAGCGAGGCGAGCAGGATGTTCAGCGCGATCTCGTTCGGCGTCTTCTGCCGGGCCGCACCCTCGACGAGCCGGATCATCCGGTCGATGAAGGTCTCGCCGGGCGTCGACGTGATCCGCACGACGATCCGGTCGGACAGCACGCGGGTCCCGCCGGTGACGGCGCTCCGGTCACCGCCGGACTCGCGGATGACGGGAGCGGACTCACCGGTGACCGCCGACTCGTCGACGCTCGCGATGCCCTCGACGACGTCGCCGTCGCCGGGGATCACCTCGCCCGCCACGACGACCACGACGTCGCCCTTGGCCAGGTCGACCGAGGCGATGTCCTCGGTCTCGTTCGTCAGCGCGGCGGCGTCGGCGGCGTCCCAGCGCAGGACGCGTCGTGCCGAGGTCGTGGAGCGGGTCTTGCGGAGCGTGTCGGCCTGGGCCTTGCCCCGCCCCTCGGCGACCGCCTCGGCCAGGTTCGCGAAGACGACGGTGAGCCAGAGCCACACCGCGATCGCGGCGGTGAACACGGACGGTTCGACGAAGGCGGTGACGGTGGTGAGCGCGGCGCCGACCTCGACGATGAACATGACGGGGTTCCGCCACATCAGGCGCGGGTCGAGCTTGCGCAGGGCGCCCGGCAGACCGGCCGCCAGCTGGCGGGGTCCGAACGCGGACGAGCGGGTGACCGGCCGGGAGGCGCTGCTCGCCTCCGCCTCGGCGGTCGCGGTGGACGGGGTGGTCGGGGTGGACACGGGTTCGGTTCCCATCAGGAGAGGGCCTCCGCGAGCGGGCCCAGGGCGAGCACGGGGAAGTAGGTGAGTGCGGTGACGATCACGGCGACCGCACCGAGCAGGCCGATGAACAGCGGCCGGTGCGTGGGCAGCGTGCCGACGGTCGCCGGCACCTTGTCCTGCGCCGCGAGCGACCCGGCGAGCGCCAGGACGAGCGCGATCGGGACGAAGCGGCCGAGCAGCATCACGACGCCGAGCGCGGAGTTCATCCACGTCGTGTTCGCGGTCAGACCGCCGAACGCCGAGCCGTTGTTGTTCGCGCCCGAGGTGAAGGCGTAGAGCAGCTCGGAGAGCCCGTGGTTGCCCGGGTTGAAGATGCTCGTGCCGAGGACCTGCTCGCGGACGCCCGGGATCACCAGGGACAGTCCCGTGCCGAGCAGCACCAGGGTCGGCGTGACGAGGATGTACAGCGCGGCGAAGGTCATCTCGCGGGCGCGGATCTTCTTGCCGAGGTACTCCGGCGTCCGGCCGACCAGGAGCCCACCGATGAACACCGTGATGACGGCGAGCACGAGCATGCCGTAGAGACCGGACCCGACACCGCCGGGGCTGATCTCGCCGAGCATCATGTTGACGAGCGCCATCATGCCGCCGATCGGCGTGAAGCTGTCGAACATGCCGTTCACCGCACCGGTGGAGGTGGCGGTCGACGTCGTGCCGAACAGGGTCGTGCCGAGGATGCCGAAGCGCACCTCCTTGCCCTCCATCGCGGCACCGGCCGCCTGGGTGGCGCTGCCGCCGCCCGCGAGCTCGGCGATCGACATCACCGAGAGCGACACGAGGAAGATCGCGCCCATCACGGCGAGGATCGCGTACCCCTGGCGGTCGTCCCCGACGAGGCGTCCGAAGGTCCGGGGCAGCGAGAACGGGATGACGAGCATGAGGAAGACCTCGACGAGGTTCGTCCACGCCTGCGGGTTCTCGAACGGGTGCGCCGAGTTGGCGTTGAAGTAGCCGCCACCGTTCGTGCCGAGCTCCTTGATCGCCTCCTGCGACGCGACGAAGCCGTCGGGGATGTGCTGGGTGCCGCCCGCGAGCGTCGTGACGTCCACCCCGCCGCCCCACGACTGCACGACGCCGCCGGCGACCAGCACGATCGCGAAGACGAAGGCGCCCGGGAGCAGGAGCCGACCGGTGCCGCGGACGACGTCGACCCAGACGTTGCCGAGCGTGCCCGACCTCCGGCGTGCGAACCCGCGCACGAGGGCGACGGCGACGGCGAGACCGACCGCGGCGGACAGGAAGTTCTGCACCGCCAGGCCCGCCATCTGCACGGTGTAGCCGACGGTGGCCTCGGGCGAGTACGACTGCCAGTTCGTGTTCGCCACGAAGGACGCCGCGGTGTTGAACGCGAGCGCCGGTCCGACGTTCGGCAGCCCGAGGTCACCGGGCAGCACGACCTGGATGCGCTGCAGCAGGTACACGAGCAGGACCCCGACGGCGCTGAAGAGCAGCACGCCGCGCAGGTACGCGGGCCAGGACTGCTCGGCGTCCGGGTCGACACCGATCACCCGGTACACACCGCGCTCCAGGCGGGCGTGCTTCGTCGGGGTGTACACGCGGGCCATCCAGTCGCCGAGCGGTCGGTACGCGACGACGAGGAGCAGGACGAGCGTGGCGACCTGGGCGATGCCGGCCCAGGTGTCGGCAGCGGAGCCCGCCATCAGAAGCGCTCCGGGTGGACCAGTGCCCACACCAGGTAGACGACCGATGCGATGCCGAGGACGGCGGCGGCGATGGTGACGACGATCACAGTCGCTCCACCCCCTTGGCGATGAGTGCCACCACACCGAACACGGCGAGGACACCGGCGACGACGAAGACGTCGAACACGAGGGACTCCGTAACTTGCTGCGGGCCCGACGCCGGGCGGCGCGGACCGCACCACGTGTGGTGCGGAACCGATGCTGGATCCGACGCCGCGCCTCCAGGCCGCTCCTAACGGGATCCTCACGCCCTTCTAGCGGACGCTTGCGCCGTCCTGACGCCCCGCTGCCGCCCGGAGGCGATCCGCGAGTTCCGCGGCCGCCCGCCGCAGTTCCTCCGGCCCCTCGACCCGGAACGCCACGGTCGACGCGGCGAACGCCCCGGCCAGGCCCGCCCACGACCAGGACCCCCTGGTGACCCGGCACCGTCCGTCGTCGAGCCGCTCGACCACGGCGTCGTCGGGCAGGTACGGGGTCAGCCGTGCGGCGTCCTCCGCCGTGACGACGACGGACCCCGTGCACGGCCACGCATCGTCGCGCTCGGAACCCTTGAAGCGTGCGGACACGAACGCGGCGGGGTCCCCTCCGGGGACGGGACGCGGGACGAAGGCCAGCCGGGTGCGCATCCGCGGTGCCATCCGGTCCACGCGGTGGGTCCGCCAGTCGTCGTGCTCCGGGTCCCACGACAGCAGGTACCACCGGCCGTTCCGGGCGACGACCGCGTGCGGCTCCACCCGGTGCTGGGTGTCCCGCTCGCCGTACCCGAAGCGCAGGACCTCGTGCCGGTGCACCGCCTCGCTGACGGCGACGAGCACGTCCGGGTCCACGCGCGGGCCACCGGGCGCCGTCACCGCGTCGACCACGTCCACGCGGTTCCGTAGGCGCTCGGGCATGACCTGGCGCACGGTCGCGAGCGCCCGCACGGAGGCCTCGGCGATGTCCGCACCGGACGCCGGCGCCACCGCGAGCGCGAGGGCGATCGCGACCGCCTGCTCGTCGTCGAACAGCAGGGGCGGCAGGTCGGACCCCGCTGCCAGGCGGTAGCCGCCGGCCGGACCGCGGACGGACTCGACCCGGTAGCCGAGCTCGCGGAGCCGGTCCACGTCGCGCCGCAGGGTCCGGGGGCTGACGACCAGGCGCTCGGCGAGCTCGTCCCCCGACCACTCGCGGTGCACCTGCAGCAGGGAGAGCAGGGCGAGCATGCGGGAGGACGGGTCGGCCATGTCTCCCATCCTCGTCCGAGAAGCGGCCACGATCTGACCGCAATGCCGGTCACACTCGTCCCATGAGCATCGAGACCACGACCCACATCAACTTCGACGGACAGGCCCGCGAGGCCCTCGACTTCTGGGCGGCAGCCTTCGGCGGCACCGTGCAGGCGACCACCTACGGTCAGATGGGTGCCTCGCAGGACCCCGCCTGGGCCGACCGGATCGTCTTCGGACAGGTCACCACCGAGGCCGGCTTCCGCATCATGGCGTTCGACGTCTGGCCGGACCAGCCGTACGACCAGGGGGCGAACGCGTTCTACGTCTTCGTGCACGGCGACGACGCCGACGAGGTCACCCGGTACTGGGAGGGGCTGTCCGAGGGCGCCGAGGTCCGGCAGCCGCTCGCCCCCTCGCCGTGGGCGCCGCTCGCCGGGCAGCTGCGCGACCGCTTCGGGGTCGTGTGGCAGCTCGACGTCGCGTCCGAGGCCAGCTGACGGCCGTCGTCAGTCGGCGGCCCGGACCGTGAAGGAGCCGGACGCCGCCGCGCAGCTCCCGGAGGTGTCCGAGCAGGGTGCGTCGTCCCAGTCGGCGATGCCGAACACGGCATCGCCGACCGGGAAGTCCCGCGGCAGCGTCACCGACGCCGACCACGACCCGTCGAACGAGTCCGCGCTACGGAAGGCGACCTCGGGCCCGTCCGCCTGCGGGACGGTGGCGACGACGTGCCACCCACCGTCGGGCACCGGGGCGTCGCAGCGGTCCTCGGAGCGGAGCGTCACGGTGTCCCCCGGCTGCACGGTGACCGGTGCGACGGTCAGGAGCGGGACGCACCAGTCGCGTCCCGCGTCGGCGCTCGACGACGACGTGCACGCCGACAGACCGACCCCGATCCCGAGCGCCAGCAGGCCCGCGACCACCCCCACGACCCGGAACCCCATGGGCCGACCCTAGGGAGTCAGCGCACCGGCGTCCAGGTGCTCACCGTCACGGCCGCGGTGACGGTCGTCGGCGCGAAGGTGCGCTCGGGGTCCACGTGGTGGTGGCTCGGGCCCATGTGGACGACGTCGTGGACGTCGTCGGCGGACAGCTCCATCGTCCACGTGCGGTCCTCGGAGGACCGGAGCGCGAACGACGGCGTCAACGAGTCGTGCAGTCGCCGCTCCTTCTCCGGGTCGACCGCGATGGTCGCCTCGGCGAGCTCCGCCAGGTGGCCGGTCCGCGGGGTCACCACCGCCAGCACTCCCTCGGGGTGCAGCACCCGCGCGTACTCGCGCTGGTTGCGGGGCGCGAAGACGTCCAGCACGACGGCGGCCGCGTCGTCGACGACCGGGAGGCGCTCGGTCACGTCCCCGACGACGGCTCCTGCCCGCGCGTGGACGCGTGCCGCCCGTCGGATCGCGACCGCGGACAGGTCCAGCGCGACCCCGAGACGGGCGGCGACGGCGTCTGTCGGGGCCGGGTCGGGCCTCCCGTCCTGCGTGCCGTCCGGCCTGCCGTTCGGTCTGCCGTCCAGGGCGTGTGCGAGGTAGGTGCCCGGGCCGGACCCCACGTCGAGGACGACCCCGGGTGCGGTCGCGTCGGCGACCACCGCCGCGAGCGCCCGCTCGACGGGCGCGTAGTGCCCGCGGCCGAGGAACCGGATGCGCGCGTCGACCATCGCCGGGGTGTCCGCGGTGAGGGCACGGCGCTTCGCGGGCAGGAGCGTCAGGTGACCCTGCTTCGCCTCGTCGAACCGGTGGCCGGTCGCGCAGCCGACCGTGCCCGCGGCGACGCGACCGAGCGGCTCGGCGCAGACGGGGCAGGCGAGCACGGGGAGCAGGTCGTCGCGCACCGACCCAGCGTACGGGCGTCGGCGCGGTGGACCGTCGGCGCCTCGTTCGGGGGACTCGGAGGGAACCGGCGTCTGATTGCATTGTGCAACTTCGACGGCGGTCCCCCTGGTCGGCGCTCCTGCCCGCCTCGGTCGTCGTCGCGACGGCCGCACACGACCTGGACGGCCCCCTCACCGACGAGGAGGACGCCGCCGTCGCCACGGCACTGCCGGCACGCCGCGCGGAGTTCGTCACCGGCCGGGTGCTCGCGCGCCGCGCCCTCGCTGCGATCGGCGTGACGTCCGGGTCCGTCGCCGTCGCCCGGAGTGGCGCGCCGGTGTGGCCCGAGGGCGTCGTCGGCACGATCACGCACTGCTCCGGGCTCCGCGCGTGCGCGGTCGGGCTGCAGGACCAGCACACCGCCGTCGGCATCGACGCGACGCCGGCTGCACCGTTGCCCGCCGGGGTGCTGGCACGCATCGCCGACCCGGCGAGCGCGCCCGTCGCGGCCGGTCTCGCCGCCCTGCGGCGGATCGGGGTTGAGAGTCCGGACAGCGTGCTGCTGGCCGCGTCCGAGGCGGTCGCGAAGGCACGGACGACGGCGCACGGCGGCTGGTTCGGCATCGACGGCGCGGAGATCGACCTGCGGCCGGACGGCTCGTTCGGGGCCGTCGCCCGACGGGGACCCGCGTTCACCGCGGTCGGACGCTGGGAAGTGGACCGGGGGACGGCGCTGGCGGGCACCACGCTCGCCGAGCGCTGACGTGGGGGCGCGGGGGCGCACCCGTGACGAGGAAGGGACGAGGACGATGGACCAGGGACACGACGAGCAGGACGAGGACACGTCGATCGCGGCGGTGTTCGCACGGCACGCGGAGCGCCCGGCGCTCCGGCAGCGGACGGGGACGGCCGTGACCGACACGAGCTACCGCGAGCTCTGGGACCGGGCGGGTGCGCTCGCGGCGGTGCTCGCCGAGACCGTCTCGCCCGGGGACCGGGTGGCGGCACTGGGTGCGGTGAGCGCGGACGGCGTGACGCTCGACCTGGCCTGCTCGATCCTCGGGGCGGTGAGCGTCCCGCTCCAGGCGAGCGCACCGGTCGCGGCGCTCCGCGCGATCGTCGACGAGACCACCCCGGTGTGGCTCGCGGTGTCGGCCGAGCAGGCGGCGACGGCGCGGGCGGTCGTCGAGGCGTCGGACACCGGCGTCCGCACGCTGCTGCTCGACGGCGTGGACACCGGGCACGTCGAGGACGACGCGACCCCCGCGGTCCCGACCCTCGACGAGCTCGTGGCCCGGGGCGCCGACCTGCCTCGTCCGACGACGTGGCGTCCCGCGGCCGGGGAGGACCCGCTCGCGCTGCTGCTCTACACGTCGGGCAGCACCGGGACCCCGAAGGGCGCGATGTACACGCACCGGATGGTGGAGCGGCTCTGGCACGCCCTCCGGCCCGACCACCCCGAGGCCGAGGTCGTCGGGTACGCCTACCTGCCGACGAGCCACCTCACCGGACGGGCCGCACTGCTGGCGACGCTCGGCCGCGGGGGCACGGTCGCCCTCGCCACCTCGACCGACCTGTCGACGCTGTTCGAGGACCTGCGGGTGTTCGCACCGACCGAGCTCGTCCTCGTGCCCCGCGTCGCCGAGATGATCCGGCAGGAGGGCGACCGCGAGGAGCAGCGACGCCTCGCAGCGGACACCGATGCCGCCGCGGGCACCGACGCCGCCGCGGGCACCGACGCCGCCGCCGTCCGTGCCGCCGTGCAGGCGGACCTGCGGGTCCGGGCCCTGGGCGGCCGCGTGCGCCAGGCGGTCTGCGCGAGCGCCCCGCTGACCCCGGAGCTCCGCGCCTGGGTCGAGGGCTGCCTCGGCACCCCCCTGCACGACCTGTACGGCTCGACCGAGGCGGGCAGCATCCTGCGGGACGGCGTCGTCCAGCAGCCGCCGGTCACCGAGCACAAGCTCGTCGACGTGCCGGAGCTCGGCTACCGCGTCACCGACCGTCCCCACCCCCGGGGCGAACTGCTCGTGAAGAGCACGGCCGTGATCCCCGGGTACTTCCACCGTCCGGACGTCACCGCGGCCGTCTTCGACGAGGACGGCTTCTACCGGACCGGCGACGTGATGGCGCAGACCGGCCCGGACACCTACGAGTACCTCGACCGACGCAACAACGTCATCAAGCTCTCGCAGGGCGAGTTCGTCGCGGTCTCCGCGCTCGAGGCGACGTTCGGCGGGACGCCCGGGGTCCGGCAGGTCGCCCTGCACGGGGACAGCCGCCACGCGTTCCTGCTCGCCGTCGTCGTCCCCACGGACCCCGGAGCCTCGGAGCGCGACGTCCTCACCGCCCTGCAGCGCACCGCCCGCGAGCACGGCCTCGCCCCGTACGAGGTGCCCCGCGCCGTGGTCGTCGAGCCGGAGCCGTTCACGGTCGAGAACGGGATGCTCTCGGACGCCCGCAAGCTCCTGCGTCCCCGCCTCACCACCCGCTACGGTGACCGGTTCGCGGCGGTGTACGACGCCGTCGCCGAGCAGCAGAGCGGCACCCTCGTCGCGGCACTGCGCGAGCACGTCGAGGACGAGACGACCGTCGACACGGTGGTCCGGGCCGCCCGCGAATTCCTCGGCGCCGAGGTCTCGACGGAGACCGCCGCGGCCGCCCGGTTCTCCGACCTCGGCGGCGACTCGCTGTCCGCACTGACGTTCTCCGGGATCCTCGAGGACGTCTTCGACGCCGAGGTGCCGGTCGGCGTCATCACCGACCCGACCAACGACCTGGCCGCCGTGGCCGCCTTCGTCGAGCGCTCCGCCGCGGACGACCGGCCCACCGTCACCCGCGTGCACGGTGCCGACCCGACGGTGCTGCGGGCGCAGGACCTGCGCCTCGACCGGCTGCTCGGCACGGTGCCGGACCCGGTGGACCGGGCCGCGGGCGACACCGGAGTCCGGACGGTCGTGCTGACCGGGGCGAACGGCTACCTCGGCCGCTTCACCGTCCTCGACTGGCTCGAGCGGCTCGCCCCCGTCGGCGGCACGCTCGTCTGCGTCGTGCGCGGTGCCGACGACGTCGACGCGCGCCGGCGCCTGGACGCCGCGTTCGCCGCCGACCCGGCCTTCGCCGCCCGCGTCGCCGAGCTGGACGACGCGCTCGAGGTCGTCGCCGGCGACGTCAGCGAGCCGCGGTTCGGCCTCGACGAGGGGCGCTGGCGGGACCTCGCCGCCCGGGTGGACCTCGTCGCGCACGCCGCCGCCCTGGTGAACCACGTGCTGCCGTACGCCGCCCTGTTCGGCCCGAACGTCGTCGGGACCGCCGAGGCGATCCGGCTGTCGATCGCCGCCGGCAGCGTCCCGGTCACGTTCGTGTCGAGCGTCGCGGTCGCCGGCGGAGCCCGTCCGAGCGCCACCGAGGTCGCCGACCCGGACGCACCGGCCGCCCTCGACGAGCGCGCCGACGTCCGCACCACGATCCCGCGGTGGACGCTCGGCGACGAGTACGCGAACGGGTACGGCGCGAGCAAGTGGGCGAGCGAGGTGCTGCTCCACGAGGCGCACGACCACCACGGCGTCCCGGTCGCGGTGTTCCGCTCCGACATGGTGCTGGCGCACCCCCGCTGGCGCGGCCAGGTCAACCTGCCGGACGTCTTCACCCGCCTGGTCTGGAGCGTGCTCGCCACGGGCCTCGCCCCGGCGTCCTTCGTCCGTCGCGACCCGGACGGCGGTGTGCAGCGGTCGCACTACGACGGGTTGCCCGCGGACTTCACGGCCGCGGCCCTCGACGCGATCGGTGCGTCGGTGACGGAGGGGTTCCACACGTACAACGTCGTGAACCCGCACGACGACGGCGTCTCGCTCGACACCTTCGTCGACTGGCTGGTCGAGGACGGCCACGACGTCGAGCGCGTGACCGACCACGGCGAGTGGGTCGAGCGGTTCCGCTCGGCGCTCGAGGCGATGCCCGACGAGGACCGCGCCCGTTCGGTCCTGCCGCTCCTGCACGCGTTCGCCCTCCCCGAGGAGCCGCACGCCGGTTCCGCGATCCCCGCGGACGCGTTCTCCGCCGCGGTCCGGCGGGTCCGTCCGCTCGGGTCGCCGGACGTGCCGTCCCTCGACCACGCGCTGATCACGAAGGTCGCCGACGACCTCGCCTTCCTGGGGCTGCTCCCGCCGGCGCGCGTCAGCGCGCCATGACGAGCGGTCGGACCGCCGGACGGGAGGCACGGTGCCGGCCCGCACCGTGCCTCCCGTCCGCGGACCGTCGCGACCGGCCCCGTCAGGGCCTGTCTGACCGGGACCGCCGCTGGCAGGATCGATCGGGTGAAGACACTGGAGTTGCCACAGACCGACCTCACCGCGTCCGACGTCGTCGTCGGCCTCATGCGGATCAACGACATGAGCGACGAGGACATCCGCGCGCTGTACTCGGCGTCACGGGACGCGGGCGTCACGATGTTCGACCACGCCGCCGTCTACGGCGTCTGGCACGGGTGCGAGCAACGCTTCGGCGAGGCCGTCACCCTGTCGTCGTCCGAGCGGGCAGACATCCAGCTGCAGACCAAGGTCGGCATCCGGCCGACGCCGAACGGCGCGTACTTCGACTTCTCGTACGAGCACATCATCGAGTCCGTGCACGAGTCGCTCGAGGCGCTGCGCACCGACTACGTCGACGTCCTGCTCCTGCACCGCCCCGACGCCCTGGTCGAGCCGGAGGAGGTCGCGAAGGCCTTCGACGAGCTCCACGCCGCCGGCAAGGTGCACCACTTCGGCGTCTCGAACCACACTCCCGGCCAGGTCGAGCTGCTCAAGCAGCACGTCCGGCAGCCCCTCGCGTTCAACCAGGTGCAGCTGAGCATCACGCACGCGAACGTCATCGCGCAGGGCGTCGTGGCGAACATGGGCGCCCTCGACCAGTCGGTCGACCGCGACAACGACATCCTCAACCACGCCCGGATGAACGGCATCACCCTGCAGGCCTGGTCGCCGTTCCAGAAGGGCTTCTTCGACGGCGTCTTCCTCGGCGACCGCGAGCAGTACGCCGAGCTGAACGACGTCCTCGAGGAGGTCGCCGCGGCACACGGGGTCACCCCGACCGGCATCGCGGTGGCGTGGATCACCCGGCACCCGGCGCACTTCCAGGTGGTGCTCGGCACGACGAACCCGCAGCGCGTCCGGGACTCGGCCGCGGGGTCGGACGTCGTGCTCTCGCGCGAGGAGTGGTACCGGATCTTCACGGCCGCGGGGCACACCGTCCCCTGACCGGCCGCCGCAGCCCGGCCGTTGCCGGGCACGCCCCGCACAACCGGAGGCACCTCGCGCCGCGCGATCACGTGGCGCGAGGTGCCTCCGGTTGTGCACCGGCACGTCGCGCTACGAGATGGCTCCGGCTCTGGCTCCGTGCCGCTAGTCGGCCGTCGGTGCGCTCGGCACGTGCACGTCCGTGGGCGACACCCGCGCCGGGTCGGCCGAGGCGCCACCGACGACGTCGAACGAGATGCCGAGCTCGGCGGCGGTCTCCTCGTCGAGTTCGAGCCCGTCCTGGCTGACCTGGTCCTCTGGGATGGCACGACCCTTCGACGGGTCCCACGAGTTCGCGAACGACATGCGGACGAGCATGCCGCCCGCGGCTGGCAGCGAGGTGGCAGTGCGCCCGGGGTGGCAGTGCGCCCGAGGTGTCAGAGGTCCTCGGGGTGCAGCCGGTCGCCGGCCTCGGGCCGACGGAACACCGGACCGCCGCCGGCCTCGTCCTCGTCCTCGTGGGAGACCGGCGAGACGGCGGGGTCGGCGGAGTCCGGCCCGACGTCGGCGCCGCGGTCCTCCTCGACCTCGACCTCCGTCTCGGTCTCCTCCCGGTCCGGCACCGTCCCGTCCACGGGGAGGTCGGCGCCGGGCTGCTGCGGATCGAACGGTGTGCTCATCGACATGACCGGAGCATGCTCCCGGCGGGTGAACGCGGGGTCAACGCTGTCCGTCCGCCGCGATCAGTTCGAGTTGCGTGAGCGGGATCGACGACATCGCGGTGAACGAGAACACGTCCCCCCGCGCCACGGACCGGAACACCCGGGTCTGCCCCGCGTGCTCGAAGACCGCGTCTTGCACGACCGACTCCCGGTCCCCGAGCGTCGTCCGCCACGAGTACGTCCCCGGCTCGGCGACCGTGACCGTCACGAGCGACGCGTCGGCGCCCGGCGTCGGCACCGACAGGGTCTCGCCGGGTGACAGCACGCGCACCGTCCTGCCGGTGTCGTCGGTCAGGGGCGAGGCACCGGCGGGCAGCAGGTCGACGGGGACGTCCCGGTACCCGTGCACCTCGGACGCGGAGACCGGCCGGGTGTCGGACGCCCACCCGGTCGGTTCCTCGGACAGCGTGAACACGATGCGGGACGCGGCGACGACGACCTCGTGCGGGATGCTCACCGACGTCCAGGGCGAGCCGTCGACCGTCACCGACGCGACGTACGCACCCGTGGAACCGTCGGCGACCTCGATGGTGGTGGGCGCGCCTCCCGGCTGCTGCAGCACCGTCCGCCGGACCGACGGCGGCACGAGCACGTACGTGCCGGTCGACGGCGCCAGCGGGTACAGGCCGATCGTCGCGAAGACGTACCAGGCGCTCATCTCGCCGTTGTCCTCGTCGCCCGGGTACCCCTGCCCGAGGTCGGAGCCGACGAACAGCCGTTCGAGGCACTCCCGGACGATCCGGTGTGCGTCGTCGTGCCGTCCCGTGAACATCGGGAAGAACGGGATGTGGTGCGCGGGCTGGTTCGACAGCCCGAGCATGCCCATCCGGACGTCCCGAGCCTCGGTCATCTCGTGGATGGCGAACCCGTACGAGCCGGACCGGTCGGTCGCGCCGGTCTCGGGCGTCGCGAAGAAGGCCTCGAGTGCGGCGTCGAAGCGGGCCGGGCCGCCGTGCAGGTCGACGATCCCGGCACCGTCGTGCGGGGCCGTGAACGCGGTCCCCCACGCGTTCGTCTCGGTGTAGTCGTCGCCCCAGTCGCGCGGGTCGAACGCGGCGCCGCCCCGCCAGGACCCGTCCGGCTCGCGTCCGATGAAGAAGCCGCGCTCGCGGTCGAAGACGTTCCGGTACTGCAGGGAGCGGCGGGCGAACCACTCCGCCTCGGCCTCGTACCGGCTGAGGTCCTCCGGCGTGGTGGCGCGCGAGGCGAGCAGGCCCGCCATCACCGCGATCCCCCAGTCGTTGATCGCCGCGTCGAGGGTCCAGCTCATCCCCTCGGAGGTCGCCGTGTCGACGTGGCCGCGGAAGGCGGCCGGGAGGCTCCCCTTCCGCCCGACACGCTCGTCCCGCGGGGGGACGGTCGCGTTCCGCACCGCGCTGCGGTACGCCTCCGTCAGGTCGAATCCCGGCACGCCCTTCACCGCGAGGTCCGCGAAGACCGTGTCGCTCGTGGTGCCGGTCATCACGTCCTCGGCACCGGGGGCGCTCCACCGGGGCGTCCACCCGCCGTCGTGGAAGTGCTCGACGAACCCCTGCGCGAGGGCGCCCGCCGTGTCCGGGGTGAGGAGCGCGAGCAGCGGCCAGGCGGTCCGGTAGGTGTCCCAGAACCCGTTCGTCGTCGTGAACGGTCCCTCGACGACCTCGGGCCCGGGCTCGTCGCGGATCGGGTCGACGAGCACCGACCCGTACGGGGAGCGGTGCCGCGGGACGCCGTCGCGAGCGGTCTCGCCGGCGCGGTTCGGGTACAGGAAGAGCCGGTACAGCCCGGAGTACAGGCTCGTGAGTTGGTCGGGGGTCGCCCCCTCGACGCTGAACGTGGCGAGCTTCGCCGTCCACTCCCCCTCGGCGTGCGCGAGCACCGCGTCGACGGATCCGGCGGCCGCGGCGTTCGCCCGGGCGTCCTCGACGGAGACGGTCGAGATCCCGACGACCACGTCGGCGGCGCCGGCGGTGCTGATCCAGCCGCCGAGCACGTCGCCGTCGACCGTGGTGTGGTCGGCGGTCGCGCCGCCGACGCGCACGTGCAGGTGGTGCGGCGGGGTGCCCGGGCGGTCGTCCAGCACGCACTCGACGACCGCGGTACCGTGCTCGAGCGACACGGTGACGTCGGCGACACGGCCGTGGTGGTCGAGCACGACGGACCGCGTACCGGTGAACCGGAAGCCGAGCGCGAAGTCGTGCGCCGTCATCGTCGCCGTGACGCCCTGGTCGAGGGCGACCCGGTACCGGTGCGGGCCGTCCTCTTCCTCGTCGTGGTCGAAGCCGAGCGCCCGGGCCACCCGGTCGGTGTCCGGGACGTCGAGCGGCGAGGGCATCACCTGGAAGACCCCGCGGTCCCCCATCCAGGGCGACGGGATGTGGCTCGTGGCGAAGGCCTGCAGCGCGGGACGCACGCGGCCGTCCTCGGTGACGACGCTGTGCTCGTGGTGCGCGTACGGCCACCGGTTGCTCGACGCGTCGGTCATCGGCAGGCCGAACACCCCGCCGTGCGGCAGCCCGACGAGCGGAGCGGTGTTGCCGCGGGAGAACCGGGACGAGGCCTGCGTGCCGCGGGTCGTGCGGACGTGCCCGAGCGGGGTGTCGGGGCCCGGAGGGGCCGGGGCGATCCGGACGTCGTCGAGCCAGCCGCGCAGGGCGGGCCGCGCGTCGGCGGACGGGGGCGGCGTGGCGGCGCCGAGCCGCGCCTCCAGGCGGTCGACGACCCGTCCCGCGAACGGCGTGAGGTCGACCGCACGACGGTTCCACTGGTCCACCCACTGGGTGCGCGCGGCGGACTGCGCGTCCGACGTCAGGGCGGTGCCGTACTGGTCCGTCGCGGTGCCGCCGACGCGCGAGCCGTCCGTGAACACGACGTCGACCACGAAGGCGGTCGCGTCCCAGAAGTGTGCGAGGTCGGCCTCGTCCGGTTCGTCGTGCCCCTCGGGCAGGGTGCGCTCGGGGAACCACACCCACGACAGCTCGTCGCCCGCCGCGACGGTCCGTCCGGCGAGCTCCGGGACGACGGCCACGACCTCGTCCGCACCGTCGGGTCGTTCGACCAGCCAACCCTCGGCCGAGGTCCAGCCGACGCCGTTCCGGGCCGCCACCGCCGTCGTCGGACCACCGCTCCGTCGCAGTTCACGCACCCGGCAAGCCTATTTGGTCCACCGTGTCGACGAAAGACCGACGGAGCCGCGTCAGCCCTTGCCGTGTCCCTTGCCCGGGCCCTCCGTGAGCGACCCCACGGTGGTGTCGACCGTCGTGTCGACCGCCCCGGTGCCGTCGCCCTTGTCCTTGCCCTTGCCGCTGTTGCTCCCCGGCCCGTTGCCGTTGCCGTTGTTCCCGGTCCCGCCCTGCGGTCCCTGCACGGGGTTCGACGCCGGACCGCCCGGCTGCGGGCCGACCGTCGGGTCGTCCACGGGCTGGCTGGGCTGCTGCTCGGGCTCGCTCGACTCCTGCGACGGCTCGCTCGGCTGCTGCTCCGGCTCACTCGGTTCCTGCGACGGCTGGCTGGGCTGCTGCTCCGGCTGACTCGGCTGCTGCTCCGGCTCGCTCGACTCGTCGGACGGGGTCGAGGACTGCCCGGACTCGGTCGGGGCGGGGGTGGTGTCGTCCCCGCGGTCCAGGGCAGCCAGCGCGACGCCGATCCCGGCGAGCACGAGGAGCACGACGACGACCGCGGCGATGATCGGCCCGCGGCGCCGCTTCGACCCGTCGTCGGCGGTGGCCGCGGTCCTTCCGGGCCCACCCGTACCGCCCGCTCCCGCAGCCGCAGCCGCACCGCCCGCAACCGCGCCGCCGGCGGCGGCACCAGCGGCCGCGCCGCGCTGGGTGCCGAGCACCGTCGTCGCGACGTCGTCGTGCCCCGACGGGCGAGGGGTGGGTGTCGTCCGGTCGTACGCCCGCGTGGCGTCGTCCGGACTGCCCGCCGCAGCTGCGGTGGGCATCGCCCGGGTCGCCTCGTCGGCGGATGCGGCGGCCGCGGCGGCTGCACCACCGGCGCCGAGTGCGGCACCGCCGACCGCCGCCGCGCCCGCCGCCGCGGGGGTGAGGGCTCCGGGGGCACCGGGCAGCAGCTGCGTGGCCGGCGCGCTCCCGTCGCGCTCCAGGGCCCGCAGGCGCCGTGCTGCCTCGGCCGCGGTCGGCCGCTCGGCGGGGTCCTGCGCCGTCATGACGTGCAGGAGCGTGCGCCAGGCGGTCGGAAGGTGCTGGTCGATGACCGGACCGCGGGTGAGCCGCGCGGTGGCCGACTCGACGGCGGTGCCGGGGAAGGGCCGCTCGCCGGTCAGGCTCTGCAGGAGCATGAGCCCGAGGGCGTAGACGTCGGCCTGGCCCGTGATCTCGCGCCCGAGGACCTGCTCGGGGGCGATGTACGCGGCGGTGCCGATGACGGTGCCGGTCCCGGTGACCCGAGCGGCGTCCCGGAGCAGGGCGATGCCGAAGTCCGCGAGCTTGACGTGCTCGCCGTCGCTCTCCAGGAGCACGTTCGCCGGCTTGACGTCGCGGTGCACGATGCCCTGCGCGTGCACCGCCGCCAGGCCCTCGGCGACCTGCGCACCGACCCGGGCCGTGGTCGTCGTGTCGAGGGGTCCCTCGCGCAACCGGGTGTCGAGGTCGCTGCCGGGGACGAGCTCCATGACGAGGTACGAGTCGCCGTCGACGTCGTCGAGTGCGGCGTCGTAGAGGGTCACGAGCGAGGGGCTGCGGAGCGCGGCGAGGGTCTGGATCTCGGCCTCGGCGCGGGCGCGCTCCCCGTGGTCGACCGCGCCGATGCGGAAGACCTTGACGGCGACCTCGCGGCCGAGCTGCTCGTCGACGGCGCGGTACACGGACGCCATGCCCCCGTGCCCGAGCGTGCCGGTGACGCGGTACCTGCCGCCGAAGACCCGATCTGCCATGCCGGGCAACCTACCGTGAGGACCTGACCGGGCATGCCGCCGCGGTGTGCCTGCCCGCTCCCCGACGACGTCGGTGCGGGTGCGCTCCCGCGTTCAGCGGACCGTCCCGTCCGACCGGTCCGCTGCACCACGGGTGGACGGCCGCGTGCGCTGCTTGACGGGCTCGGCACCGCGGTGCAGCGCCGTCAGGTACAGCCGGTGTGCGGTGACCACGAGCGCGAGCCACGCCAGCCCGAGGGCCCACGCCGCGAGGACGTCCGTCGTCCAGTGGTGTCCGAGGAACACCCGCGAGACGCCGATCGACAGCACGAAGAGCGTGCCGACGACGATGGTCCACACCCGGGTCACCGTGCGCGACTGCCGCAGGATGAGCAGGTACACGATCGTGCCGACCACCACGGTCGCGTTGAGCGTGTGGCCCGACGGGAACGAGGGCGAGTGCTCGTACGGCGGCACCGCGTCGGACAGCGGGGGCCGGGCGCGACCGATCAGGTCCTTGCCCGCGATCGTCATGAGGAGCGAGCCGCCGCTCGCCGCGACGAGCAGCACCAGGGGCGTCCACGCGCGCCGCTGCACGGTGAAGCCGACGAGGAAGCAGACGGCGACGATCGGCATCCCGATCGTGCCGGCGATGTCGGTCCACCACGTGACCGCCTGGTCCGCGAACGGCGAGCGCAGCGTGAGCATCCAGTCGAGCACGGGCCGGTCGAGCACGGCGACGTCGTCGCCCTCGCGGACGGCGTCGTACACGCCGGAAGCGGCCCAGGTCGCGACGACGGCGATGCCCATCCCGACCAGGAGCGTCAGGACGAGGACCGGCAGGGCGCCGTAGCGGCGGCCGAGCGCAGCCCAGGCCTCGGCGGTGGCGTGACCGGCCCGCGACCGCCACGAGGTCAGGTCGACCTCGCCGAGGTGCCGGTCCCCGGCGACCGCGGACCGCTCGGCCCGGGTCACCTGCTGCGCGGCGGTGTCGTCGTGGTGGTGTGGCTCCATCGACCCACCCTGCCCGGACCCGGCTGCGAGCACGTGCGTGTGCGCTCAGTCCTTCGCGGCCCCGTAGTCCCGCACCGTGGAGACCGACAGCGGGAACACCACGGGGAAGTCCCGGAAGAGCAGCCGCCCGGCGTCCGCCGCCGCCGCCCGGACCTGCTCGGCGACGAACGCGGCGTGCTCGACCGGCGTGTGCACCACGATCTCGTCGTGCACGAAGAACACCAGGTGCGGCCCGCTGGTCACCGGGCCCGGGAACCGCGCCGCGAGCCGGGTCCGCAGCGACCCCATCCACGCGAGCGCCCACTCGGCCGCGGTCCCCTGCACCACGAAGTTCCGCGTGAACCGGCCCCAGCTCCGGGCACGGGACTCGACCGCCCGCTGCTGGGCGGTCGTCCCGTCCACCGACCACGCGCGGTTGCGGGCGGCGAACCAGGCTTCGTCCGGCAACGGCGAGGTCCGACCGAGCAGCGTCGTGACGGGCTCCCCGCGTTCCCCCGCCCGGGCGGCCCGGTCGACCAGGCCGAGCGCGGCCGGGAACGCGCGCGCGAGCCGGGGCACGAGTCGGCCGGCGTCGCCCTGGGTCGCGCCGTACATCGCGCCGAGCATCGCGCCCTTCGCCTGCTGCCGGGTCTCCACCGCGCCCGAGGCCACCACGCCGTCGTACAGGTCGCGCCCGTCGCCCGCCGTCGCCATCGCCCGGTCCCCCGCCATCGCGGCGAGCACCCGCGGCTCGAGCTGTGCGGCGTCCGCGACGACGAAGGCCCAGCCGTCGTCGGCCACCACAGCACCGCGGACCGTCTTCGGCAGCTGCATCGCACCGCCGCCGTCCGCCGCCCACCGACCGGTGACGACCCCGCCGACGACGTACTTCGGGTGGAAGCGGCCGTCCTGCACCCACTCGTCGAGCCAGGCCCAGCCGTTCGCCGTGAGCAGGCGCGACAGGCGCTTGTACTCGAGCAGCGGGGCGATCACCGGGTGCTCGAGCTCCTGCAGCTCCCACTTCCGCGTGCTCGCCACCATCAGCCCCGCGGCCCGGAGCGACCGGAGGACGTCGGTCGGCGAGTCCGGGTTGAGCCCCGGGTCGCCGAGGTGTCCGCGGATCACGACCGCGAGCTCCTCGAGCCGACGCGGGCGCACCCCGGCGGGCACCCGCGGCCCGAGTGCGTCCTCGAGCAGGTGCTCGTGCACGTCCGCCCGCCACGGCAGGCCCGCGTGCAGGATCTCGGCGGCCACGAGTGCGCCGGCGGACTCCGCGGTGGTGAGCAGGCGCAGCGCGCCGGGCGTGGTCGAGGTGGCGACCGCGTCGAGCTGGCGGCGGAGCTCGGCGACCGGGTCGGCCGCGTCGTCGGCGGGCGCGACGGTGAAGAGCGCGTCGTCGAAGAGCGACGCCTGCGTCGCCCGGGTGGGACGGGCCTCCTGGCCGGGGGCGTCCCACGTGTCGGACGGGAGCCGCGCGAGGGCCGTGTCCCGCGCGGCGAGCGCACCGCGCAGGATGCGGCGGCAGAGTCGCAGGTCGGTGCAGCGGGCGACGCGGCCGCCGGCTGCGAGGACGGCGGGGTACCAGCGGGCCGTGTCGTCCCAGACCCAGCGGACGTCCGGTCCGTCGTGCGCGGCGATGAAGGCCGGGAGGCGCGGGTCGTCCAGCCGGGTCGGCTCGCCCGCCGGCTCCCCCGCGTCGGTCAGGGGCGTCGCCGTGACGCCGCCGTCGACGCGGTGGAGGACGAGGTGCACCCGTCGATCTTCCCCCGGACCACCGTCCCCGCCGGACCGCGGGTCAGTCGGCGTGGTGCGGGTCCTGCGCTGCGTCCGTGCGGGGGTCGGTGCCGGCGGCGTCGCCCGGGCGGACCGCCGCGGTGTCGGCGACGTCGATGCGGACGTCGCCGTCCTCGGCGCGCGAGACCTCGACCCGCGGGTCCGCGTCGTGCTCGTCCGAGCCGGACATGCGCCGGAAGGTGTCCTGCCGCCGTTCCTCGAAGGACATGTCGACCCCGTCGTCGAGCTCGTCGTGGTCGGGCTGATCGGGCTGGTCGGGCTGGTCGGGGTGGTCGTGGCCGGTCGCGCTCATGGTGCCGACCGTACGCGCGCGCGGCCCGGAGGACCGTCCGCAGGAGTCGAGGAGCACTCGCCGATTGTGTGCGTGATCTGGACAACCGGCAGGATGTCGGCATGCAGATCGACGCCACAGGAACGATGCCCTGGCGTCCGGTGACCCCGGACGACGTCCCGATGCACGCCGTGGTGCGCTACGAGGACCGCGGCCGGTCGGTCCTCGGCACCGCCGTCGACGTCCTCGACGCGCACGGCCGCCCCTCGCTCATCGTGCTCGACGACGACGGGCAGCGGCACGTCGCGCCGTGCGACGCCACGCTCGAGATGCGGGTCGACTGACCGCTCAGCAGAGCGGGACGTTCACCGCCAGACCGCCCATCGCGGTCTCCTTGTACTTCGTCGACATGTCGGCACCCGTCTGCCGCATCGTCTCGACCACCTGGTCGAGCGAGACGTGGTGCACCCCGTCGCCGCGCATCGCCATCCGCGCCGCGTTGATCGCCTTGTTCGCCGCGATCGCGTTCCGCTCGATGCACGGGATCTGCACGAGCCCGCCGATCGGGTCGCAGGTCAGGCCGAGGTTGTGCTCCATCGCGATCTCGGCGGCGTTCTCCACCTGCTCGGGACTGCCGCCGAGGACCTCGGCGAGCCCGGCGGCGGCCATCGACGCCGCGGACCCGACCTCACCCTGGCAGCCGACCTCGGCGCCGGAGATCGACGCCCGCTCCTTGTAGATCGAACCGACCGCCCCCGCCGTGAGCAGGAACCGGACCACGGCGTCGTCGCGGTCCTCCGGTGCGATCTCGGAGACGTAGGTGAGCGCGTAGGACAGCACCGCCGGGATGATCCCCGCGGCACCGTTCGTCGGCGCGGTCACGACCCGGCCGCCCGTGGCGTTCTCCTCGTTGACCGCCATCGCCGTGAGGTTCACCCACTCCATCGCGAAGAGCGGGTCGTGGTGCGGGTCGTCCCGGGTGAGCTGCTCGTACCAGTTCGCGGCACGCCGACGCACGGCGAGGCCGCCCGGCAGGGTCCCGGTCCGGCGGATGCTCCGGTCGACGCTCTCGCGCATGACGTCGTGTACGTGCAGGAGCCCCGCACGCACGTCCTCCGCGCCGCGGGTCACGGTCTCGTTCGCCAGTGCGATCCCGCTCACGGGCAGGCCCGTCGCGGCGCAGGCGGCGAGGAGCTCGGCGCCGCTCGAGAACGGGTACGGCACGGCGTCGTCGACGGGGATCGCGGTCTCTGCCACGGCTCCCTCGGTGTCGCTCGTGACGAAGCCGCCGCCGATCGAGTAGTAGGTCTCCTCGGCGAGCACGGCTCCGGCGGCGTCGGTGGCGGTCAGCCGCATCGCGTTCGGGTGCCGCGGCAGCATCGTGAGGGGGTGCAGCACGATGTCGGCCTGGCGGAACGGCACCGTCGCGCCACCGGCCAGTCGCAGTGACCCGGTGCGCTCGAGGTCTTCGAGCGCCGCGACCATCTCGTCGGGGTCGACCGTCTCGGGAGCGGACCCCATCAAGCCGGCGAGCACCGCGCCGAGGGTGCCGTGCCCCTGCCCGGTCGAGGCGAGCGAGCCGTACAGGTGGACGTCGATCCCGGCGACCGGCGCGTCGACGACCTCGGCGGCGAAGGCGGCCCCGGCTCGCATCGGCCCGACGGTGTGGGAACTCGACGGGCCGATCCCGACGCTGAACAGATCGAACACGGAGACCGGCACCCCTGCACACTAACCCGTCCGGACGGGCGGCCTCCGAGTCGGTCGGGCATGGACCGCTCCATCGGCGGCCGCGTGGGACACTCGTGCCATGCCCATCCTCAACAAGGACATGCAGGTCTGCATCTCGCTCGCGGCCCGCCCGAGCAACATCGGCACGCGCTTCCACAACTTCCTCTACGACGAGCTCGGGTTGAACTTCGCGTACAAGGCCTTCACGACGACCGACCTGCCCGGCGCGGTCGCCGGCATCCGCGCGCTCGGCATCCGCGGTTGTTCGGTGTCGATGCCCTTCAAGGAGGCGGCCATCCCCCTCGTCGACGTGGTCGAGGACTCCGCCGAGGCGATCCGGTCGGTCAACACCGTGGTGAACGACGACGGCGTGCTCACCGCGTCGAACACCGACTACGAGGCCGTCGCCGCCCTGCTCCGCACGCACGAGGTCGACCCCGCCGCCCGCGTGGTCCTGCGGGGTTCCGGTGGCATGGCGAAGGCGGTCACCGCGGCGTTCCGCGGCGCGGGCTTCGGCCACCTCACGGTCGTCGCGCGGAACACGACCGCCGGCCCCGCCCTCGCCGAGCAGTACGGCTTCGACTGGGTCCCCGTCGAGCAGCAGGCGCCGGAGGCCGACGTGCTCGTGAACGTCACGCCGCTCGGCATGCGCGGGGCCGACGAGGACGCGCTGGCCTTCGAGCAGGACCGCATCGACGCCGCGTCCACGGTCTTCGACGTCGTGGCCTTCCCCGCCGAGACCCCGCTGGTCCGCGCCGGGCGCGCGTCCGGCGCCCGGGTCGTCACCGGCGCCGAGGTCATCGCGCTCCAGGCGGCGCGCCAGTTCGAGCGCTACACGGGCGTCGCCCTGACGGACGACCAGGTGCAGCGCGCGAGCGCGTTCAGCCGCGCGGAGTGACGGCGGCGCGGCCCTCCGCGATCCAGCGCAGCCGGCGGATGCCCTCGTGGTTGCGGATCCAGATGCCCGGCTGGGCGAGGAACCCGGGGACGAGCGACACCGCTCCGCGCACGAACTCCTCGCGCAGGGTCACCCGGCAGCCGCGCGGGTGGGGTTCGACGTCGACCTCGACACGGGCCTCGCCGAACGGCCAGCCCCGCGCCTCGATGACCAGGCGCCGTGGTTCGTCCACCTCGAGCACCGTGGTGGTGTCGTCGATGACGAACGGCCAGATGCCGAACGAGTGGTGCAGCTCGCTGCCGACGGCGGGCCACGAAGGGTCCTGGCCGCGCATGCGCGAGGCGCCGACCACCCAGGTCGGGTAGAGCCAGCCGTCGCGGAGCACGTCGAAGACCTGCTCCGGGGTGCAGTGCATGATGCGGACGTTCTTGGCCACGGTTCAGTCCTCCGGTTCGAGGTCGACGTGCTCGGACAACCCGAAGGTGTGCGTGAGGGCACTGCGGGCGGCGTGCCACCCCGCCATGCCGTGCACCCCCGGGCCGGGTGCCGACGCCTCCGAGCACAGGTACATGCCGCCGCCCATGCGCCAGGGATCGGACGACAGGACGGGCCGCTTGACGAGCTGCCAGAAGCTCGCGGCCCCGGCGGCGATGTCACCGCCGACGTAGTTGGGGTTGTACTCGCCCATCTGCACGGCCGTGCGGCTGGCCGACTGCAGGATCGTGTCGCGGAATCCGGGGGCGAACCGCTCGACCTGCCGGACGATCGCGTCCGTGGGGTCGACGTCGGATCCCGCCGGCACGTGCGCGTACGCCCAGAAGACGTGCTTGCCGCGCGGCGCACGACCCGGGTCGACGACCGTCGGCTCCGATCCGAGCACGTACGGCCGCTCGGCGTGCTGCCCGTTCGCGACCGCACGCTCCGCCGCGGCGATCTCCGCCCGGGTGCCGCCGATGTGGACCGTCCCGGCCCGGCGCAGCTCCGTGTTCGTCCAGGGCACCGGGTCGGACAGTGCGAAGTCGACCTTCGCCGCCGCGTTGCCGAACCGGAAGCGTCGGAGGGCGCCGCGCTTCGGGGTCGGGATCTGCTTCCCCGCGATGCCGAGCATCCCCGGCACGCTCGTGTCGAAGAGCACGGCCTTCGCCGGGGTGAGGTCGGCGAGCGACCGGACCTCGCGACCGGTCTCGATCGTGCCGCCGTGGGCGACGAGGTCCGCGGCGAGCGCATCGACGATCGCCTGGCTGCCGCCGATCGGCACCGGCCACCCGCGGCCGTGCGCGTACGAGCCGAGCGACAGCGCCGCGGCGGCCGTGGACAGCGACGGCATGTGCTGGATGGAGTGTGCGGCGACCCCCGAGACCATCGCCGGTGCCACCTCGTCGCGGAAGCGCAGGTTCCACGCGCCGCTCCCCTGCTCCAGCGCGCGCAGGCCGAAGCGCGCCACGGTCAGCGGGTGCCGCGGCACGTGCATGAGTGCGTCGGTGGCGAAGTCGGCGACCTGGTCGGCGTTGCGGGACAGCGGCGCCATGAGGTTGCGGAACGCGGGACCGTCGACGCCCAGCGCCTCGGCCGTGCGCTCGAGGTCGCGGTAGGCGATGCCGGCGCGGCCGCCGTCGAGGGGGTGGCCGTACTGCACGTCGGGCAGCCGGAGCTCGATGCGGTCCTCCATCCGGAAGCGCCGGAAGAACTCGGACTGCAGCGCCATCGGGTGCACGGCCGAGCAGACGTCGTGGTGGAAGCCCGGCAGCGTGAGCTCCGCGGTGCGGGCGCCGCCGCCGATCGTGTCGTTCCGCTCGACGACCTCGACCGACAGACCGGCCCGCGCGAGCGTCACCGCCGCCGCGAGCCCGTTCGGTCCGGCACCGACGACCACCGCATCAACCATGGCCCGAGCCTAGGGTTCCGTGCTTCCGTGCTCGGTCAGACGACCGTTCCGCCGCGGGACGCCCGACCGCGCTGGCTGCCCGTTCCTTCCCAGAACGCCTGCGATGGCTGGTGGAACCGGGCATGCCTGGTGGAACGGAAGGACCAGGTACGCCCGGAACGACCAGGTACGCCCGGAACGACCAGGGCCACGCGCCGCTCCCGGGCAGGGACCGGCGAGGGTCAGGGGCGCGCGCTGTCCGCGTCCGCGGGGTCGGTGCCGTCCTCGGCCCCGTCCCCCTCGTCCGGCTCGTCCGCGTCCGCCGGCGTGGTCGCGGGCGACCCCGCGCCGGTCGGGTGCTCGGCGAGCAGTGTCGCGAAGTCCTCGTCGAGCATCTGCTGCAGGCGCTCGTCGCGGCCGACCTCGTAGTCGTCGGCGGGACGCTGCGCCCACCCGAGCCGTCCGACCACCGTCGTGCCGATGTCGTCCCAGGCACGGGCCCGGGCGTGCAGGACGATGCCGTCGACGAAGCCCTGGTCGTCGCGACGCCGGTCGAGCATGGTGGCGAGCTGCTCGTAGGTGGCCTCGCGCGTCCGGAGCTTCAGGTCGTCACCCCGCTTGTAGTCGTGCTGGTGGCGCGAGCGGCCCTTCTGCTTGCTCGAGGTCGCACGGATCTCCCGCATGCGGGCGGCGTCGCCGCGCTGCTCCTCGGCCATCCGGTGCAGTTCCTCGCGGGTCGCCTCGGCGATGAGCGCGTGGTCGAAGTACCCCTGGTCGCGGAGTGCGTTCGTGATGATCCGGTTCGCCACCGCGACGGTCACGGCCGCACGGGCGATGAGGAAGCCCTCGTCCACGGCCCGCTTGAGCTCGACCTGGCTCACGGGTCGGTCGCGGACATCGTGCTTGGTGCGTCGTCCGAACAGGGCCATGCTCCGACGATACCGGCGTGCGGCCGTCCGTCCGCAGGCTGACCCCGGATCCCGCCGCGGACGGACGCGGCCCGCTCGCCCGGCCCGTAGCGTCGAGTGCATGACCACCACGCAGACCCTCCCCCGTACCGGCCTCGGCACCGCGAGCCTCGTGCTCGGCATCTGCTCGCTGCTCGCCGGGTGGACCTTCTTCGCACCGGTCGTCGGCCTCTGCCTCGGCATCGCCTCACGGAGCCGCGAGCCGATGGCCCGCAGCCGTGCGGGCTGGGGCATCCTCCTCAACCTCGTCGCGCTGGCCGTGTGGATCCTCGCCCTCGTGCTGGTCGTCGCCTTCGGGGGCCTGGCGGTGTTCGCGAGCTTCGCCCAGACCCACTGAGCTGAGCAGACCCACTGCGCCGCTCAGACCCGCTGCGCCGAGCAGATCCGCTGCGCCGCGCCGGTCAGAGCACCAGGCCGTAGACCGCGACGTCGACCCGGCGGTCACCGAGCGGCAGCGCGCTGCGGAGCGTCCCCTCGTGCGCGAACCCGAGGCGCTCCGCGAGACGCCGGCTGCGCTCGTTGTCCACCCCGGTCCGGATCTCGACCCGGGCACTCCCCCGCTCGCGGGCGACCTCGACGAGCGCGGCGGCCGCCCGGTGCGCGATCCCCCGCCCCTCCGACCCGGCGTCGACCCAGTACCCGAGCGACGCCTGGCCGAGGTACGGGTCGAGCGCGAGCGAGGCGGACCCGACGATCCGTCCCGCGGAGCGGACGACGCACGGCACCGCCCGGTCCATCGCGTACCGGCCGAGCAGCTGCTCGGTGTGCAGCACCAGGGCCTCGCGGGTCACCGGTCCCCACGCCCACGGCTCGGCCGCGCGGAGCCGCTCGAGGTTCGCCGCGACGAGGTCGTGCACGGCGCCGACGGTGCTGAGGTCGCGCAGCGTGAGCGCGTACCCGTCGCCGAGGTCCCGTCCCGAAGCCGCCACGCGTCCGACACTAGGCACCGGCACGCCCGCACGTCCGGTGCACCCCTGCAAGCTTGCGCACCCTGCAGATCCGGGCCTCCGACAGCTACAGTGACGCCATGTCCGACACCGCGTCCGCACCGGCTCCCGCGCTGGGCCTGCGCGACCGCAAGCGCCTCGAGACGCGCCGCCGCATCGCCCGTGCCGCCCGGTCCCTCGTCCTCGAGCAGGACCTCGAGCGCACGACCATCGAGCAGATCGCCGCGCGCGCGGACGTCTCCCCGCGGACGTTCTTCAACTACTTCGCGAGCAAGGAGGACGCCGTCCTCGGGCACACCGAGGTCGACCTCTCGCCCGAGGCGCTGGACGGCCACCTCGCCGCGGTGTCCGGCCGGCCCGTCGTCGAGGCCGTGGTCGACCTGGCGTTCCTGGTGTTCGGCGAGTCCTTCGGCGACGAGCGCGAGCGCACGGACCGCAAGGAGGTCATCGTGCGCTTCCCGCAGCTCGTGCGACGGCAGGTGGCCCGGATGACGACGGTGGCCGAGGCGATGACCGGCGCTGTCCGGACGATCCTGGCGCGCGACCCGGCGTGGGGGCCCGAGGCGGCGACGCCCGAGGCCGCCGAGATGCTCCTGGGCATGTGCATGACCGGGCTGCGCAGCGCTGCCCGCCACGAGGGCTCCGACCCCGACGAGGTGCGCGCCCGACTCGTGGCGACCATCCGCGACACCGCCACCCGCCTCGACGCAGCCTGACGCGGACCGGCCCGGCGCAGACCGGCGCAACCGGCGACCGCGACGCGACCCCGCGGACGACGGGAGGCGCGGCGCCCACCGGCACCGCGCCTCCCGTCCGGACGCGCCGCAGGGACCGACGACCCGGCGTCCCGACGACCCGACCACCCGCTCAGGGCGCCGTGATGAAGCCCTCGTCGACCATCCAGTCGAACGCGACGTCCGCCGGCTCACGCCCCTCGACGTCCACCTGCCGGTTGAGCTCCTGCAGCACCTCGTCGGTCAACGCCGGCGAGATCTGGTCGTACACGTCGCGGAGTTGCGGGTACTCCTCGAGCGTGGCCGAGTCGATCACCGGCGCGACGTTGTACGCCGGGAAGAAGCCACGGTCGTCCTCGAGGACGGTGAGCCCGAGCGACTTGATGCGCCCGTCGGTGGTGAAGACCTCGCCGAAGTTGCACTTGCCGCGGTCCGTGGCCGTGTAGACCGTCCCGGTGTCGAGGATGCTGACGTTGCTCGTCGGCACGCCGTCCTCCCCCGAGCCACCGAGCTCCAGGCCGTACTTCTCGAGCATCGGCTTGAAGCCGTCCGCACGCGAGTTGAACTCCGACTCGACGCAGAACGTGCGCTGGTCGACCGGGAGCTTCGTGATGTCCGACAGCGTCTGCACGTCGTCGAGCTCGGGGACGGCCTCGTCGCGCACGGCGAAGGCGTACGTGTTGTTCATCGGCGCGGGTTCGAGCCAGGTCAGACCGTTGCCGGCGTCCTCGTCCTTCACCGCCTGCCACTGCTCGGTCTTGTCCGGGATCCCCTGGTCGTGCGCCATGAACGTCAGCCAGGCGGTGCCCGTGTACTCGTACGTCACGTCGGCGCTGTGCGAGGTCATCAGCTCGCGGACGGCGACGGAGCCGGGCACGTTGGTCTCGTCGGTCACGTCGAACCCGGCGGCCTTCGCGGCGAGCACGGCGATCTTCCCGAGCACGAGCTGCTCGGTGAAGTTCTTCGACGTGACGGTCAGGTGGGCGTCGTCCGGCAGGTCGTCGATCCGCTGGATCGAGCCGGGTGCGGCGCCCGGTACGAAGGACGCGGCCGGCTGCAGGCCGCAGCCGGTCAGGACGAGGGCGCTCGCCCCCGCCACGGCGGCTGCGGCGAGCGCGCGGCGACGGACGGACGGACGGGAGGCACGGCTCACGCCCGGCACGTCGGTGCGGCCCGCGGGGCGGTGCGGCCGAACGGCGTGCGGCTGGGCGTCGTGCGGCTGGACGGCGTGCGGCTGGTCGTCGTACGTCATCGGAGTCCCTTCGGTCGTGCGACGGTCTCGACCACGCGGCCGATCCAGTCGATGGTCAGGGCGAGGAGCGCGACGAGGAGCGCCCCGGAGACGAGCACCGCGGGCAGGAACAGGTTCACGCCCGTGGTGATGAGCAGCCCGAGGCCACCCGCACCGACGAAGGTCGCCAGGCTGGCGGTGCCGACGAGCAGGACCAGGGCGGTCCGGATGCCCGAGAGCATGACCGGGACGGCGAGCGGCAGCTCGACCTTCAGCAGGACCGCGAACGCGCTCATGCCCATGCCGCGACCGGCCTCGACGAGCCGGTCGTCGACGCTCTGCACGCCGAGCATGGTGTTCCGCAGCACCGGCAGGATCGCGTAGAGCACGAGGGCGACCACGGCCGACCAGCTGTTCAGCCCGAGCCACGCGGCGAGCAGCACGATGAGCCCGACCGCCGGGGCGGCCTGCCCGAAGTTGGCGACCGCGATGACGGCGGTGCTCGCCCGGCGGAACGGCCCGCGGGTGAGCAGGATGCCGAGCGGGATGCCGATGACGAGCACGAGCACGGTTGCCTGCAGCGTGAGCACGAGGTGCTGCCCGGTCAGGTCGAGGATGCTCGACGGGTTGAGCGTGCTGCGCTCGGTGGCGGAGAGGTCGGCTGTGGCCAGCCACACCGCGAACCCGGCGAGGACGACGAGGATCGCGATCGGCTGGACGAGCAGGCCCTTCCAGGGGGTCCGCTCGCCCGTGGCGGGCCCGGCGACGGCGGCGGTGCTCACCGGTCGTCCTCGGCGGCACCGGTGCGGGCCGCGTGCTCGTCGTTCCGCTCCTCGATCGTGACGGGCGACGACGGCAGCGTCTCGATCGGGTTCGTGTTCGTGCCGACCGGGGCGTACGCCTGGTCGGACGCGGCGGCGGCCCGGGACCGGGTGATCGCGTCCATGACGGTCTCGACGGTGATGACGCCGCGGAACGCCTCACCGCGACCGGTGACCAGCGCGGCACCGGCACTCGAGACGAGCATGGTGTCGAGCGCGTCGTTGAGCGTCGCGGCCTCGCCGACCACGGGCAGGTCGGGCTCGACGCCCTCGGGCACCCGGGTCAGGCGCTCGAGCTGGCGGCGGCTCGGCCAGCCGACGGGGCGCTGGCGGCGGTCGACGACGACGGCGTGCTGGTGGCCGCCGGCCTCGTCCATGCGCTGCAGCACGGCGCGGGTCTCCTCGCCGGCCGAGCACGTGACGGCCGAGGCGAGCTCGACGTCACGCACGCGGTTGAGCGTCAGCTGCTTCAGCCCGGCGCCGGAGCCGATGAAGTTCTCGACGAACTCGTTCGCCGGCTCGGCCAGGATCCGCTCCGGAGTGTCGTACTGCACGATGTGCGCACCCTCGGTGAAGATCACGATCCAGTCGCCGAGCTTCACGGCCTCGTCGAAGTCGTGCGTGACGATGACGATGGTCTTGTGCAGCTCCTCCTGGATCCGGAGGAGCTCGTCCTGCAGGCGCTGCCGGGTGATCGGGTCGACGGCACCGAAGGGCTCGTCCATGAGCAGCACGGGCGGGTCGGCGGCGAGCGCGCGGGCCACGCCGACGCGCTGCTGCTGACCGCCGGACAGCTCCCGCGGGAACCGGTCGCGGTAGGTGTCGGGGTCGAGGGACACCAGGTCGAGGAGCTCGTCGACGCGGGCGGCGATCTTCTCCTTCGACCAGCCGAGCATCTTCGGCACGATCGCGATGTTCGCCGCGACGGTCATGTGCGGGAAGAGCCCGCCCGCCTGGATGACGTAGCCCACGCGGCGACGGAGCTCGTCGCCGTCGATGCTCGTGACGTCCTCGTCGCCGACGACGATGCGGCCCTCGGTGGGCTCGATGAGTCGGTTGATCATCTTCAGCGTGGTGGTCTTGCCGCAGCCGGAGGGACCGACGAGCATGACGACCTTGCCGGCCGGGATCTCCAGCGTGATGCCGTCGACGGCGGGCTTCTGCTGCCCCGGGTAGCGCTTGGTGACCTCGTCGAGCAGGATGCTGCGACCGGTGACGTCGCCCTCGGGTGCGGTGGTGGTGGCGGGGTCAGTGCTGGACACGGATACCTCTCGGGGTGGTCAGGCGGCCGAGGCCGATGAGGAGCAGGTCGAGGACGAGGGCGAGCAGGACGACGCCGACCACGCCGATGACGACGGAGTTCAGGGCGTTCGCGCCGCCGAGCCGGGAGAGCCCGGAGAAGATGAAGCCGCCGAGGCCGGGGCCGAGCGCGTAGGCGGCGATCGCGGCGATGCCCATCACCATCTGCGCCGACACCCGGACGCCGCTGAGGATGATCGGCCACGCCATCGGCAGCTCGACCTGCAGCAGGGTGCGCATCCGGCTCATGCCGATCCCCCGCGCCGACTCGACGACGGTCGGCGGGATCTCGGCGAGGCCGACGACGGCGTTCCGCAGGATCGGCAGCGTCGCGAAGAACACGACCGTGACGACCGACGGCACGACGCCGAAGCCGAGCGGCACGATGAGCAGCCCGATGACCGCGAAGGACGGCAGCGTCAGCCCGATGGCCGACACCCCGTTCGCGATCGACGTGAGCTGCGGACTGCGGTAGACGAGCGTGGCGAGCACCACGGCGATGAGCGTGGCGAGCACGGTGCACTGGACGACCAGCGAGAAGTGCTGCCACGACGAGAACCAGATCTGGTCCCATCGCTCCACGACGTACTGGAGCACGGGTGGGCCCCTTCCTGGTGGGCTGGACGCCCCACAGGACGGGGCACGGACCCGACCGACCGTACGCAGGGCGACCCCCGCTTGTACAACGACAAGGACGCCGAAGCTGCGGATCCTGCGATTCCGCCCAGGAGGAAAGCCCAGGTCACGAGGGCAGCGCCCCGCACTGCCTGGGAGAACGGTAACGATGTCGAGCGGCGGTCGACTACCGGTCGTGCTCGGCCAGCCCCGCCCGCTCGGCGATGTCGACCAGGTGCGCGCGCCAGTCGGCCCACTCGGCGGCGGTCTTGTCGGCGAGGTTGCCGTCCCCGTCGCCGGCCAGGCCGTCGAGCATCTCGCGCACGACGTCGGCGTGCCCCGCGTGCCGCGCGGTCTCGTACGCCAGGTGCACGAGGATCCGGTGCAGCGTCACGTCGCGACGGTCCTCGGGCCACCACGGGACGACCCCGCGGGCGTCGAGGTCGAGCGCCTCGATGGTCGCGTCGGCGTGCGCGGCGCTGCGGTGGTGGAACGCGACGACGTCCGCCGTCGTCTCGTCGAGCGAGGCGTACATGTCCTCGCCGTCCCACGACTCGAGCCACGCGGGCGGGTCGGGCAGCGGACGGTCGAACACGAGCCCGAGGTAGCCCGCCTGCACCCCGGCGACGTGCTTGACGAGCCCGAGCACGTTGGTGCCGGTCGGGGTGAGCGGCCACCGGGCCTGCCGCTCCGCCAGGCCGTCGAGCTTGGCGAGCAGCGCGGCCCGGTGCTTCCGCAGGTAGCGGTGCAGCGTGTCCTTCACCATCGCCGCGTCCGTCGTCGGGGCGGAGCCCTCGTCGGACAGCGCCGACAGGCCACTCGCCGCGATCGACGGCGACGGTGCGGCCGGGGTCACCTGCGGGACGGCGTCGGTCACGTCGTCGGGACCGCCGTCCGCCGCGCCTGGACGCGCGCGGCCTCGTGCACGGCGACGCGCTCCGCGGTGAGGAGCAGCGAGGCCACCTCGGTCGCGGTGCGGTCCGTGCCGTCGTTCCAGCTCGTCAGGTCGCGGACGCGGGCCATCCGGATGTCCGGCGCCGGGCACCAGGCGACTGCCTGCCCCTCGTCGGCCGCGAGGGCGTGCCAGACCAGGTCGAGCGCCCGCTGCACCTGCTGCGAGTGCACGACCTGCGGACCGCCGGCGGCCGAGACCACGGCGCCGACCAGGCACGCTGCCACGAGCGGACGGCCCTGGGCGTCCATCGTCGCGGCGCTCGCGGCCTTCCGCACGCGACCGTGCTCGTCGAGGTAGGCGAACCAGGAGTGCTGGATCCACCCGCGCTCGACCACGCCGCGCGCGTCGGTCAGGAGCCGCTGGAGGTCGTCGAGCTCGTGCAGGTGCGCGACCAGTCGACGGTCGCGGGCGAAGGCCCGACGGGCGGCGAGGCGGTCGAGCAGGCCGCGGACGCCGGCACGCCCGGGAGCGTTGGGACCCCGGCGGTCGGACCGGGTGGACGGGGCGGGGGTGGCGTCGGTGTCGACGTCGTGCGGGGCGTGGAACTCGAGGGTCATCAGGCCCCTCCGATCTCCGGTGCACGGTCAGGTGAGGGAACGATAAGCCCCGGTGCCCTCAGTCGTCCAGCACCGCGTCGATCGCGGCGGCCGCGGTCGTCCGGAACGCGTCGTCGTCGGTGACGGCGAGCGCCGACGCGAGCGACACCGCCCAGCCGCGGGCGCGTGTCCAGGTGGCCGCGTCGGCGGGGACGAGCGCGGCGAACGCGCGCCGTCCCGCACGGTCGAAGGTCAGCCACCGCGTCGCGAGGTCGACCGCCGGGTCACCCGAGGTCACGTCCCCGAAGTCGACCACGGCGGACAGGTGCTCGTCGCCGAGCGGCTGCCGCTGGACGAGCAGGTTGAAGGGGTGCAGGTCGCCGTGCACCCAGACGGGAGGCCCGGTGTGCGTCGGCGCGCCGGCCGCGGTCCGCCAGAGCGCCGCCAGCTCGGCCGCCCGGGGCACGTCGGCCGTCGCCAGTCGCGTCAGCACCGCGTCCGTGCGGGTCGCCAGCGGGACCGCGCGGACCGGGTTCACGGGGGCGTCGGCGGGGGCGGGCACGTGCAGCCGGTCGAGGAACGCCGCGAGCGTCCGCGCCACCGCCTCCCCCTGCGGGCGCTCCCCGGCGGGACGGCCCGGCAGCCAGGGCACGACGCTCCAGGTCCACGGGTACCCGAGCGCCGGTCGGCCGGTGCGGACCGGCTCGGGGACCGCCACCACCCCGCCGACCCGGGCGGCGATGTCCGGCAGCCAGCGCTGTTCGTGGGCGACGAGCCGTGCGGCCGCCGCGCGCCGGGGCAGCCGCACGGCCAGGTCGTCGCCGGCACGGACCACCACGTTGTCCCAGCCGCTCGCGACGACCCGCAGTGGTCGGTCGGCCAGGTCTGGGTGCTGGTCGCGGAGCAGGGCGGCGACGAGGGCCACGTCGACGCGGTGCTCGGCTGCCGGGGTCGCCACGGGCCCAGGGTAGCGGGGTCGCCGGTCCGGGCCGGGCGGTCCCGCGAACTGGGGCTGCTCGCGGAAACGTACTCCGCGGTATCCTCGTGGCACAGCGACGTGGGTGTCCCTGGGGGGACCCGCGTCGCCCTCAGTCGACCGGGTCCCCGGCACCGTCCGCACACGCGGCCGGTCCCGGTGGGTCCGGCACGATGATCGCCACCAGCCGGGGCACCTCAGCGCGTGTCCGTTCCGTCCCGATCGCGCTGAGCAGGACCGTCCAGAGCTCCCGCAGGCGCTCGTACAGGTCGGCGCGGTCGTGCAGCACGTCCGAGATCATCTGGACGCCCGCGACCGCGGGGTTCACCACGCGTCCGACGAGCTCGGGGTCCCACGACGGGTCGACCTCACCCGCGTCCACTGCGCGGCGGATCAGGTCGGCGGTGTGCCCCACCCAGTGGTCGTACGGGTGCTCCCGCGGGATCGCCCGCGCGTTCGGGTCGGCGGTCAGGCGCAGACCGGCGCGCACGACGACCTCGCTGGTCATCTGCGCGGCGACGCCCTGCGACATCCACATGAGCGACTCGAGCGGCGACGCCACCCGGGCGGCAGCCGCCGCGGCGTACCGGCGCGAGACCTCGTCCTGCGCCGCGATCACCGCGCTCGCCGTGTCGGCCTTCGACCGGAAGTGGAAGTAGAGCGCGCCCTTGGTCATCCCGGCCCGCTCGGCGACCCCGTCCATCGACGCCCCGGCGTAGCCGCGCTCGTCGAACTCCGCGGCGGCGGCCTCGATGAGGGCCGCCCGCGTCGCCACCGCCCGATCCTGCCTGCCCCGGCCGTCCTGCGCCATGCCGTCGATCGTAACCAGCGGAGCCGGTCGGAAGGAGGCCCTCAGGGGACCCCCCGCGCGCTGTCGTACCGTGACCGGCATGGACGGATGGCGGAACCCGCGACGCTGGGCCCGGACGGGACGGTGGCTGCTGCTGCCGATCGCGGTGCTCGACTGGGTGGCGCTGACCCCGCAGCCCGTGGTGGTCGTCGCCTTCCTGCTCGCGGTGCTCGGGTTCGCCGGACTCGCCGCGGCCCTGGTCGTCCGGATGCTGCACGGCCCGCGCGGGGCGATGGCCGGGCTCGGCGTGGTGCTGCTGCTCGGCGGTCTCGTCGTGCTCGGGACCGACCCGTTCCCCGGCACGGTCCCGTTCCTCGACCCCTGGTGGCCGTCGGCGGTCACGCAACCGCAGGTGGTCGGCAGCGCGTACTGGAAGACCGCGGGGCTCGGCGTCGAGCTCGCCGGTGTGGCGCTCCTGGCGACCCTGCTCGTGGCGGCGGCCACCGGACGACCGGCACCGCGCGCCCGCTAGCCCGCTGCGTCCGTCAGTCCACAGCGCCCGTCAGTCCGCAGCGCCCGTCAGTCCGCAGCGGGCCGGGTGAGCACGACGACGGTGACGTCCGCGGTCGTCCGGTCGGTGGGGACCAGTGCCCGGACGTGGTCGACCAGGTCGTCGGGGTGCGCCGCGGCGACGGTCGCGAGGCCGTGCGCGTCCCCGACGCCGTCGAGCCCGAGGGTGCCGTCCGTGACGAACACGACGCGGTCGCCGGGCGCGAGGTCGAGGGAGGACACGCTCCGCTGGACCCCGCCGGACCGCAGGCCGAACGGCAGGTCCGTGGACCGCAGCGGGGTGACGGTGCCGCCGGACAGGTGCAGCGCCTCCCCGTGGCCGGCGTCCACCCACTCGGCGTGACCCGACGTCGGGTCGAACCGCAGGTGCAGGAGCGAGCCGACGGCGCCGGCGGTCGACAGGTCGGGGGTGAGCTGGGCCTCCAGGCCGGCGACCGCGTCGCGGAGCGGCAGGTCCGTCCGGGCGACCACGGCCGCGCGGACCGAGGCGGCGAGGAGCGCCGAGGCGCGACCGGCTGCGGTCACCGTGCCGACGGTGACGTGCACCGAGCCGTCGGCGGCGGTGCGCCAGTCGGCGAGGTCGCCGCCGTCCTCGTCCGCCACGACGAGTCCCGTGACCGACGCACCGGGGACGGTGACCGGGTCCGGCACGAGCCCGGCGAGCACCCGCTGGACGCGGCCGCGCTCGATCGAGTACCCGAGCTCCCGCTCCGCCCAGCGGGCGAGGTCGCCGAGGAGCGCGAGGTCCTCGTCGGAGAAGACCCGCGGCTCGGCGTCCATCACGCAGAGGGTGCCCACGCGCGTGCCGTCCGGCATGGTCAGCGGGGCGCCCGCGTAGAACCGGATGCCGTACTCGGTCACCGCTCGCGACTGCGCGAACCGCATGTCGAGCGCGGCGTCCGGGATCACCATCGGCTCGGGGCTCAGCACGGTCGTCGCGCAGAACTGCTCGCTCGCGGGGACGCTCGTGCCCTGCTGGAACCCGAACGTCGACTGTGTGGTGACGAGGTCGTGGTGGACGAGGTTGAGGAAGGTGAGCGGGACGCCGAAGGCCTCGTGGGTCATGCGGGTGATGCGGTCGAAGCGCTCCTCCGGGCCGGAGCCCAGGACCTCGAGCGCCTCGATCACCGCGGTGCGCCTGTCCGCACCGGCGAGATGGTTGGTCACGCCTCCTGTGTACCCGACCCACCGCTGAGGAACCAGTCCCGCGGGTGGGGGTCGGCCGTCAGCTGCCGGCGCTCGGACGTGGGAGCGGCCCAGGCTGCGGCGTTCGCGAGCACCCGCTGGACGTCCGCGTGGTGGTACACCGGGTACTCCTGGTCGCCGGGCGAGAAGTAGAACACCCGGCCGAGACCCCGGCGGTAGGCGACCCCGGAGCGGAAGACCTCGCCGCCGGCGAACGTCGACAGGAAGACCTCCTCGTCCGGGCGCGGGATGTCGAAGTACTCGCCGTACATCTCCTGCCGGTCGATGACGATCGGGTGCGGGACGCCCGCGGCGATCGGGTGCTCGGGTGCGATCGTCCAGACGAGCTCCCGCTCGCCGTCGTTGCGCCACTTCAGGGAGCAGGTGGTGCCCATCAGCCGGGTGAACGGCTTCGAGTAGTGCCCGGAGTGCAGGACGACGAGCCCCATGCCGGCGTGGACGGCCTCGACCACGCGGGTGACCACCTCGTCGGACACGTCCTGGTGCGCCACGTGGCCCCACCAGAACAGCACGTCGGTCGTGGCGAGCCGCTCGGCGGTCAGGCCGTGCTCGGGCTCCTGCAGCGTGGCCGTGGACACGGACGCCCCGGGGTGGTGCTCGCGGAGGGCGGCGGCGATCACGGTGTGCATGCCGTCGGGGTAGTGCCCGAGCACGGTCGCGTCGCCGCGGCTCTCGTGCACGTTCTCGTTCCAGACGACGATGTTCAGGGGACGGCTCTCGGTCGGCGCTGACATGACGACGACGCTACCCGGTGTCAGGTCGAATCGATACGACCGGCCGTGTGTCGGGAGTCTCCCCGGCAGGGTGCGCGACCATGTCGGCATGACTCCCCGATCCCTGTTCCGCGCCGCCGCCGTGGCCGAACTCGTGACCTGGACGCTGCTCATCGCCGGGATGGTGCTGAAGTACGCGCTCGACGCCGGCGACTGGGGCGTGCGCATCGGCGGGAGCATCCACGGCTTCGTGTTCCTGGCCTACCTCGTGGTGACGACGGTCGTCGCGGTGAACCAGCGCTGGTCCGTCGGGGCGCTCGTGCTCGGCTGGGCGAGTGCCGTCGTGCCGTACGCCACGGTGCCGTTCGAGGTCGCGGTCGCCCGGCGCGGCATGCTCGAGGGGCCCTGGCGACGGACCGCCGACGAGCGGTCCGGGGTCTGGGACCGCCTGCTCTTCTTCGTGGTGCGTCGGCCCGGGGTGTCGGCGGCAATCGGGGTCGTGGCGGTCGCGCTGGTGTTCTCGGCGCTGCTGGTCGTCGGTCCGCCGGTCCCGAAGGGCTGACGCGGCAGGCCTCGCACGCGCGGCGCGCGGCCTCCGACCGCCGAGGTTCCACGACTTGCCGCTCAGGTTCGTCGAGGTTCCGCTCGAGCGCTGGATCTGCCTCGAGAGTGCAGAATTCGGGAACCTCGAGTGCGCGGCGGCGGCGGGGCAGGGCGGCGGCACGACGACGGACGGGAGGCGCGGTGCCAGCCGGCACCGCGCCTCCCGTCCGTCGTCGGTGCGCGTCTACAGGGTGGCGAGCGCCTCGTTGAACGTGGCGGACGGCCGCATCACGGCGTTCGTCTTGGCGCTGTCGGGGCGGTAGTAGCCGCCGATGTCGGCGGGCTTCCCCTGCACGGCGACGAGCTCCTGGACGATCGTCTCGCCCTGCTCGTCCAGCGTCGACGCCAGGCTGCGGAAGGCCGTTGCGAGCTCGGCATCCTCGGTCTGCCGGGCGAGCTCGTCGGCCCAGTACTTCGCCAGCCAGAAGTGACTGCCGCGGTTGTCGATCGAGCCGAGCTTGCGACCCGGGGACTTGTCCTCGTCGAGGAACGTGCCCGTGGCGCGGTCGAGCGTGTCCGCGAGGACCTTCGCCCGCGCGTTCCCGGTCACGCCGGCGAGGTGCTCGAAGGACACCGCGAGCGCGAGGAACTCACCGAGGGAGTCCCAGCGCAGGTAGTCCTGCTCGACGAGCTGCTGCACGTGCTTCGGGGCCGAACCGCCGGCACCGGTCTCGAACAGGCCGCCGCCGCCGAGCAGCGGGACGACGGAGAGCATCTTCGCCGAGGTGCCGAGCTCCATGATCGGGAACAGGTCGGTGAGGTAGTCGCGGAGCACGTTGCCCGTGACCGAGATGGTGTCCTCGCCGCGGCGGATGCGCTCGAGCGAGAAGCGCATGGCGTCCTCGGGCGCCATGACCTCGATCTGCAGGCCGTCGGTGTCGTGGTCGCCGAGGTACGTGCGGACGAGCCCGATGAGGTTCGCGTCGTGGGCACGGGTCTCGTCGAGCCAGAACACGGCGGGCGAGCCGGTGGCACGGGCACGGGTGACGGCGAGCTTCACCCAGTCGCGGATCGCGACGTCCTTGGTCTGGCAGGCCCGCCAGATGTCGCCCTGCTCGACGTCGTGCTCGATGACGGTCTCGCCCGAGCTCGTGACGACGCGGACCTTCCCGTCACCCGGGAGCTCGAACGTCTTGTCGTGCGAGCCGTACTCCTCGGCCTTCTGTGCCATGAGTCCGACGTTGGGCACCGAGCCCATGGTCGACGGGTCGAAGGCGCCGTTGGCGCGGCAGTCCTCGATGACGGCCTGGTAGATGCCGGCGTAGCTCGAGTCCGGGATGACCGCGAGGGTGTCGTGCTCCTCGCCGTCCGGGCCCCACATGTGGCCGGAGGTGCGGATCATCGCGGGCATCGAGGCGTCGACGATGACGTCGCTCGGCACGTGCAGGTTCGTGATGCCCTTGTCCGAGTCGACCATGGCGAGCTCGGGGCCGGCGTCGATGCCGTCGGCGAACGCCTGCTTGATCTCGGCACCGTTCGGCACACTGTCGAGCCCGGCGAGGATCGAGCCGAGGCCGTCGTTCGGGTTCAGGCCGGCGGCGGCGAGGTCGGCGCCGAAGCGCTCGAAGACGCTCGGGAAGAACGCGCGGATGACGTGGCCGAAGATGATCGGGTCGGAGACCTTCATCATCGTGGCCTTGAGGTGCACCGAGAACAGCACGCCCTGCTCCTGTGCGGCGGCGATCTGGTCGCGGAGGAACGCCTCGAGCGCACGGACGTGCAGCACGGTGCCGTCGACGACCTCGCCCGCGAGGACGGGGACCGCCTGCTTGAGCACGGTGGTCTCGCCGTCGGCCGCCACGAACTCGATCGTCAGGGTGTCGTCGGCCGGCGCGATCCACGACTGCTCGTTCGAGCGGAAGTCGTCCTTGCCCATCGTCACGACGTTCGTCCCCGAGTCGTGGCTCCAGGCACCCATGCGGTGCGGGTGCTTCTTCGCGTAGTTCTTCACGGAGAGCGGTGCGCGGCGGTCCGAGTTGCCCTCGCGGAGCACCGGGTTCACGGCGCTGCCCTTGGTGCGGTCGTAGCGGGCGCGGACGTCGCGCTCCTCGTCCGTGGTGGGCTCGTCGGGGTAGGCGGGCAGGTCGTAGCCCTGCGCCTGGAGCTCCTTGATCGCGGCCTTGAGCTGCGGGATCGACGCCGAGATGTTCGGCAGCTTGATGATGTTCGCCTCGGGCTGCTTCGCGAGCTCGCCGAGTTCGGCCAGGGCGTCGTCCAGGCGCTGCTCGTCACTGAGCCGCTCCGGGAACTGCGCGATGATCCGGCCGGAGAGCGAGATGTCGCGGGTCTCGACGTCGACCCCCGCGGTGCGTGCGAACGCCTCGACGACCGGCAGGAACGAGTGGGTGGCGAGGAACGGTGCCTCGTCCGTGAGGGTGTAGATGATCTTGGCCATGCTGGCGGGTACTCCCTTGTTCGACCGTCGGTACGTCCACGCTACTCGCGGCGCGGGATGTCTCGACATCAAGATACATGGGCCCTCCGGCGACGGCCAGGCTGCCGGCGACGCGTCGGACGGTGACGCGTCGGACGGTGACACCTCAGACGGTGATGCGGAACACGCGCACGCCGGCGGCACGGAGTCCCGCCGTGCCGAGCCGCGTGCGCATGCTCCGGAACGGACGCTTGAACCCGGACGTGGCGGACGCGATCCCGATCTGGTGCAGGACCTCGGACGTGAGCGTGCGCTCGACCTTCGGCGCGAGGCGGGTCACACCGGACACCGTGACGACGATCCGGACGGCGTGCGGCGCGAGCAGGGGCGCGATGAGCTCGGCCGTCTCCTGCGCGCGGTGGAACGCCGGGTCCTCGCCCGGGCGACGGATGGCGATGACCGCGAGGTCCGCGTCCGCGTGGTCGGCGACCTCGTGCACGTCGTCGACCCCGACGACCCGCATCCGCGACGCGTCGACGCCGGCCCGCACGGCGGACGTCCGGAGCACCGGCAACAGGTCCTGCGTCCCGGCGAGCACGACCTCGGCGGTCGCGAGGTCGATGGGTTCGTGCCGTTCCCGCGGCGTTCGGGCCATGGCGCAGGTCCTTCCGGTCGCTGGACCCAGACACTACCGATCCGTCGCCCAGCGGGTCCGCAGGCAGGGTGACGCGTCAGCGGACTGTCAGCCGTTGTGTAACGAGGAGATCACGGAAAGGCCTGTACAAAGCGACAGACTCGTGCAGAATGGTCTGCGGCCATGACGACGACACACGACACCGACCAGCAGCCGCCGGAGACCCCGGTCGTGCACCTGTCCCGTCGCGCTGCCCTCGAGGCCGAGCGCGCAGCAGCCAGGAAGCCCGCCCGACGCCCCCGCGCTCCCCGCCCCCGCGCTCCCCGCTCCCCGCGCAGCACGGCGGTCCTGCCCGCCACCGCCGCGGCGGTCGCTCCGGACACCGCAGCGACCACCGCAGCCGAGCCGGCACCGGCACCAGCCGAGGCAGCAGCAGCGCCGCAGGTGCTCCCCACGGAGAGCCGGCCCGGTCGACGAGCGACCACGGCGCGCGTGGCCACCGAGCACGTCGATGCCCGCATCACGAAGGTCGTCCGCCGCCGCCCCGCCGCGATCACGACCGCCACCACCGTCCGCGCGCCCCGCACGTCCCGCTCGAACCGCGCGAGCCGCATCACCCTGACGAGCGCCGCCGCCGCCCTGGCCATGTTCGCCGCGTCCGCGATGCCCGCGCACGCCAGCGCCGGCACGTCGACCGCGACCTCCACCCTCGCGCCGCAGGTCCGCACCCAGGACTACGCCGTCACCCAGGCGGTCACGGCGAGCGCCCTCGACCGTGACGACTTCACCGTCAACGAGGCCCAGAAGGTCGTCGTCGCGGCCACCGGCGGCTCGGCCGACGGCGTGGGGGCCGACGGCTCCGTCTCCGCCGGCGGCGAGGTCCGCTCGCCGTTCCCGGGTCCGGTCCGGATGAGCTCCGGCTTCGGCTACCGCGCGGCCCCGTGCGGCGCGTGCTCCTCGCTCCACCAGGGACTCGACTTCAACCCCGGCATGGGCGCTCCCATCGGCGCCGTGGCGGCGGGGACCGTCCGGGTCTCGGGCACGTACTTCTCCTACGGCAACACCGTGATCATCGACCACGTGATCGACGGACGCCGGGTCTCGACCCTGTACGGCCACATGATCCCCGGGTCGTCGCCCCTCCGGGCCGGCGACACCGTGGCGGCCGGGCAGTTCATCGGCAGCGTCGGCTCCTCGGGCGTCTCGACGGGTGCACACCTGCACCTCGAGGTCCTGATGGACGGCGTGACGCCCATCGACCCCGAGGCCTGGCTCGAAGCGCGGATCGGTCGCTCGCTCACCACCTGACCCGGTCGGACGCTCGCCGGATGCCCAGCGCCCGCGCAGCACCGACGCGGCTGCGTCCCAGCCAACCTGTGCACAATCACAGCATGGACGATCACCACAGACCGCCCGCCCGTCGTCGACCCTCGGTGGTGTCCCGCTGATGGACGCCGACACCTGGATCGCCTTCGGGCTCGTCATCCTCTTCGTGCTCGTCGGTGGCGTGTTCGCCGCCGCCGAGATCGCCCTCGTGTCGCTCCGCGAGTCGCAGCTCCAGCAGCTCGAACGCCGTGGCAGCCGCGGGGCCCGGGTCGCTGCCCTCGGTCGTGACCCGAACCGCTTCCTGTCCGCCGTGCAGATCGGTGTGACGGTCGCCGGGTTCTTCTCCGCCGCCTACGGTGCGTCCTCGATCGCGCCGGACGTCGCGCCGCTGCTGTCGGGTCTCGGACTCGACCAGGGTGCCGCCGAGGCCGTGGCCCTCGTGCTCATGACCCTCGTCATCGCGTACCTGTCGCTCGTCTTCGGTGAACTCGTGCCGAAGCGCCTCGCGCTGCAGCGCGCCGAGGGCTTCTCGATGGCGGTCGCCCCGACACTGGACCGCTTCGCGATCGTGATGCGCCCGGTGATCTGGGTGCTGTCGGCGACCACGAACGCCGTGGTCCGGCTGCTCGGCGGCGACCCGAACGCCCGCAGCGAGTCGATGAGCACCGAGGAGCTCCGCGGCCTGGTCGAGGACCACGACGCCATCGACGCGCAGGGCCGCCGCATCGCCCGGAGCGCGCTCGACGCCGGCGACCGGATCCTCCGCGAGTCGATGCGGCCCTGGTACGACGTGTCCACGATCGACGCGTCGGTGTCCATCGCCGAGGCCACGGACCACGCGATCGAGGAGGGGCACACCCGCTACCTCGTCACCGAGGGCTCGCGCGACGACGTCGCCGGCTTCGTGCACCTGCGGGACCTGCTCCGTCCGGCCGACCCGGCCGCGCCCGTGTCGACCCTCGTGCGCCCCGTCCTCGCGATGCCCGAGACGAAGTCCCTGTCGAGCGCGATCGCCGACATGCGGACCGACGGCCACCAGATCGCCCTCGTCGTCGACGAGTACGGCGGCAGCGCCGGCATGGTCACGCTCGAGGCCCTGCTCGAGGACCTGGTCGGCCGCATCCGGGACGAGTACGACCCGCCGGCCGCCGAGTCGGACGGGATCGACGGTGCCACCGTGCTCGAGGACCTGGCCGCGGACGGCGGCCCGCAGCTGCCGGACGGCGACTACGAGACCGTGGGTGGCCTCGTGCAGGTCCACCTCGACCGGGTTCCGGAGGTCGGCGACGTCGTCGACGTCGGCGAGCACCGGCTCGAGGTCACCGAGATGGACGGCCACCGCGTCGCGCGCGTCCGGGTGACGCCCGCTGCTGCGGCGGCTCCGGCCGGACCGGCGCGCGTGGCCCCGCCGGCCGTGTAGCCGGGTCACCGCCGGACGGGAGGCGCGGTGCGGGCGGGCACCGTGCCTCCCGTCCGCGTTCCGGTCACCTCCCACCGCGACGGCCGCGCCGTCCACGGGTACCGCTGGTGCCTGTCGCCGCCCGGGTCCGGCCACGTACGCTCGTGCCCATGGGTATCGACGTGCGCAACGAGATCCGTGACTTCCTGTCCTCGCGGCGGGCGCGGCTCACCCCGGACGAGGTCGGCATGCCGTCCTTCGGCGGAGGGGTGCGTCGCGTGCCGGGCCTGCGTCGGCACGAGGTCGCGATGCTCGCCGGCGTGAGCGTCGACTACTACACGCGACTCGAGCGCGGCTCGCTGAAGGGCGTCTCGGACAGCGTGCTCGAGGGCCTGGCCGGCGCCCTGCAGCTCGACGAGGACGAACGCGTGCACCTGTTCGACCTCGCCCGGCTGGCGAACGCCGGGGTCAAGGTCATGCACCGGAACGTCCCGACCCGGGTGCGTCCGGGCGTGCAGCGCCTGCTCGACGCGATCACCGGCGCCCCCGCGTGGGTGCGCAACGAACGCGGCGACGTCGTCGCGACGAACGAACTGGGCCGCGCGCTGTACGCGCCGATGTTCGCGGGCCCCGGCCGACCGGTGAACACCGCACGGTTCACCTTCCTCGACCCAGCGGCCCGCGACTTCTTCCCGGACTGGGCGGCCACGGCGCGCGAGGCCGTCGCCGTGCTGCGGGCCGCCGCGGTGGCGAACCCCTGCGAGCCGGGCCTGGTCACGCTCGTCGGCGAGTTGTCGACGCGGAGCGAGGAGTTCCGGTCCTGGTGGGCAGCGCACGACGTGCGGATGCACCGACGGGGCGGCAAGCGGATCGCACACCCGATAGTCGGCGAACTGCAGCTCGACTTCGAGGCGCTCGAGCTCGTCGCGGACCCCGGTCTGACGATGTTCACGTACTCGGCGGAGCCGGGCAGCGAGTCCGAGCGGTCGCTGGCGCTGCTGGGGACCTGGGCCGCGACGGAACGGTCCGAGCGGCTCGCCGCCGTGCGCGCGGGCGACGCCGAGCAGGCCGACTGAGCGTCGGGTCCCGCGCAGGCAGCGTTCGTAGGGTGAGCGCGTGACGAGCACCGCGGACACCGACGCCGAGGCGGCCGCGCTGCGACGGCACCGCCGCCCGGAGCCGACGTTCGTCCGCGCGGTCGCGAAGGCCCTCGGTGACGCCCGCACCGTGCGCGAGGTCCGAGGGGGCCCGGTCTCGTACGTGCCCGCGGACCGCGAGCTCGTCGCCGACGGGGGTGCCGATGCCACGCTGCTGACCTTCCCGGCCGAGGACACGCTCGCCGCACTCGCGCTGCCCACCGGTGGCCGTGTCGTGGTGCTCGCGCGCGACCCGGACCGCCTCCGTGCCGGGTGGCTCGCCGAGTACGCGCCCGACGTGGTCGCCGCCGAGGCCGCCACGCTGCCGACGATCGACCGGCTGGTGACGCTCGTCGGGCCGTCCGTCGACGTCGTGCGCCTGCCGGTGCCGTTCACGTGCGTGGACGGCTTCGGTGAGGGCTACTACGCGCGGCCGGAACGGCTCCTCGACGCCGACGTCCGGGCCGCCGACCCCGCGTGGAGCCTGGTCGACGACCTGACCGCTCGCCGATCGATCGCCGCCCTGCGGAACGCGCTCACGTCGGGCGAGTGGGACGCGCGCCACGGTGCGCTCCGTCGGCAGCCCGCGCTCGACGGGTCGGTCGTCCTGCTGCGGCCTGGCGCTTGACCGGGCTGCCGGAACGACACGCCCGGCTTGACACGCCGTCGTACGCTGGACACGTGAGTCAGCAGGAGGTGGTCGGCGCCCGGAGCGCCGGCATCAGGGCGTGACGCCCCCGGCTGTGCCGTCCGGCACGGCCGCCGTCGTCGAACCCTGACCACCCACCCCTCGGCCCGCGCGGCGCACTCGCGCCCGGGCCCCGTCGAGAGCGACCACACCGTGCTGCCCATCAGCGAGAAGACCATCCGTTCCTCCTTCGTCAACGCCTCCCGCAAGGAGGTCACCGACCTCACCCTGCCCGCCGACCTCGACTCCCTCGACTGGGAGGCGCTCGACTTCCTCGGCTGGCGCGACCCGAAGACCCCCCGGCGTTCGTACGCGGTCGTGCCCACGCTCGAGGGCGACCTCGTCGGCGTGCTGTTCCGGCAGGCCGAGGCGTCGCCGCGGTCACGGGCGCAGTGCTCGTGGTGCCAGGACGTCACGCTGCCGAACGACGTCGTGTTCTCCGCCGCGAAGCGCTCGGGCAAGGCCGGTCGGAACGGGAACACCGTCGGGACACTGGTCTGCCAGGACTTCGAGTGCTCCCGGAACGTCCGGCGCCCGGTGCCGCCGGCGTACGAGGGGTTCGACGTCGAGGCCGCCCGCCTGCGCCGGATCGAGGACCTGCAGCTGCGCGCGGCGTCCTTCGTCACCGAGCTGTGACGCCCGGGCACCCGAAACGCCCGCGTAACGCGGTCTGCCTAGGGTGAGGCGCGTGGACCTCAGCGACTTCGACTCCGCCCCCGCCGCCGACGCCCGGACGACCGCCCTGGGGTGGGCAGCGGTCCCCGCGTGGGCCGACGCCCTCGTGGCCGGACGCCCGTACCGGTCGGTCCCGACGCTCGTCGCGGCGGCGACCGAGGCGGCGGCAGCGTGGACCGCGACGGACCTCGACACCGCGCTCGCCGAGCACCCCCGCATCGGCGAGCGCACCACCGAGCCGACGTCCGCCCGTGAGCAGGGGGCGATGGCCACGGCGCAGGACGACGTCGCGGCGGCGATCGCACGCGGGAACGCCGCGTACGAGGAGCGGTTCGGCCGGGTCTTCCTCGTGCGTGCTGCCGGTCGGACGCCGGAGGAGCTCCTCGCCGAACTCGAACGGCGGCTCGCCGGGGACCCGGAACCCGAGGTCGCCGAGGCCACCGCCGCCCTCGCCGACATCGCCGTGCACCGCATCCGGGCGACCTTCGGCATCCCGCACCTCACCACGCACGTGCTCGACGCCCGGACCGGCACCCCGGCCGCAGGTGTCGCGCTGACGCTGCGGACGGCCGAGGGCGAGGTCCTGGCGACCGGCGAGACCGACGCGGACGGCCGCGCCGGGCTCGGTCCGGACGTGCTGCCGCGGGGTGACCTGGAGCTGCGGTTCGACACGGGCGCCCACCACCGTGCGACCGGTGTCCCGTCGTTCCACCCGTACGTCGTCGTGGCGTTCACGGTGACCGGGACCGACCACCTGCACGTGCCGCTGCTCCTCAGCCCCTTCGCCTACAGCACCTACCGCGGGAGCTGACCAGGCGGTCGGCCGGCGGCCGAGCCTCGCCCAGGCGGACACGTTCGCGGTCCAGGTGCCGCGAACATGTCCGCGGAGCCGAGTCTCGCGGGAGCGGCCGGCGGCGGGGACGGACGGGAGGCCCGTGGCGGGGTCGCCACGGGCCTCCCGTCCGCCTCCTGGTCGCGTCAGCGACCGATGGACGACATGTCGGGGTAGCGGTCGCCGGTCGGGACGGGCAGTGCCGACAGGCGCGCGAGCTGGTCTGCGGAGAGCGAGACGTCGGCTGCGCCGACGTTCTCCTCGAGCCGCGAGACCCGCTTCGTCCCGGGGATCGGGACGACGTCGTCGCCCTGCGCGAGCAGCCAGGCGAGCGCGACCTGCCCCGGCTTCGCGCCGACCTCGTCCGCGATCTCCTTGACGGCGTCGACGATCCGCATGTTCTCCGCGAAGGCCTCCTGCTGGAAGCGGGGGTTCTGCTTCCGGAAGTCGTCGTCGTCCAGGTCGGACGGCTTCGTGATGGCCCCGGTGAGGAAGCCGCGGCCGAGCGGGGAGTAGGGCACCAGGCCGATCCCGAGCTCGCGGAGGGTGTCGAGCACGTCGCCCTCGGGGTCGCGCGTCCACAGCGAGTACTCGCTCTGCAGCGCGGTGATGGGGTGCACGGCGTGGGCCTTGCGGATGGTGGCCGCCGACGCCTCGGACAGGCCGATGTGCCGGATCTTGCCCTCCTGCACGAAGCCGGCGAGCTGGCCGACGACGTCCTCGATCGGGACGTCCGGGTCGACGCGGTGCTGGTAGTAGAGGTCGATGTGGTCCGTGCCGAGGCGGCGGAGCGATCCCTCGAGGGCCTCGCGGACGGACTCCGGGGCGCTCGAGATGCCGCGCTGCTGGGTCGGCGTCTCCTCGCCGGCCTCGTGCCGGTAGAGGCCGAACTTCGTGGCGACGACGACCTGGTCGCGGCGGTCGCCCAGGGCACGGCGGAGGAGGTCCTCGTTCGTGTACGGGCCGTAGGCCTCGGCGGTGTCGAAGAGGGTGACGCCGAGGTCGATCGCGCGGTGGATCGTGCGGATCGACTCGTCGTCGTCGGAGCCGGCGCCCGAGTAGAAGGCGCTCATGCCCATGGTGCCGAGGCCGATCGGACCGACCTCGAGGTCTGCGAGCTTGCGTGTCTGCATGGTGCCGGTCTACTCCCGGCGACTCCTCGCCAGGGGGGTACCACCACGGCTACGCTGTCAGGACGGACAGGGGGTCCGTGCGGAAGGGGAACGCCGTGATCGTCTTCGTGATCGTCATCGCCGTCGTGGTGGTCATCGCCGCCCTGCTCGTGGTGCTCGAGGTGCAGAACGTCCGACGCCGCCGGGCGCTGTCGCACCTTGAGCCCGTCGACCCGCGCGTCGGCGAGCGCGCGATGACCGAGGCATCGGCCGCCCACGCGGTCACCGAGGGGACGGCCAAGGCCGCACACCCGGGGATCACCGGCGGCGCCGGCGGACCGCTGGGCTGACCGCGGCCGGTTGGAGGGTCGGGTGCACCGTGTTGCACTCGGCACCGTGACGCTCGTCCGCTTCCTCCAACGGGCTCGACGGCGGGGCCGGCTCCTGGTGGGATCGGCACGTGAACCTGTACCTCCGGCTGTTCCTGCTCGCCGTGCGTGTCCGACTGGCCGGCGCGCGACCAGGACGGCGACCCTCGCTGTGGGGCGAGGCGCGCACGCCGTTCCGCGTCGTGCCGACGGACCTCGACACCCTGCGCCACGTCAACAACGGCAAGTACCTGGCGATGCTCGACCTGGGGCGGTACGACCTGCTCTTCCGGTCCGGCTTCTGGCAGGAGGCAGCGCGACGGGGCTGGTACGCGGTCGTCGCCGCGCAGACCATCACGTACAAGCGGTCCCTGACGCTCGGTCAGCGGTTCACGCTGCACACGCGGGTGCTCGGCGTCGACGAGCGTGCGGTGTACATGGAGCAGACGTTCGTGCGCCACGGCGCCGTCGTCGCCCGGGCGGTCGTGCAGGCGCGGTTCCTCCGCCGGACCGGCGGCGCGGTCACGCCGGACGAGCTCGTCGCCGCGACGGGCGGCACCACGCGGGACCTCACCCTGCCCGCGTGGGTGCACGCATGGGCCGACGCCGTGCGGATCAGCAGCAGCGAGGTGCGCTGACCGGTCGGCCACGCCGTGTCCTCCGCGCGGACGATGGCCGGCGCGCGGCGGAGGCGTAGACAGGTCGCGTGCAGCAGGAGCGACCACGCGACGACGGACCGCGCGACGACGACCGAGACGAGCGCGACGACCGGAGCCGGCGGGCGACGCGCCGGACGGTGCTCGCCGGCGGGATCGGCCTCGGCGTCGCCGGGGTGCTCGCCGCCTGTTCCCGGCCCGGTCCCGCTCCGTCCGGCAGCCCGAGGCCGTCCGGGCCCGGATCGGCCGCACCCTCCACCGGCACCGGTACCCCGTCGCCCTCGCCGACCCCAGGCGGCCCGGACTCCTGGGACGCCCTCGCCGCCGTCGTCACCGGCACCCTGCTCCGGTCGGGGTCGTCCGGCTGGGACGCCGCCCGCGTGCTGCAGAACCCCCGCTACGACGATGCCGACCCGCAGGCCGTGCTGCGCGTCGCGGGCGTCGGTGACGTGCAGGCAGCCCTGGCGTTCGCCCGGAACACCCGCACACCGGTCGCGCTGCGCTCCGGCGGGCACTCCTACACCGGGTGGTCGGCGGGCGGTGCACCGGGCACCGACGTCCCCCGGTCGCTGGTGATCAGCACGCAGGACCTCGACGACGTCCGCGTCGACGGCGACACCGCGACGATCGGCCCGGGCGCCCGGCTGGCGGACGTCTACGCGACCCTGGCCCGTGCCGGACGGGCGATCGGCTCCGGCTCGTGCCCGACGGTCGGCATCGGCGGACTCACGCTCGGCGGCGGTGTCGGCGTGCTCGTCCGGTCCACCGGCCTCACCTGCGACCAGCTGACCGGCGTCACGCTCGTCACCCCGGACGGCCGGGTGCACGAGGTGTCGGCGACGGCGGAGCCCGACCTGTTCTGGGCCTGCCGCGGCGGCGGCGGCGGGACGGTCGGCGTCGTCACCTCGATGACCTTCCGGACGCAGCCCGCGCCACCGGTGCTGCTGTTCAGCATCGTGTTCCCGTGGTCCGCCGCGGCCGCGGTGGTGCGGGCCTGGCAGGACTGGGCGCCGGTCGCGGACCGCCGGCTCTGGTCGACCCTGAAACTGCTGAACGGGACGCGGCACAGCGCACCGACGGTCACCGTCACCGGCGTCTGGACGGGGCCGGAGCGCGGCGCCGACGCATCCGTCGACGCGTTCGTCGCAGCGACCGGTGCGACGCCGACGTCCCACACCGCCGACGAGCTGACGTACGGCGCTGCCGTGGTCCGCCTCGCCGGGACACCCCAGCGGGTGTCCGAGGCGGCCACCTCGTCGATCGGGACGCGGAAGCTCACCGGGGCGGAGATCGCGGTCCTCGTCCGCCAGGCGGCCGCCGCGGGGGACGTCGCGGGCAACCGGGAGGGCGGCGTCGCCCTCGACGCCCTCGGCGGTGCCGTCGCCGACGTCGGACGCACCGACTCGGCCTTCCCCTGGCGGAACGCACTGATGACCGCGCAGTACACCGCGGTGTTCGCCGACGGCGCGGACCCCGCCCCCTTCGACGCCTACGTCCGCGGGTTCCGGCAGGCCATGGAGCCGGCCTGGGGGACGGGTGCCTACGCCAACTACTGCGACGCGGCGATCACCGACCCGGCGGCGTACTTCGACGTGAACACCTCGCGCCTGCACCGCATCGCCGAGCAGGCAGATCCCGACGGACTGCTCGACCAGCCCCACTGGGTCTGAGCCGGACCGCCGTCCTACGATGACGGCATGGACGACGAGGACCTCGTGCTGCCGGACGCCGCCGCGTGGCGCAGGTGGCTCGACGCGCACGAGGACGACCCGGACGGCGTCTGGCTCGTCCTCGCGAAGAAGGGCACCACGGAGCCGACGACGCTGACGTACGACCAGGCCCTCGACGAGGCACTGTGCTCCGGGTGGATCGACGGCCAGAAGCGCGGTCGCGACACCGCGACGTTCCGCCAGCGGTTCACCCCGCGCCGCCGGGCGTCGCTCTGGTCCGAGCGGAACGTCGGCCTCGTCGCGGCACTCGAGGACGCCGGGCGCATGCGGGACCGTGGCCGTGCCGAGGTCGACCGCGCGCGGGCCGACGGTCGGTGGGACCGCGCGTACGCCGGTGCCGCGTCCGTCGTCGTGCCCGACGACCTCCGGGCCGCCCTCGACGCGTCGCCGGCCGCCGCCGCCCTGTTCGCCGACCTCGACGGCACGAACCGGTACGCCGTGCTGCACCGGGTGGTGACCGCTCCGAGCGACACCGCCCGGGCGAACCGGATCGCGAAGCTCGTCGCCGGCCTGGCCGTCGGCGACACCCCGTACCCCCGCCCGACGCGGTAGGGCCGTCGCCGGTTGCCGCTGGTCGGCGGCGACCAGGGGGACACCGACCCAGGAACGGGACACGGCACGGGCGTAGACCGGGTCCATGACCACTGGTACCGACACCACGAACCGTCCTGCCGCCGCATCGGGCACGTTCCGCATCGGCGGCGACCTCGAGGTCCACCGCCTCGGCTACGGCACCATGCAGCTCACCGGCCCGGGCGTCTGGGGGCCGCCGAAGGACCACGACGAGGCCGTCCGCGTGCTCAAGCGCGCCGTCGAGCTCGGCGTCGACTTCTTCGACACCGCCGACTCCTACGGCCCGTACGTCGCCGAGGAACTCCTCCGCGAGGCGCTGCACCCCTACGGCGACGACATCGTCATCGCCACCAAGGCCGGCCTCACCCGTACCGGCCCGAACGAGTGGCCGCCGGTCGGCCGCCCGGAGTACCTCCGCCAGGAGGCCGAGATGAGCCTCCGCCGCCTCGGCCTCGAGCGCATCGACCTGTTCCAGCTGCACCGCATCGACCCGAAGGTCCCGCTCGAGGACCAGATCGGCGAGCTGAAGAAGCTGCAGGACGAGGGCAAGATCCGCCACATCGGTCTGTCCGAGGTGTCCGTCGACGACGTGAAGGCCGCGCAGCAGCACGCCGAGATCGTCACCGTCCAGAACCTCTACAACCTGACCGACCGTTCGGCCGAGGAGCTCCTCGACTGGTCCGAGGAGCAGGGCATCGGCTTCATCCCCTGGTTCCCCCTCGCCACGGGTGGGCTGACCGGCACGGACTCGCCGCTCACCGAGCTCGCGGAGGAGAAGGACGCCACGCCGGCGCAGGTCGCGCTCGCGTGGCTGCTCAAGCGCTCGCCCGTGATGCTGCCGATCCCGGGGACCTCGAGCGTCGACCACCTCGAGGACAACCTGCAGGGCGCGACCATCGAACTGACGGACGCGGAGTTCGAGGAGCTGTCGAAGCTGGGCGAGTAGTCCCCACCACTCGACGGACGGGAGGCGCTACGCCTGGGTGATCTGGCGGATGACGCTCACGCCGCAGGTCTTCACCCCCGCCGACCACCCCTGGGCGTGCTCGGCCTGCTCCGCGGTGAGCCGGGTCACGGCCCCGCAGTTGACGCACTCGTTCCGGTAGGAGC